>CAIOHZ010000281.1 GCA_903858165.1 uncultured Pseudomonadota bacterium
CGCGAGAGCCGGGCAGCGATAACGGCCAAGGGCTCGCCGGCATCGAACGCGCGTACCAGCTCCGCATCTTCGGCAGGCGTCCACGGCTTGCCTACCTTGTCCGGCAAACGCGCGCGCCGCTCCTGACGCAGAGCCACCTCGTCGAGAGCGCCGAGCGCGCACCACAAGGCGGCGTTCACCGCTGGCTCGAGACACAAATGCTCCGGCGGCAACGGCCCGCCCAGCAAGGGGTTGCGCCCCGCTACCAGCGCTTCGATGACAGCGACAGCACCTTGCCCTACGACACCGCTGACGGGTTGGGCGGGGGGGACGGGACGAGAGGTTTCCATACCTTGGCTCCTTGAGGCCGCTGGCCCAATAGGCCAACCAACCCATGATTGAGACGCCTTCCTGGCGATGAATCACTGGTCCGCAAGCGCACCAGTGAGTGCCTAGTTTCGGGTGCGGCGCTACGAAAAACCATCCCGAATTCGTGGCGTAAACTTGCAAAAACGCTTACCTTCACGCTATGCGCGTCTTCAGCCATTTCCTGCTCGCCATCCTCGGCACCTTGGTGCTCACGGCCCTAGTCACCGGCCCGTTGTATCTGGCCATCGACGGTGCCGCCCATGGCATTCCCTTTCCCAAATTGGCCAGCCGGCTTTGGCAACTGAGCATGGTGGGCGGTGTGGCGTGGGTGGTGTGGCGTCTGCAACTGCGCGGCAAGCCGGCGTGGGGCTACGGCCTCGCCCGGCCACAGTTCTTGCGCCAACTAGGCTTGGGCACGGTGCTGGGCATCGTCACCATGCTGCCGGTAGCGGCCATGGTTTCTGGCTGGGAACTGCGCACACCGCGTCCCGGGCTAGACGTGGCGCGTCTCGTCGAACTGTTCTTTTCCGGTGCACTCAGCGGAATGGCCGTCGGCTTCCTTGAAGAAACCTTCTACCGGGGCTTGTTGCTGGGCGCACTGCTCGCTCCCTGGGTCGGCCCCAGCCTCGCCTCGCCCAGCGACAGCGCACAGCTTGCGGGCGCACGCCTCCACCCTAACAACGCAGGCTCCTGGCGGCTGGCAGTGGCCATCGTGGCCAGCTCTGCGCTCTTCGCCAGCCTGCATTTCCTGGCGCGTTCCAAGATGGACCCGGCTGCGGTCCAATGGGACAGTGGGCTGAACCTGCTGCAGCAGTCCTTGCGGCACTTCGCCCACCCTATGGGCATGGTGGACAGCTTTCTGGCCTTGACCGCCGTGGGCGTCTTGTTGTCATTGGCGCGACTGTGGACCGGCAGCATCGCCCTGAGCGTGGGCCTGCACGCTGGGTGGGTGTGGGTCATGAAGATGTCGGTGGGCAGCACCCATCTCAACCCCGATGCCCCGCTGGCAGTACTCATCAGCCCTATCGATGGCTTCACGGGTTGGCTGGTGCTGGGGTGGACACTGGGCCTGACAACGCTCGCGTGGGCGAGGCGGCGGCCGTTCACCGAGTGGATTGGTCACCAGCGCTAAAGCGCAGACGCCAACTGATCAAGCTGGCGGTGTTGGCTTCAGCTCACGCCAACACCGCATCCTCAGCCAATCGCCAGCGCCTCAATCGTCGCCGCGAACTTTCTTCACCAGCATCTGCAAGCGGTCCAACGGGTCGTCCAGTTCCAGCAGCGCTTGGCGCTCGAAGGTTTCCATGGCGAGCACTTCCGCCAAGCGGCAACTCACCCACTGCGCATCGTCGTAACGCGCTTCAAGCGCGGCATAGTCCTCGCCCAATTCAGGCATGACCCGCTCGAGAATTTCCGCCATGAAACGCAGGTCTGCCGGGATGGTGATGATGGGTGGCGCAGGCAGATCCTCCACTTCCGCGATGTTCAAGCCGTCGGCTTCGCGCCAAGCGCGCAGAATGCGAAAACGTTGCTGGCCACGGCAAGTGATGCCGAGCAAGCCATCGGGCAAGCGGTCGAAGTCGATGATGCGCACCTCGGTGCCAATGCCCGCTGTGGTAGCTTCAGCCGTTCCCGCCTCGTTGCCGCGGAACAGCAACACCACGCCGAAGCCGCTGTCCGTTTGCATGCAGCGCTTCACGAGGTTCACATAGCGCGGCTCGAAGATACGCAGCGGCAAAGGGCCACCCGGAAACACCAGGCTGCCCAACGGAAATAGCGGCAGCGTGCGGGTCATGGGGCCAGCGCCTGCAAGAGCTTGCCGTGCAAGCCACCGAAGCCGCCATTGCTCATGATGAGCACGTGGTCGCCGGCCTTCGCGGCCGCAGCCAAGGTATGCACCAGTTCATCGATGTCCCCGGCGACGCTGCCGCGGCCCTGAAGCCCTGTGCATACCGGGCCCAAGTCCCAGTCGAGCCCGGCCGGCTGGTAGAAGTACACCGCATCCGCACCTTTCAGTGAAGCCGCCAAGTGCTCGCGGTGGGTGCCAAGACGCATGGTGTTGGAGCGCGGCTCCAGCACCGCCAGAATACGCGCCGCGCCCACGCGCTGGCGCAAGCCTTCAACGGTAGTGGCAATGGCCGTGGGGTGGTGCGCGAAGTCGTCGTATACCGTAACGCCACGCACGCAGCCGCGAACTTCCATGCGGCGCTTTACGCCACGGAAGGCAGCGAGTGCAGCGATGCCTGCAGCCAACGGCACGCCCGCATGCTGCGCGGCAAGCAGTGCGGCCAAAGCGTTTTCCGCATTGTGCGCGCCGATGATGGCGGCTTCAGCG
>CAIOHZ010000282.1 GCA_903858165.1 uncultured Pseudomonadota bacterium
GACCCATGCGCTCGAATTGGCAGCGGCTGCCCGTGCTCGCGGCATGGGCCTGATGGTCGGCTGCATGGCCGGCAGTTCACTGGCGATGGCGCCGACGTTCGTGGTCGGCTGCTTGTGCGATCTCGTCGACATTGACGGCCCACTGCTGCAGAAGACGGACCGCATCCCGGCCATTCAGTACGACGGCGCGAGTGTCGCCATATTCGGCCCCGACGTTTGGGGTTAGCGGCCCCACGGGCGCGTTAGCTAGCGCGCCCGTTTCCGCTGCAGTGGCTAGCGCGCAGTTTCCTTGACCGCCCGCCGGCGCCACAACCAATAGGCGGGCGCCCCCATGAGCACCACGCCAATGCCCACCGCCGACTGCACCGGCTGTTCGACGATGGTGCTGACCACGATGACGGCCGCGGCCAGCACGAACAAGAGGGGCGTGTACGGGTAACCCGGCACCTTGAAGGGCCGCACCGTGTCTGGCCGCTTGCGACGCAGGCTGATGACCGCCGCCGCGCCTAGCGCGTAGAAAATCCAGCCGATGAATACTACGTAAGTGAGTAGTTGCTCGAAGGTACCGGTGACAGCGAGCACGCAAGCCCACAGGCAGTTGGCGATGATGGCCAGTGCCGGTGTGCCGAACTTCGGATGTACCTCGGCGAGGCGACGGAAGAAAATGCCATCGCGTGCCATCGAGTAATAAACGCGCGGGGCGGTGATGATGGACCCGTGCGCTGCACTGCACATGGAAATGATGATGGCGATGGCCACCAACCCGCCGGCCGTCGGGCCCAGTACTGTCGCGACAGCTTCGCCCGCCACGCGGTCGGAAGCTGCTACGCCTTGAGGGCCCAACGCCGCGAGGTAGGCGAAGTTCGCCAGCACATACAGCACGATGAGAATGACCGTGCCAAGGCCGATGGCCAGCGGCAGCGAGCGTTGTGGGTCGCGGGCTTCGGCAGCGATGAAGGTGCTGTACTGCCAGCCTTCATAGGCCCACAGCACCGCCACCAGCGACAGGCCCACGCTGGAGATGGACAAGGACGTGGTGGCAGCCGTCGCCAATGGTGTTGCCGGCGTACCCTTGCCGAAGATAAACAGGCCGGCACTCATTAGCAGGATGGCGCCTACCTTGATGGCCGTGGCTACGCTAAGCGTGCGGGCGCTTTCACGCGTGCCGCGTACGGTCAGCCCCATCAGGCCGAGGATGAGCGCGACGGCGATGACCTTGCGCATGAACGGGGTGATAGCCCCGAACTGCTGCAAGTAATCGGCTGCGGCTACGGCCAACGTGGCGATGGTGCCCGCGCCGATGACGAAGAACAGGGTCCAGCCGTAAAGAAAAGCGGTGAAGGCGCCGAAGCCATCACGGATGTACGCGTACAGGCCGCCGGGGCCTTGCTCCATGGCGCCGAGTTCGCCATACGACAGCGCGCCCATCAGCGACAGCAAGCCGCCCACCAGCCACACCGCCGTGGCAATGGCCACCGAGCCACCGCTTTGCGCCAGCACGGGGCCGGGGACCAGGAAGATGCCCGAGCCAATGACGCTGCCGACCACCAGAATGGTCAGATCCCACGTGCCCAAGGTCCGCTTCAATTCATGGCTCATCGGTTTCCCCTTGCTCGCTGCCGACAAAGTCGAATTCCACTGTGGCGCCGTTCGGGTCGTCGAAGAACAACTGCCAGTCGTCGATGGGTGCCGGAATGCGGCGCAGGCGATAGCCTACGCCCATCGCCTTCAGGGCGGTGAGGGTGGCTTGGAGGCCTTCGGCGCGAAACGCCATGTGGTCCAGCACGCCACGGCGCGGTTCAGGCATGCGGGTGCTCTCCATAATGTGCAGCACCGGGCGTCCTTCCAGATACATCCACAAGCC
>CAIOHZ010000283.1 GCA_903858165.1 uncultured Pseudomonadota bacterium
AGGCACGGTTCAGGGCTTCGGCGTGGGCTTCGGCGGGGTCTTGGGCGTGCGCGGCATGGCCTTGCCTTGCTCCACCTTGCGGCGCAGGAACATGGCTTGGTCCGATTCGCTGGCCGAGGCATAGCAGCGCACCTGCTCGTCTTGGGCCGTGACGCGGTTACGCATACGCTGCGAGCTATACATCGCTTCCTTCGCCATGGCTTCTTCCTGTCGCATGGCCGCGTAGCGCTGCAGACTTTCCACCACGCCCTTCAGCCAAGGGTTGTTTTCGGCCTCATGCAGCGCTTCCGCCAGCAGCTTGTCCACCAGACGCCAATCGCGGTTGCGCGCAGCGGCCTGGGCCCGCTCCTGCAGGTCCGCGGCGCGAAGTTCGCTGCGGCGCGCGGCAACTAGCTCGTCCTCCACCAGCACGCTGTAGGCAGCAGCCGGCAGTGAGGCCAGCGACAGCCAACTGGACTGCGGCGGCAGCGGCTGGCTTTCCAAGTCCACACCATTCACGGTGGCTTCCAGCAGCATGCTCGGCGAAGCCTCAATCGCCGGTACCAGCGCAGCGGGCACCGTCAGCTTCACCAGCGCCCAGGCTTCACCGCCATAGGGCAGGTCCGGCAGGCAGTAGGCGCCGCGTTCCGGGTCTTGCGTGTAGCCATTCAGCACTTCCACCTTCACGCCTTCAGGCGCTTGGAGGTGCAGACGCAAGCCGCGGGCATGCAGGGCACGCAGCAAGTCGAACTCTTCGCGGAACGGGTCCTCGAGGTCTTCCGCCGTGGCGCCGTAGTAGTGGTTACCGCGGCCGGCGCGGCCCATACCAATCATGAGATGTTCGTTGAAGTCGCTGCCGAGCCCGTACGTGGACGTGCTGACGCCGGCCTGCGCCATGGCGGCCACGCGGTTGGCAATCTCTTCCGGATCCGCAAGGCCGTGGTTCGCGCCGCCGTCCGACAGCAGCAGCACCCGGCTGAGTGCCGTGCCTTTCGGGCCCTGCAGGGCCTGCCCGACGCCAGCATGCCAGCCGTCGTAGAGCGCCGTGCTGCCGCCCGAGTGGATGGTGTCGACGACGTGGCACAGTGCATTGCCCTGCGTGCCCACTACCTGATGCGGGATGTTCACCGTGATTTCGGTGTCGAAGGAGACCAACGCGACGCTGTCCGTGGGCTGCAGCGAGCGGAGGATCATTTGCACGCAGCGGCGTGCTTCGCGCAGCGGGGTGCCGGACATGGAGCCGGAGCGGTCGATGACCAGCGCGAGATTCAGCGGCTGGCGCTGCTGGTGGGCTGCCGGCGCGGCGGGCGCCTGAATGCGCACCAGGGCGTGGATGGTTTGGCCGTGGCCGGCGAGCAGGGCGCTGCGCTCCGGCTGGATGCTGACGGTGAACGTGGACGAATGGGGCATGGTGAAGACCTCCTGTCTGGCTTCTCCGGGGGCTTGACTGTGGCGTTCAGCTGAGCCGATGAAGAATGTTAGTGACGGCGTTCAATGTAACTATGACATCGAATGTTGTCAATAACATTTCTCAAAATAAATCTCGGGGGTGGCGAAGCTGCTGGTCGCGGTTAACGAAGAGCAGGGGATGCCGCGAGGTAATCAGCGCTCGAATGATGCTGCTGTGCTAATGCAGTCCGGCGAGCAGGCCCTCGGCATTTAGAACATCGACCGTATGTTTCTCCTCAACCGCGTAGACGCCGCGAGCGGCGCGCCAGACCAATTTCTTTTCCTGCAGGGCGATAAGCGCCTGTTGCACACCGGGTACGTCGACCTTCAATTCGTCCGGCGCTTGTCCAGAAAGCTGCATGGCCTTGCGGTATCTTTCCAGGGTGGCGGCTTCGAAAGGAGCGTAGCGTTGGTCGGAGGCCGCCATCACTCTAAGCACGGCCGATTGGATGGGGGTGAGGCTGTGAATGACCCCGCGTGCCACCTCATTCAGTTCTTCAGCGAGCCGCCGAACTTCGTCGGCAAACTGCTGCGGGGCTGCCGCCATATCCACTCCAAGAGCGAAGCGGAACTG
>CAIOHZ010000284.1 GCA_903858165.1 uncultured Pseudomonadota bacterium
CGTCACGGAGATACCCACGTCCTGCAGTTTCTGTTCACGGCGCTGCGCAGTAATGACGACTTCATCGACGCCAGCAGCAACTGGGCCTTCCGCCGGGGCTGCAACAGCCGCTGCTGGCAGCAACGTGGCGCCGAGCAAAGCAGTGCCGAGAATGGCACGCACCAGCGAGCCGAGATTTTCTTTGGAATTCATGTGACGAGTGCTCCGTGCGATGGGGCTGGCGCGCGCGAAACCGCGCATCGCTTGTGAAAGCCCCTGAGTTCATTAGTGTGGCGTAAGCCCATCAAGCGAGCAACTCCGGAAAAATCGCAATCGAATGCAACGGCGTTTTTCTTTAATTTTAGCTCTAACGACCACGGGGCAACCCTGTAGTTTGTAGACAACGCCACGCCGTGCACTTGCCAACGGTGTTGTGCCAAGAGCATGTTCACCTGCGTATTTTTTGGAGCCGCGACTATGTCCACCCCCATCATCCCACCGCCGCGTCCCCCCTTGCGGGTACTGCTGTTCACCTTCGGCGGTTGCGCGGTCGCCGTCGGTTTGCTGGCAACGCTGAGCGGCTCGCTGGCTACCGCGCTCCTAGCGGGCAGCTTCGGTGCCACTTGTGCGCTGGTGTTCGGCTACCCGGACGTTCCCTTCAGCCAACCACGGCACGTGGTGCTCGGGCACTTGTTCTGCGTGCTCGTGGGGCTCGCGGCGTTTCACTTTCTAGGCAGCGCCCCGTGGGTGCTGGCGCTGGCCGTCGGCACCGCGGCGGCCGGCATGATGGCGCTGCGCATCATGCACCCGCCGGCCACCTCCAACCCCATCATCGTGTTCTTGGGGAAGGCGGCGTGGGGCTTTGCCCTGTTTCCAACCCTAGCCGGCGCCATCCTCATCGTGCTGGTGGCGCTGGCCTGGAACAACGGCGTGCGCCGCATGCGCTACCCGTCTTACTGGTAAGAATTCAGCCGGCATGGCTTAGCGCGCGGCCTCTACCGCCGCATCCACATAGCGGTAGATTTCCGCGGGCAACATCTCCCCTGCCCTGTCCTGGTCGCGCGTTTGCCCGAGCCGCACCACCACCAGCTGCTCCGAAGGCACCACGATGATGTACTGCCCGAGGTGCCCCTGGAACAGATAGAACGGGTGCTTGTAGGCGTGGTCCATCCACAGCGAATGCCCGTAGAACGGCTGGAGGTCCGGCAGGGACATGCGCGCGATGAAGCCCGCATCCAGCAACTGCTTGCCCTGCCACTGCCCGCCCTGCAACAGCAATTGGCCCAGCTTCGCGTAGTCCCGTGCGGTGGCGTAAACGCAGCAGAAGGCCTTCTCCATGCCATCGGGGCGATCCACCGTCCAGATGGCGTCGTGTTCCATGCCTAGCGGTACCCAGAACTTCTCGGAGAAGTACTGTGCCAGCGTCAATTCTGGGCTCTTGCGCTGCAGTGCGCGGCGCAATGCTACTGCCAAGACCTGCGTACCGGCGCTGTTGTATTCGTATTCCTTGCCCGGGTCCCGCTCGAAGCCGGCGGCCAGCACCTGCGCTTCGGCTTGGTCGCCGTAGTACAGCTCCGCCGTGGGGTTCAGCGGCAAGTAATAGCTTTCCGTCCAGTTGTGCCCGGCAGACATGGCCGAGAACTGCGCGAAGGTGGCCTTGCCACCACGCGGGTCGCGCACCCACTCCTGGATGAAGTCGGACACCGGCTCGTCGAAGCTGAGCAGATAACCGTCCGCCACTGCAGCACCGGCCAGCATGGTGGTCACGGTCTTCGCCATCGAAAAAGAATTCGTGCGGCTTTCCGCGTTATAGGGCGCGAAGTAGCGCTCCTGCAGCACCTGCCCGTCGTGAACCACCAACCAAGCGGCCGTACCGAACTGCTCGTGCCAAGCCACGAGGTCCGCCGGCAGCGGGGTCTGGTTGTACACCGGCGATACCGGCCAAGGCTGGGGCGTGCCCGCCTTGACGATGCGTTGGTCGAACACCGGCGCATCGTCGATGTTCGCCGTGGTGTGGCCCATCAGGTAGGTGGCGCGAAAAGCGCGGTAGATGTACTGGTTGCCAGTCACAGCCGGCAAGGCCGCGACCACCAGCACCACGGCCAACAGCCCCTTCACCAAAGTGCTCATGACCCGCTTGAACTGCGCCATCTCGCCTCCTTAGATTGCCGGACCCACCGCTGGATTCGTCGCTGGGCCCGTGGCCGGGCCAATTGCCGGCCTGACTATTGACCCGATTGTCAGGCACCAACGCGCCGCCGGTAAACAGGTAAAATGACAAAACCCCCGACGGAGGACCCGCCCACCATGATCCCCGCCGCTGAAGCGCTAGCCCGACTGAAAGAAGGCAACCTCCGTTTTGCCACCAATGTCCGTGCCCCGGACCGCCCCCTCGACCATGACCGCCGTGCCGAATTGGCAGAGTCGCAGGAGCCGTTCGCCATCATCCTGGGTTGCTCGGACAGTCGCGTTCCTTCCGAACTGGTCTTCGACCAAGGCTTGGGCGACCTGTTCGTTATCCGGGTGGCCGGCAACATCGTTGCCCCTTCGCAGGTGGGCAGCATCGAATTCGCCGCCTCGCAGTTCGCCGTCCGGTTGGTGGTAGTGATGGGCCACACCAAGTGCGGCGCCATCGCTGCGACCATCGAAGAGCTGAAACGTCCTGCGGAGAACCAGTCGCGCAATCTGCGCTCCATCGTCGACCGCATTCGGCCATGGGTGCAGACGCTCATGGAAACCCCGCTAGTGCATGACCACGATGCGTTGCTGACGCACAGCATCCGCGCCAACGTGCGCGCCTCCGTGAACCACCTGAAGCATGCCTCGGAAATTCTCGAAGACCTCATCGACAACCATGGCCTCATGGTGGTGGGTGCTGAGTACTCGCTGGAAACCGGTGTAGTCGAGTTTCTCGACGAGGAATACGCCACCAAGCTGCCTACAGGCTCGAGGGAGTGACCATGCAAATGAACTTTTCCCGTCACCACGCCACCCTCGTGGCGCTGCTATTCACGGCCACTGCGCTTAATGCAGAGGCACAGGTGGCAGGACAGGGGGCACCCGCCAAGGCATCGGCGGCAGCAACGCCTGTCAGTATGGCCGCTGCGGCCGTAGCGGCTCCCGCCCTGCCCGGCCTTGCCGCCACTGCCGTCAGCAGTGCCGAACGCCGCGCGCAGGCGCCCTCGTTAGCGATGGGCAAGGATGGTGCCATTCACTTGGTCTGGCTCGACCGCGGTGCCGTCGGCACGGCGGACAAGGTGGGAGCGCATGCACCGGGCGGTC
>CAIOHZ010000285.1 GCA_903858165.1 uncultured Pseudomonadota bacterium
CATGGCGGAAAAAGCCACCATCGCCCGTCCCTACGCCCGCGCGGCATTCGAGCACGCCCATTCCCGTGGCCGGTTGGCTGCGTGGTCGGACCTGCTCGGTATCGCAGCGGCTGTGGTCGCGGACGATCGCGTGAAGGCGCTCATCCAGAACCCCACCGTGGCCTCAGGGCACGTGGCGGAGCTGGTAGCTGGCATTGCCGGCGAGCGTTGCGACGCGGAAGGGCGCAACTTCCTGCTGGTGCTGGCGGCAAACCGCCGGCTTGGGTTGCTGCCACAGATCATCGAGATCTACGAGCAGCTGCGCAGCGAAGTGGAAAATACGCTGGACGTTCAGGTCACCACCGCCTATGCGTTCAACGAGGCGCAGCGCGCACGGCTTTCGGCCGCGTTGTCGCGTCGCTTCGGTCGCGAAGTCCGTCTCCACGAAACCGTGGATGCGGGGTTGGTCGGCGGCGCGGTGATCCGTGCTGGCGATATGGTCATTGATGGCTCGCTGAAGGGCCGCCTGGAGCAGTTGGCAGCGCAGATCGCGGGTTAACCCCGATCGCCAGCCGCGCCCAGGGCGTTACCGCAGGACACCAAGGTTGGCAAGTAGTTGCCAGCCGGAAAGAATTCACGAGGAACCGAACATGTCCATCAAGGCATCCGAAATCAGCGAGCTGATCAAGGCCCGCATCGCCAACTTCGACGCCGGCAGCGAGGCCCGCAACACGGGCACCGTGGTCAGTGTTACCGACGGCATCGTGCGCATCCACGGCCTAGCCGACGTGCGTTACGGTGAAATGATCGAATTCCCGGGCAGCCTGTTCGGCCTCGCGCTGAACCTCGAGCGCGACTCGGTCGGTTGCGTGGTGCTCGGCGAATACAAGGGCATCTCGGAAGGCACCTCGTGCAAGAGCACGGGCCGCATTCTCGAAGTGCCGGTCGGCCCCGAGCTGCTCGGCCGCGTCGTTGACGCGCTGGGCAACCCCATCGACGGTAAGGGCCCGCTGAACGCGAAGCAGACCGCCCCCATCGAGCGCGTGGCGCCGGGCGTTATCTTCCGCAAGAGCGTGTCGCAGCCGGTGCAGACCGGCCTCAAGGCCATCGACGCGATGGTGCCGGTCGGCCGCGGTCAGCGCGAGCTCATCATTGGTGACCGTCAGACGGGTAAGACCGCGGTGGCCATCGACGCCATCATCAACCAGAAGGCCACTGGCGTTAAGTGCATCTACGTCGCCATCGGCCAGAAGCAGAGCTCCATTGCCAACGTGGTACGCAAGCTCGAAGAGCACGGCGCCCTGGCTCACACCATCATCGTGGCGGCTTCGGCCTCTACTCCGGCCGCCATGCAGTACCTCGCCCCCTACGGCGGTGTCGCCATGGGCGAGTACTTCATGGACAACGGCGAAGACGCCCTCATCGTTTACGACGACCTGTCCAAGCAGGCCGTGGCTTACCGCCAAATCTCGCTGCTGCTGCGCCGCCCGCCGGGTCGCGAAGCCTACCCTGGCGATGTGTTCTATCTCCACTCGCGTCTGCTCGAGCGTTCCGCTCGCGTGAACGAAGAGTACGTGGAGAAGGCCACCAACGGCCGCGTGAAGGGCAAGACCGGTTCGCTGACGGGTCTGCCCATCATCGAAACGCAGGCTGGTGACGTGACCGCGTTCGTGCCGACGAACGTCATCTCCATCACCGACGGCCAGATCTTTCTCGAGACGGACCTGTTCAACTCGGGTGTCCGTCCCGCTATCAACGCCGGCGTTTCCGTGTCGCGCGTGGGTGGTGCCGCCCAGACCAACATCATCAAGAAGTTGGGTGGTGGTGTGCGTCTTGCGCTCGCTCAGTACCGTGAACTCGCTGCGTTCTCGCAGTTCGCTTCGGACCTCGACGAAGCCACCCGCCGCCAGCTGGAGCGTGGTGCTCGCGTTGTGGAATTGATGAAGCAGAAGCAGTACGCCCCGCTCTCGGTTTCCGAGATGGCGCTGTCACTGTACGCCGTGAACGGCGGCTTCTTCGACAAGGTGGACCGCAAAAAGGTCGTGGACACCGAGACCGGCCTGCTGGCTTTCGCCCGCAACAACTACGCCGAGCTCATGGCCACGGTAGAAGCCAAGCCCGACCTCTCGAAGGACGTGGACGCTGGCTTCAAGAAGCTCTGCGAGGAGTTCTTCGCCACGGTGTGACCGGTGCCCCGGCGCGGCCTGCGGGCCGCGTCTGACACCCCCACACTGCACAGGAAGCTGAAAGATGGCTGGCGCAAAAGAAATCCGCACCAAGATCGCGAGTATCAAAAGTACTCAGAAGATCACCAAGGCCATGGAAATGGTGGCCGCGAGCAAGATGCGTCGGGCGCAGGAGCGCATGCGCGCTGCCCGTCCGTACGCCGAAAAAATCCGCCGCGTCATCGGGCACATCAGTGCGGCCAGCCCCGACTTCCGCCACCCGTTCACTATCGAACGCGCAGTGAAGTCGGTTGGCATGGTCATCATCTCCACCGACCGCGGCCTCTGCGGCGGCCTGAACACCAACCTGTTCAAGTCGGTGCTGATGCAGCTGCGTGAGTTCCAGGCGCAAGGCGTGGAAGTTCACCTGACGCTCATCGGCAGCAAGGGCCTCGCGTTCTTCCGCCGCTTGAAGCTGCCCGTGGTCTCCAGCATCACGCATCTTGGGGACCGCCCCCACCTCGCGGACCTCATCGGCACTATCAAGGTGCAGCTGGACATGTACCTCGAAGGCAAGACGGACCGTCTGTTCCTGGTGCACAACCGCTTCGTGAACACGATGAGCCAGAAGGCCGAATCGCTGCAGTTGCTGCCCGCTATCGTGCAGGACGCCGGCGACTTGCAGGACCGCTGGGACTACATCTACGAGCCTTCGGCAGCCGAGCTGCTCGAGGGCTACATGACCCGCTACATCGAA
>CAIOHZ010000286.1 GCA_903858165.1 uncultured Pseudomonadota bacterium
ATGCGTACCGCCATCCTCGCGGGCATCGACACCATTGAGCACTGCAGCCTGGCCAGCGATGCCACGCTGAAGCTGGCGGCGGAGCGCAAGACTTGGTTCTCCATGGACGTCTACAACGACGACTACATCCTGGCCACCGGCACCGCCAACGGCACCGAGCAGGAGAGCCTGGACAAGGAACGCGCTATTGGCTTGGCCCAGCGCCAGACCTTCCAGCGTGCCGTGCGCGCCGGCGTGCCCATGGTGTTCGGCTCCGATGCCGGCGTTTACCCGCATGGCGACAACGGCAAGCAGTTCGCCAAGATGACCGAGTGGGGCATGACGCCGCTGCAGGCCATTCAGGCCGCCACCATGAACGCTGCGCGTGCCTTGGGCCGTGAAGAAGACGTGGGCACCGTGGCCGTGGGCCGCTACGCCGACATCGTGGCCGTGGATGGCGACCCGCTCGCGAACATTCGCGAACTGGAAGCGGTGGATGCCGTGGTGAAGGGCGGGGAGCGCGTGCGCTGACTCTTGCCCCGACGGGCGTCGGGTTGCCAAACGGCAATTCGACGCCCAGCAGCCCGGTTCTAACTTTGCCCGTGGTGGAAGCGCTGCGCGCCGCCATGGCGCGCGGTGAAAGCGCGGCCACTGTTTCGCTCGACCTTGGGCGTTCGCAGACATCCGTGCCGCTGACGGCCGAGGGCTTCCTGTGGCAGGGCGTGAGCCTGCCGCTGCCGGCGCGCGTGAAAGAACGCACCGTTTACTACTTTGATGGAGCGGAGTTCGCGCCCGTGGCACGCTTCGGCCCGCCGCTGGTGAAGCTGGTGGCCACCAAGTGGGATGCGCCCACCTTCGAGATTGACGGCATCAAGATGCTGCCGACTGCCAAGGTGTCGCCTTGGGAAGATGCCATCCGCAAGGTGGCCTTGGTGGCACCCGGTGGCCGCGAAGTGCTCGATACCTGCGGTGGTCTGGGCTACTTCGCCGCGGCCTGCCTGGCGGCGGGGGCGCGCCGTATCGTGTCGTTCGAAAAGAACCCGGATGTGCTGTGGCTGCGCACGCACAACCCGTGGTCGCCGGTGGCTGGCGGTGCGCTGGAGCTGCGCCAGGGCGATGTGGCCGAAGCCATTGCGGCCTTGCCGACCGCCGGCTTCGGCGCCCTGCTGCACGACCCGCCACGCTTCGGTATCGCCGGCGAACTGTATTCGCAGGCGTTTTACGGCGAGCTGGCGCGCGTGCTGGAGCGCCGCGGCCGTTTGTTCCACTACACCGGCACGCCCAACAAGCTGACCAGTGGCCGCGATGTGCCGAATGAAGTGGCGAAGCGTTTGAAGGTGGCAGGTTTCACCACGGAGATGAATGGCGATGGCGTGCTGGCCGTCAGGCGGTAGCAAGTGTTGCGAGCAAGCTCGCTCCTACAGGAGCAGTCCCCGCTTTAACGCTGCAGCACGTAGGTACCCGGCGCTGCACACACCACCGGGTAGGTAGCGCTGCCCATCTTCGGCGGCTTCACCATCGGCCCACCACGCGCCGCCAGCCAGCGCTCCCAAACCGGCCACCAGCTGCCGGGCTGCTTTTCCATCGTTGCCATCCACTCGCCGGGCGTGAGCTGCGGCTCGCCGGCCTTGCGCTCGCGCACGCGGTGGTGGCGTTTGGGGTGCACGGGGCCGCTGACGATGCCGGCGTTATGCCCGCCGCTGGTCAGCAGGAAAGTGATGCTGTCGCTGCCAAGAAGACGGTCCGCTTTGTACACGCTCTTCCACGGTGCCACGTGGTCGGTCTCGGTGCCGACCACGAACGCCGGCGCACGCACGTCGTTCAGCGTCACGGTCTTTCCTGCCACGGGGAAGCGGTGGTTGGCGAGTTCGTTGTGCAGGTACAGCCGGTGCAGATATTCGCTGTGCATCTTCCACGGCATGCGGGTGCCGTCGGCGTTCCACGCCATCAGGTCCACCATGCCGTCGCGCTGGCCTTTCAGGTAAGCGTTCACCGCGGGCTGGAAAATAAGCTCTTGCGGGCGCAGCAGTTGGAACGCGCCGCCCATCTGGCTGCTTTCCAGCACGCCTTGGCGGTACATCTGGGCATCCAGCATGGCGAGCTGGCCGGGGCTGATGAACAAGGAAAGCTCGCCCGGTTCGCTGAAATCCGTTTGCGCGGCAAACAGCGACAGGCTGCCGATGCGTTGGTCACCACGCGCTGCGAGCGCCGCGGCACCGATAGCCAGCAAGGTGCCGCCGATGCAGTAGCCCACGGCTTGCACGGGCGTGCCTGGCACGATGCTGCCAACTGCATCCAGCGCGCCTTCCAGCCCCAGCTTCACGTAGTCGTCCATGCCAAGGTCGCGGTCTTCCGGCGTCGGGTTTTTCCACGACACGCAGAACACGGTATGCCCCTGCGCTACCAGCCAACGCACCAGCGAGTTTTTCGCGGAGAGGTCCAGCACGTAGTACTTCATGATCCATGCCGGCACGATGAGCACTGGTGCGCGGTGTACTTTCGGCGTGGTCGGCGAATACTGGATGAGTTCGATGAGCGCGTTGCGGTAGACCACCTGGCCCGGCGTGCAGGCCACGTGTTCGCCCACCACGAACTGCTCGGTGCCGGCGGCCGGTAGACCTTTCTGCTGCCGGTCCATGTCCTCCAGCAGGTGCTGCCAGCCGCGCTGCAGGTTCGCGCCGTTCTCGGCGATGGTTTGTGCCAGCAGCTGAGGGTTGGTGGCCAAGTTGTTCGCGGGTGAAGTGGCGTCGCCCATCAGTCGCAGGCTGAAGTCCACCAGCGCGCGGTTTTTGGCATCGAGGCCCGGCACGTCGCGCGTGGCTTCGTGGGCGTAAGCCGTGAAGTTCTGGTGCGCGCGCGCCAGCAGGTTGAACGGGTACTGCGCCCACGCCGGGTCGGCGTAGCGCTGGTCTGCCACGGCCGCGCCTTCGTGGGGCGATATGGCCTGTTCTGCCGCGCGTTGCGCGAAGGCCAGCGTATCGTTGGCCAGTTCCATGACTTGCTGCACTAGCGCAGCTTGGCGCGCTGGCGAGTTCAGCAGCTTCGCCCAGTAGTCGGCCCAGGCGTTGGTGAACACGCTGGTGTCGAGGCCGCCGCTCAGTTGTTCCGCGCGCTCTGGCAGCGCGCTCATGCGGTCCGCGCCGGTGGCGGGCAGGTCAAGCAACTCGGCCACAGGGGTGGCCACGGGCGTAGCCTTGGCTGCTCGTTTTTTGGTGGGCGCTTTGCGCGGTTTGGAGCGGCTCGGTTCAGCCATGGGGCGCTTACTCGACCACCGTGTCCTTCAGCGCGATGCTCGGGTCCGCGAGCTTCGCCGGGTCCACCTTGCCGCAGGCCTCGATGACCTTGCGCGCGGCCATGTAGTCCTTCGGGTTGTTCACGCAGTCGATGGCCAGCAACTCTTGGTGGCGCAGGTAGGCGCAGGCGAAGCTGCGGCTGTGCGTGTCGCCGCGGATGACCACTTGGTCATAGTCGAAGTTCAGGCCGACGATAAGCAGCTTCAGGTCGTATTGGTCGGACCAGAACCAGGGCACTTTGTCGTGCATGGTTTCGCGGCCCACCATGTTGGCTGCCGCGGTCTTGGCTTGTTCGAAGGCGTTGTCCACAGACTCCAGCCGCACGCGGCGGCGATAGCGCAGGCTGGGCGCGCTGACGCAGTCGCCGATGGCGTACACGTGCGGGTCCGAGGTGCGGCAATGGCTGTCCACGGCGATGCCGTTGTCGCAGGCGATGCCCGCAGCTTCGGCCAGCGCGGTTTCCGGCAGCACGCCAATGCCCGCCACCACGAGGTCTGCGGGGAACACGCGGCCATCCAGCGTGTGCACTTCGCGAACGCCGTTGGCGTCCCCGTCGAAGCCGCTGACCACGGTGTTGATGTGAATGCGGACGCCTTCGCGGGCGTGCTGGTCGGCAAAGAACGCAGACACTTCAGGTGCCACCACGCGGTTCATGGGGCGGTCCGCCATCTCCAGCACATCCACTTCCAGCCCGGCCTTGCGGCAGGTGGCCGCGGTCTCGAGGCCGATGTAGCCGGCGCCGACGATGACGACCCGGGCACCCGGACGGAATCGGCTGCGGATGGCCTCCACGTCGGCTGCGTTCCGCAGGTAGTGGATGCCGGGCAGGTTGGCGCCGTGGGCAGTGACTTTCCGCGCGCGACTGCCGGGGCAGAGCAGCAGTTGGGTGTAGTCCAGCGCCGCACCGTTTGCCAGCGTTACCTGCTGCGCAGCGAGGTCGATGGCGATGGCGCGCTGGCCGAGCCGCAGCGTCACGCCGTGGTTGGCGTAGAAGGTCTCGGGGCGGATGTAGAGGCGGTCCATGCCGAGTTCGCCGGCGAGGTATTTCTTGCTGAGCGGCGGGCGCTGGTAGGGCAGGTGGGGCTCATCGCCCACCAAGGTCAGGGCGCCGGTGAAGCCTTCGCGGCGCAGCGAGTCCACCACTTGGGCGGCGGCATGGCCGGCACCCACAATCACGATATGTCCGTTCATCCCTGAAGTGTAATCGACCGACCGTGGGGGCGGTGGCCGCTGCGCCGAGACCGTTTCGCACCACGATGGTGCGCGGCGTAGGCGAAAGCTGCGCCGCCTTGGTGCGACGTGCGCAGTGCGCTATGCTCAAGCCATTGATTCTTTGAGGATTGTTGGGTCGGCACGGAAACTGCAATCCTACACAACAGGAAGCGACCATTGAACCTTTGGGGAGCCCGGTCCACATGAAACTCGTTACCGCCATCATCAAGCCTTTCAAGCTCGACGACGTCCGCGCCGCCTTGTCGGATATCGGCATCTCCGGCATGACCGTCACGGAAGTGAAGGGCTTCGGCCGTCAGCGCGGCCACACGGAACTCTACCGTGGCGCCGAATACGTCGTGGACTTCGTCCCCAAGACCCGTGTCGAAGTGGGTGTTAGGGACGAACTGCTCGACCAGGTGCTGGAAGCCATCGTCGGCGCCGCCAAGACCGGCAAGGTCGGCGACGGCAAGATCTTCGTTTCGGAGATCGAGCGGGTGCTGCGCATCCGCACCGGCGAGTCGGACGACCAGGCCCTCTAAGCCTCGTGCTGCCACCCGGCAGGAGCCCCCCTGCCGGATGGTGCTGGTAGCTTTGGTCGCCCGCGCAGTACCATGCGTGCCATGGCCAATACCGTTAACGCTACCGCTGTCCGCTTGTACCAGGCGGGCGGCCCGGAATTGCTGCAAGTCGAGTCCGTAGAAGTGCCACCGCCCGGGCCGGGCGAGGTGCGCCTGCGCCAGACCGCCTGCGGTCTCAACTACATCGACGTTTACGACCGCACCGGGCTCTACCCGGCGCCGTTCCCGCTGACGCTCGGCCGTGAAGCCGCCGGCGTGGTGGAGAGTGTTGGTTCAGGCGTCCGCGGGTTCCGCCCCGGTGACCGCGTCGCTTACGTGCTGGGCGCTCCTGGTGCCTACACCAACTACCGCAATGTTCCTGCCAACCGCTTGGTGCCTTTGCCTGCCGGCATCTCCGATGCCATCGCGGCCACGCTGATGCTGAAAGGCCTGACGGCGTGGTATTTGCTGCGTCGTACCTTCCCCGTGAAGCGCGGCCATGAAGTGGTGGTACATGCCGCCGCCGGTGGCGTGGGCTTGCTGCTGGTGCAGTGGGCGCGGGCGCTGGGCGCGCATGTTATCGGTGTAGTGGGCAGTGCGGACAAAGCCGCGTTGGCCAGCGAGTTCGGCGCGCATGAAGTGCTGCTGCAAAGCGATGGCCCGCTGGCAGCGCGAGTGCGCGCCGCCACGGGTGGCGCTGGCGCGCATGTGGTTTACGACGGCGTGGGCCGCGACACCTTCGAGGCGTCGCTCGACAGCCTTCGTCCGCTTGGCATGATGGTCACCTATGGCAACGCCTCGGGGCCGGTGACGCCGTTTTCGCCCTTGGAGCTTGCCAAGCGCGGTTCGCTCTTCCTGACGCGGCCTTCGCTGTTTCACTACATTGCAGCGCCTGCCGACTTGCGCCGCGCGGCGCGTGAAACGTTCGCCGCGGTCACTTCAGGTGTGCTTAAAGTGCATGTGGGACAGGAATATCCTTTAGCGTCGGTAGCGCAAGCCCACACGGACCTTCAAGCGCGCCGTACCACCGGCGCCACGGTGCTGGTGCCCTGAAGGCGCCGCAGACGGCCACGAACGAATAACGACTGAAAGAACCAGAACGAGGAGCAGACAACCATGAGCGAGGGGAACGGGGTACCACGGGACCAAGTGTTCGCTACCGAGAAGGCGGAGATACCCGACTTCAAGTTCAACAGCGAAGTGGCCAACGTATTCGATGACATGGTGTCGCGCTCCGTGCCGTTCTACGGCGAGATGCAGCGCATGAGCGCCGAGCTGGCCGGTGACTACATGGTGGCTGGCACCAATGTGTACGACCTCGGCTGCTCCACCGGCACGTCCATGCTGCTCTATGGCGCGAATGCGCCGAAGGGCACGCGCTTCATCGGTATTGATGACAGCCAGGACATGCTCGATAAGTGCCGCCAGAAGATGACGGCCGCCGGCTTCGAGCATGAGCTGGAACTGCGCGTGGCGGACCTGAACGAAGGCGCGCAAATTGAAAATGCTTCGCTGGTGTCACTGGTACTGACACTGCAGTTCATTCGCCCGCTGCATCGCGAAAAGCTGGTGCGCGACATCGCTAACGGCATGAACGACAATGGCTGCCTCATCCTGGTGGAAAAGGTGCTGGGTGAAGATTCGCTCTTCAATCGCCAGTTCATCAAGTACTACTACGACTACAAGGCACGCGTGGGCTACAGCGAACTGGAAATCCGCCAGAAGCGCGAGGCACTCGAAAACGTCCTCATTCCTTACAAGCTGCTCGAGAACCGTGAACTCCTGCTGCGTAGCGGCTTCCGCTACGTGGACACGTTCTTCAAGTGGTACAACTTCTGCGGCATGGTAGCGGTGAAGTAATGCTCGTCCGTATCGGTAATTTTCTGTTTCACTGGCGGAACTTTCTGTTCCCGGCGCCATTCCTGCTGTTGCTGGTGCCCGGCCAGCCTATCTACGCGGACCCGGCCTGCGCGGCACTGGTGGGTGGCGGCATTGCGCTGCTGGGCCAGTTGGTGCGCGCCGGCACCATCGGCTTCAAGTACATCATCCGCGGTGGCAAAGACCGCCGCGTGTACGCCGAAGACCTCATCACCGAAGGCATCTACAGCCACACGCGTAACCCCATGTACGTGGGCAATGTGCTCATTCTTTCGGGCGTGGGCTTTGCGGTGAACACCTGGACCTGCTGGCTCGTGGCCACGGCGCTCGGCGTGTTCGTGTACGTGGCCATCATCGCTGCCGAAGAAAACTTCCTGCGTGGCAAGTTCGGTCCGGGCTTCGATGCTTACTGCCGCGACGTGCCGCGCTGGCTGCCGCGGCTGAGCGGGCTTGGCAAAACGCTGTCCTCCGGCACCTTCAAGTGGCGTCGCGTCATCGTGAAGGAATACGGCACGCCCTTCGGCTGGGTGGTCGGCATCTGCGCTGTGCTGCTGTGGAACCTCTCGCGGCTCGAGGGTGGCTTGGTCCGCCATTTGGCGGACGTGATGACCGTCGGGCTGGTTTTTGTCGTGGGTCTGGCTCTGTATACGCTGGCGCGTACGCTGAAGAAGATGCGGATCCTCGTCGCGGACTGACCGCGATGAGTCGGCACACCGCTCGGACGGTCTGGCAGCGCGGTGAGGCGCGCTTTACGGACAACGCCTACAGCCGCCGCCATGAGTGGCAGTTCGATGGTGGGGCGGTGGTGGCGGCTTCTTCTTCGCCGCACGTGGTGCGTGTGCCGTGGTCGGACCCGGCCGCCGTGGACCCCGAAGAAGCGTTCGTCGCCTCGCTGTCCTCGTGCCACTTGCTCTGGTTTCTGTCCATTGCCGCCGCCGCCGGTTGGTGCGTGGAAAGCTATGTCGATGAAGCCGTAGGCTTCATGCTGCCCGATGCCACCGGCAAGCCGTGGGTGGCGGAAGTGGTGCTGCGGCCAGTGGTTACCTATAGCGGTGCCGCGCCCAGCGCAACGGAAGAAGCCGCGTTGCACCACCGCGCGCATGAAGAATGTTTTCTGGCGCGCAGTGTGCGCAGTGAAGTGCGGGTGGAGGCGGTGGGCGCTTGAAGCTCGTGCAGATTCATCCGGCGTGATGCGCCCGGGAGTTCATGTATGAACCAGGAACGTGCGCCTGCAGCGCACCGCGTGGCCCGCCTCGGCGCGGCCTGGATAGCTGGCGTAGTGGCCACCATGGGCACCATCCTCGGCTTCGAATCCGTGGGCCGCGCGCTGTACCCGCCGCCGCCGGGGCTCGACCCCGCCCGCGCCGCGGATGCGGTGGCTATCGCTGTTGCCATGCCGCCTGCTGCCTTCGCGGTGGTGGTGCTGGGCTGGGTGCTGGGCGCGTTTGTCGGCAGCCTGCTGGCCGTGCGCTTGGCGCGCGGCGCGGGCCTGCTGCTCGCTGGCGGCATTGCTGCACTGGTGTTGGCGGGTATCCATTCGGTGCTGGGTACCTTGCCGCACCCGGTTTGGTGCGGTTGGGTGGCGGTGCCGGGCACCGTGCTGGCGGCGCTGCTCGCTGCGCGGTTGGGAAGAAGGTGGGAGTGGCGCTGAGGCTCGCGCGATTCCGCCAGCGCGAAGAAACCTACTCGCGCCCCTTCGTTAACGCCTGCTTAGTCGAACAGGACCACCTGTCGGGTCGTGTGGCCCGTAGCCAAGCGGTCGAAGCCCTCGTTCAAGTCGTCGAGCCGTAGCCGTTCAGCCAGCAGCGCGTCCACGGGCAGCCGGCCTTCGCGGTACCACTGGATGAACTTCGGAATGTCGCGCTGGGGCACGCAGCTGCCGATGTAGCTGCCCTTCAGGGTGCGTTCTTCGGCCACCAATTTCACCGGCGAGAGCGCGAACTGCGCCGTGGGCGGCGCGAGGCCAGCGGTGACGGTGGTGCCGCCACGCCGCGTGATGTTCCAGGCGAGGTCTAGCGCGCGCACGCTGCCGGCCATTTCAAAGGCGAAGTCGACGCCGCCGCCCGTAGCGGCGCGCAGCGCTTCGGCGCAGTCCGGGTCGCTGGCGTTGAAGGTGCGGGTGGCACCAAGGTGGGCGGCCAGTTCGAGCTTGTCCTGATGCAGGTCCACGGCGAGGATCTCGCGCGCACCCACGGCACGGGCGCCGAGCAGGGCCGCCAGGCCCACGCCGCCGAGGCCCACCACAGCCACGCTATGCTGCACCTGCACCTGCGCGGTGTTCACCACGGCGCCTACGCCCGTGAGCACGGCGCAGCCGAACACGGCGGCAATGTCCCAAGGCAGGTCCGGAGCGATACGCACCAGCGACTCCGCCGCCATGACGGCGTGGTCCGCGAAGCCGGAAATGCCCAGATGATGGTGCAGGGCAAGGCCACCGTCGCTCCAGCGGCGTTCACCGGAGAGCAGGGTACCCGCGCTGTTTACGGCGAACCCCGGCTCGCAGAGGGCAGGGCGGTGCGCTACGCAGGGCCCGCAGTGGCCGCAGGAGGGCACGAACGCGGTGACTACATGGTCGCCCACCGCGAGCCCTTCTACGCCTGCGCCCAGCGCTACGACGATGCCAGCCGACTCGTGGCCGAGCACCATGGGCACGGGTCGGGGGCGGTCGCCGTTCATCACCGAAAGGTCGGAATGGCACAGACCGGTGGCTTTCAGGCGCACCAGCACCTCGCCGCGGCCAGGCGGGGCGAGCTCCACTTCGGTGATGTCCAGCGGGCGGCTGGTCGCGTAGGGCGGGGGCGCACCAACGGTGCGCAGGACGGCTGCTTTGACACGCATGGCGGGAGTCTACCGTGCGTCTGCTAGCCTTGGCTGCGGTATTCAGAGCGGGTGATGAACATGTCGTTGAAAGATGAGCAGCAAGCGGGCGGCCAGCAAATAGGCGGCTGTCGTCACCAATGAAGCAACGCCCGATGCCCAAACCAGCCCCAAACGTACCGCACCAAGCCATGACTTTCATGGCAGCGATTCGCACTCCTTTGTGTGTCCAATGGACACACATTGCCTTGTCCAGCCTCTGGAATGGAGCCGGTTTGTGGCGGGTTGCGCACGAACAGGCACCCTTGGGGCCATCGGCATCGCTGGTGGTGTTGGGACTGGTTTTGGGTACTGGGGCCATCATGGTGTGGGGGGCACGATCAGACCCGCGCTGGTATGCAGTCGCCAGCGCTGCAATGGGTTTGGCGCTTTTGGCCCCGATCACGGGTGCCTTGGTGCTGGACGCTGCGCAGTGGCCTTCCCCCTGGTGGCACTGGGGCGGTTTGACGCTCAACGGGGTCGGTCTCGCCGGCAACCTGTGGGGGCTGAGGTGCTGGCAACGTTACACCCGCCCAACCCGCTCCGTGCTTCCCGTTTGACCTGCATGTGAACCAAGACAACCACACAGGCTCACTCATGCACAAACAACGCATCCAACACCCAACGGCCTGGCTTGCACTGGCCGCGTTGACCCTGCTGCTGCCTGGCTGCAGCGGATCCGCTCCTGATGTCATCTTCCGCGGCGGCACCATTCTTACGGTCAATGGCAATAACGAAGTCGTGCAGGCACTGGCCATGCGTGATGGTGTCATCACCGCTGTGGGCGCCGAACAGGAGGTGCTGGCGCAAAGAGACAGCCACACCAAAATCGTGGACTTGCAAGGAAAGACCCTTCTGCCGGGCTTCGTCGGAGCGCACGAGCACCCGGGCATTACCGCCGTATTCAACGGGGCCATCAACCTCTCGGGTTTCCAGCACAAAACCAACGCCGAGGTGTGGGACACCCTGCGCCGTGAAGTGGCCAAAGCACCCAGGGGTCAATGGATTTATGCCGGCGGGCTCGATGCCATCCTGACGCCCGACCTGAAAATTCCGCACCGCAAAGAGCTTGATGTCATCGCCCCGGACAACCCCCTGGTTTTGGTATCCCAGACGCTACATTCGTTCTGGGCCAACTCCCGCGCTTTTGAGGCTGCGGGCATCACCCCCACCACGCCGGATCCAGGTGCAGGCTCCTACTACGAGCGGGACCCGCAAGGCGAGTTCACCGGTTTCGTGGCCGAGATCCGCGCTGCACAACCGTTCCTCAAGGAACTCAAGTCCCCCCTGAAAATTTACAGCCGGTACGTCGATGTGCTCGACGGCCTGCTCGCCAACGGGTTTACCTCGGTCGCATCGCTGGGCTACAACGTGCCGCCGCTGCTGGCCCGAGTGGCCGCTTCACGCAATTTCACCCCCCGCATCCGGCAATTTTTCTATCTGGTCGAAGACGAACTGAACTACTTGCCCAAGGCACCCGATAGTAGTAACCCCTACTTTGCCGTGTTGGGCGTCAAGCTGTGGCACGACGGCTCTCCCTACACGGGCAGCATGTACACCACCGCGCCCTATCTCGACAGCCCCCTGGCCCGCACATTGGGCATCCGAGGGGGCAGCCACGGCAGCGCCATGATTACCCAGGACAGCTTGACGGCGCAGGTCAAGGGCTACACGGCGCAGGGTTGGCAAGTGGCCATTCACAGCCAGGGTGATGCTTCCAACCGCGCGGTCCTCGAGGCGATCGCGAAGGCAGGCCCCCTTCCTGGCACAGCGCCGGCCGTACGCATGGAGCACGGGGTCTTCATGCCCGCAGAGAGCGTGGCCCGGCTGGCCGCGCTGGGCGTATCGCCATCCTTCCACATCCACCACATCAAGTACTACGGTGACGCCTTGGCCAACAGCATCGTGGGCGTGGTGGCAGCGCAGCAAATCTTGCCGGTGCGCAGCGCCTTTGCGCAGGGGGTGCAGCCGACTTTGCACGCCGACAGCCCTATGTTCCCCCCGCAAGGCTTCGCCCTGATGCAAACAGCCATGAACCGCGCCACCGGTCTGGGGCTAAAGCTCAATGCGGAGGAAAGCATTACGGCCCAGCAAGCGCTGCGTGCCATGACCATCCATGGCGCCTATCAGTTGCGCTTGAAGGACAAAACGGGCTCGCTGGAAGTAGGCAAGTGGGCCGACCTGCAAGTGGTGGACGGTAACCCTTACACCACGCCGGTGCACGAGCTCGACCGCATCCGCACCCTGGCGGTGTACGTGGGGGGCAAGCTGCAGTACCAGGCACCCTGAAGAAGCCCTGTCACCACGGAATTACCATGACCGCGTAGCGCAGGATTTCCTCCATGGCAATATGGAGGACAATTTAAACCAGAATCATGAACTTGCAGGGTAAAAATGGATAATCTTGAGCTTGCGCATCAGCATCGAGAGAAGGTTTTACCTACCAAAAGAGAAGATTACAGGTACTTCACTAGTATTCAAACAAGGTGGATGGACAACGACTCCTACGGGCACGTGAATAACGTCGTGTACTACTCGTTCTTCGACACCGCCGTGAATGGCTGGCTGATGGAGGCCACGGGGCAGGATATTCGCCAGTTTCCCGCCATTGGCGTGGTGGCAGAAACCAGCTGCCGCTTTTTCAGCGAGATTTCCTTTCCGGATGCCCTCGACGCTGGGCTGCGCATTGAACGGCTCGGCAAGAGCAGCATCGTTTACCGCATAGGGTTATTCCGAGGCGCGGCCAGGGATGCCTGCGCTGCCGGAAGGTTTGTGCACGTCTACGTGGATGCGGTCACGCGCAAGCCGGTACCCATCCCGGAAGCGATTCGCGTGGTGGCCGCCACGCTGGTTTGAACCGGCAGCCTCAGCGGTTGCCGATGCCCAAGCTGCCGCTGCGTACTACTTCGAGCACTTCGCCGTATTGGCTGGCCGCCGCAATGAACCGGGTGACCAGCGCTTCGCTGCTGGTGAGTTCCACCACGAAGGCTTCGGTGGCGTCGGCCAGAACGTGGGCGCCTGCGGATGCTACTGCGGCGTTGAGCGCCGTCAGTTGGCTGGCCGGCACGCGCAGCTTCAGCAGTAGCAGTTCGCGTTCATGGTGGATGCCCTGGGTAAGGTCTTCCACGCGCACCACGTCAATCAGCTTGCCCAGCTGATGGATGATCTGGCCGATGACCGAGTCGTTGCCGGTGGTCACCAAGGTGAGGCGGGAGACGATGGGGTCGTCCGTGGGGGCTACCGAGAGTGACTCGATGTTGTAGCCGCGGGAGGAGAACAGGCCGGCAACGCGCGTGAGCGCACCGGCTTCGTTCTGCAGATGGATGGCGATGATGTGACGCATGACCTGCCAAGACTAGCCCAATTTTTTTGCAGTGCATAGACGAACCGGCAGGTGTGCGCTAGTCTCAAGGGCCCCTTGTCCCTGCCGGAACTTTGTTGTGACTTTTGTTCGCCCTGACTCGACCCCGCCGCTGCCCGCTCCCCACCGCCTTGCCGGCACCGAGATGACCGGCGCCGAGATGATTGTCCAAGTGTTGGACGATGAACTGGTGCCGGTGCTGTTCGGCTACAGCGGTGGGGCCATCCTGCCCACCTACGACGCCGTGTTCCAGCACAACCAGCGATGTGAGGCGGCCGGCCGGCCGGGTATGCCGCTCATCGTGCCTGCCAACGAGCAGGGTGCCGGGTTCATGGCGGCAGGTTATGCCCGCGCCAGCGGGCAGGTGGGCGTCGCTATCGTCACGTCGGGCCCGGGCGCCACCAACATGGTTACGCCGGTTCGCGACAGCCTCGCGGATTCCATCCCCATGGTGGTGTTGTGCGGCCAAGTGCCCACTGCCGCCATCGGTTCGGACGCCTTCCAGGAAGCCCCGATCTCGCAGGTGATGGGCGCTGTAGCAAAGCATGTGTTCTTGGTGACGGACCCGGACAAACTCGAAGCCACCATGCGCACTGCCTTCGAGATTGCCCGTACGGGTCGTCCGGGGCCGGTGGTGGTCGACTTGCCCAAGGACATTCAGAACTGGCGCGGCATCTTCAAGGGCGAGGGCACGCTGCCCATTCCCGGCTACCGTACGCGCTTGAACCGCTTGCGTGGCCTGCGTCCCTCGGACGGTGCCTGCACCGAGTTTTTCGCGCAGTTGGGTCAGGCCGAGCGTCCGCTGCTTTATGTCGGCGGCGGCGTCGTGAACGGCGCTGCGGCCGCTGAACTGCGCCGCTTCGCGGAGGCCTTCGGTATTCCGGTAGTCACCACGCTCATGGGCATTGGTGCCATGGACACCACCAGTCCGCTGTCCCTGCACATGCTCGGCATGCATGGCGCCGCCTTTGCCAACTATGCCGTCGAAGACTGCGACGCTCTCATCGCCGTGGGTGCCCGCTTCGATGACCGTGTGGCCGGTGTGCCCGCGAAATTCGCACGGGGTGCGCGCTTCATTGCTCACCTCGACATCGACCCCAGCGAAATCAACAAAGTGAAGCGTGTGGGCTGGAGCCATGTCGGTGAAGTGGCGGTCGCTCTGGAAATACTGCGCCAACACGGCGAGGCTGCCGGGTTCCGCCCGGATTACTCGTCTTGGCACGCGCACTGCGCCGAACTGAAGCGCGTACACGCCTTCAACTACGACCGCGCTTCCACCATGATCCAGCCGTATGCGGTCATTGAGGCCATCAACCGCCTGACCAAGGGCGAGGCCATCATTGCCACTGGCGTCGGCCAGCACCAGATGTGGGCCGCGCAGTACTTCGACTTCCGCGAGCCGCGCTTGTGGCTCACCAGTGGCAGCATGGGCACCATGGGCTTTGGCTTGCCAGCGGCCATTGGTGCGCAGTTTGCGCACCCGGGCAAGCTGGTCATCGACATCGACGGTGACGCCAGCATCCGCATGAACTTAGGCGAACTGGAAACCGCCACCACCTACGACACCCCGGTGAAAGTGGTGGTGCTGAATAACTTCGGCGACGGCATGGTACGCCAGTGGCAGAAGCTGTTCTTCGAGGGACGCATGTCGGGTAGCGACAAGAGCCTGCACAAGAAGGACTTCATCAAAGCCGCGCAGGCGGATGGCTACGGCTTCGCTGTCCGGCTGGAAAAGGTCGAAGAAATTGATGCCATTGTGAAGGCGTTCATCGAATATCCGGGCCCGGCGTTCCTCGAAGTAATTATCGACCCGGATGCCGGCGTGTACCCCATGGTGGGCCCGGGCCAGAGCTACGAGCAGATGATTACCGGCGAACACATTGCCAGCCGCGGCAGCACGCCCATCGTGAAGCCTTCCAGCAGCCAGATGTTCTGAAGTTGTGCTGGCCGCGGCCCTTGCCGTCGCCAAGGCGACTCAGGGCTTTGCGGCGGCAGCCAGCAGCGGGTCGATACGCTTGCGGAAGGTTTCCGGCAGGCCAGCGCCTACTACTAGGGTTCCTTCGACTTTCCCGTTCACTACGCGTCCGATCAAAAACGATGGCGTGCCACGCACGCCAATGGCCTGGCCGGCCTCTGTTTCCGCGCGGATGCTTTGGGTGATGATGGCGGCGTCGCTGTTACAGCGGGCGCGCAGTTCCGGGGCGAGCCCCACGGCCTTGGCGGCTTGGTCCAAGCCATCTCCGGCCAGCGAAGCTTGCACGCTGAAGACGGCCTCGCGTAGTTCCCAGAACTTGCCTTCGCGCGCTGCGCAACGCGCCAA
>CAIOHZ010000287.1 GCA_903858165.1 uncultured Pseudomonadota bacterium
CACAGCACCCGGGGCCACCGGGCGCGCCGCGGGAGCTGTGGGCGCGGGGGCCTGCTGGGCGCGCGCCTGCGCACCCGCCGCCACTTGCTTGGCTGTGGTGCTGCCGAGCAGCGCTTCCAGTCCGCGGCCGAGACCGCCTTTTTTCATTGCCATTAGTCTTCTGCTTGCGCTTCGGCGGGCTCGCCCGCCGCCGCTTCTTCTTCGCGGCGGATCATCTCGCCGGCGAGGGCGAGGTAAGCCAGCGCGCCGCGGCTTTCCTTGTCATGGTACAGGGCTGGCAAGCCGTACGACGGCGCCTCCGCCAGGCGCACGTTGCGCGGAATGACGGTGCGGAACACCTTGTCTTCGAAGTGTTGGATGAGCTGCGCGCTCACCTCGTTCGTGAGCGTGTTACGCGGGTCGTGCATGGTGCGGAGGATGCCCTCCAACTGCAGCCCCGGGTTAATGGAGGCCCGCACCTGCTCGATGGTGGACATCAGCGCCGCCAGCCCTTCCAGCGCAAAATATTCGCACTGCATGGGCACCAGCACGCTGTCCGCAGCCGCCAAGGCGTTCACTGTCAGCAGGTTCAGCGATGGCGGGCAGTCGATAAGCACCACGTCATACTGGTCCAACACCGGCGCCAAGGCATTCTTCAACTGCAGCTGCCGGCCTTCTTCCAGCGCCATCAGGTGCACTTCGGCGGCAGTAAGGTCGCCGTTCGCGCCCACCAAGGCAAAGCCCGCTGGCTGCAGGGGCACGGTGGCTTCCGCCAGCGTACATTCCGCCAGCAGCACTTCCAGGATGGAACGCTCCAGCGTGGATTTATCCAGCCCCGAGCCCATGGTGGCGTTGCCCTGGGGGTCTAGGTCGATGAGCAGCACGCGCCGCTTGGTGGCCGCCAAAGAGGCCGCAAGGTTGATGCTCGTGGTGGATTTCCCCACCCCGCCCTTCTGGTTGGCAACTGCAATGACCCGGTTCATTCGCGGCAGAGTTCCACAAGATGGCGCTCGTCGTAAAGCCCCGGCACGCTCAAGGAGTGCACCCCGGCCACCTTCCAGCGGTCGCCAGCGATGTCTTTCACCCCTCGGCGCAGGGCGGCCAACTCCTCTTCGGGTACCTTGCCCTTCATGGCCAGCAGGCACCCGCCCGGGGCGGCCAGATGGCCCGCGTTCCGGGCAAAATCTTCAAGACTGGACAGCGCACGCGCCGTCACCACAGCAAAGGCACCGACAAACGTGCCGACCCGGCGCAGCTGTTCCGCGCGACTGTTCTCCACCCGGGCATTGTCGAGGCCGAGCCCATGGGCGGTGGCACCCACATGGCGCGCCTTCTTGCCGACGGAGTCCACCAGCAGGAAATCTAAATCCGGCCGCAGGATGGCCAGCGGCAGCCCGGGGAAGCCGGCGCCAGTGCCGATGTCAGCGACGCGCAGGGTATAGGGATCAAAGCCATCCTCTTCGTAGGGGGTGGCGCCCGTATCGGCCGCACTCGCGGCAGTACTGGCAGCGTTAGGGTCGGCAGCGGCATCGACAGCTTCCGGCGACGGCAAGAAGGGCAGCAGCGAAAAACTGTCGAAGACGTGCTTCACCAGCATGTCCGGCCGCGCGCGGATGGCGGTGAGGTTGAACTGCGAGTTGGCTTCGCCGGTGCGGTCCAGCAGTTCCTGCAGTTGGTCCAGCTGGCGCGGCGTGGCCACCACAGCGAACTGTTCGAGCGCCGCCACTATTTGGATGCGCTCGGCGGTGAGCTCGGCCACGGTGGGGGGCGTGTATTCGCGGACGGTCATGGGCGGGACTCGGGTTGGGCAACAGGTTGGGGGGCGCCGCCAGCTTCCACGATGGCTACCAAAGGCAGCGCCGTCTTTTCAATGGCACCGCGCTGGCGTGCCGCTGCCACCGCAGCGCGCAACGCCGCCTGTTCGGTGGGCGCCAGCGTACGCCAGTTTTCCGCAAAGCCTTCCACGTCGTACACCTCTACCCCCAGCAAACCCTGCGCCAAAGTGCCACCGACGCTCGGGTAGCGGGAATCCCCCGCCTGCTTGCCGAGTGGCGCCTGGCCAGACAGGGTCGCGAACGTGTTCGCCGCCCCGCCGTATTCGCCCTGCTGCAGATAGATTTCCGCCAACAGCGCCCGCGCCTCCCAGGAGTTGCGGTCGCGCATGATGGCCGATTCGGCGAGCCCGCGCGCGTCTTCAAGCTTCCCGGCCGCCACGGCGGCATGGGCAGCCGCGAGCGGGTCGTCTGCGGCGCCCGTTTCGCCAGCGGCGGAACCGGCGGATTGCATTTCGGTCTGCAGCGCGATGATGGCTTCCGCGGCGAGGTCGCGCTGGAGGCTGGAAGACAGGCGCGGCAGTGCGGCCACGGCAGCCGCGAGGTCCGCGCGGGCGCCGTCCATCTGGCCGGCCTGCAAGCGCGCCTTGGCGCGGCCCACCAAGGCATCGGCGGCGTCTGGGCCGAAGCCCAGCGCGAGGGAATACGCCACGGCAGCGCGGGTGGCATCACCCTTCGCCAGCCACACCTCGGCCACGGCCAGGTAACCGCTGCGAAGGTTCACGCCGCGTGCTTCGCCGGCCAGTGCGGACAAACGCTCCAAGGCGCGGTCCGCGTTGCCGCGGTCCAGCAGGAACCGAGCAGAAGCCACGCGGGCTTCAAACAGCAGCTGTGGCTCTTCGGCCTCTTCCGCCAGGCTTTCCCAGGCGGCGAGGTCCGCCGCGGCCACGTCCGTGCGGCCCGCCAACACGGCCAAAGCGGAACGTTCGCGAAGCACCGCCACCACACCGGCGCCATCGTTGGCCGCGCGGGCTGCGGCCTCTGCACGGTCGGCGGCGGCCATGGCGGCCTCGGGCTGTTCCTGCAAACGCGCCGCACGGGCCAGCAGCAGTTCCGCTTCTACGTGCTGGTCAGCGGCGAGGCGCGGGTGAGCCAGTGCTTGGCGCAGCCACGTGGTAGCGGCCGCGGCGTCGCGCGCGTTCAGCGCTTCTTCGGCGCGGGACAAAGATTCGGCTGGGGAAATGGCAGAGGGCGCCAGCGTTGCCCCGTGCACGGGAGTGGCAACGCCGACCAACCAAAACAGACAGCAGCAGAGGCAGAGCAAACGCATACAGGTATTGTAGGCGCTTGGAGGGCACGTACCGATGCGCATGAATTGGTGGAAGTGGCACCAGTGGCTGGCCTTGTTGGTGGGGCTGCAAGTACTGGCGTGGGCGAGCAGTGGCTTGTTCATGTCCGTGGTGCCC
>CAIOHZ010000288.1 GCA_903858165.1 uncultured Pseudomonadota bacterium
CCGTCAGCAATCCACTGAACGCTGCCGGACGCGCACTGGTGGATGGCAACCCCTTCCCGCAGGCGCCGCGCACCATCTTTACAGCAACCGCACGCTACAGCGTGCCCGTAGGCGCGCAAGGCGAAGTCTTCGCGTACACCGACTGGAGCGTGCAGGGCGCCACCAACCTGTTCCTGTACGAATCGCGCGAGTTCAACACCAGCGGAAATTTCGAAGGAGGCTTGAAGGTGGGCTATGCACGCACGGATGGCACCTGGGAAGTGGCGCTGTTCGCCCGCAACCTGACGAACGAGCACAATCTCCAGGGCGGCATCGACTTCAACAACAACACGGGCTTCGTGAACGACCCGCGCTTCTACGGCGTTTCGTTCCACATGGCCTTACGCTAGCAGCCGAACGGCGGCGGGCGTTAACGCAACGCCTGCCGCAGCTCCGCGATGTGTTCGGGCCCTATGCCGCAGCACCCGCCCACGATGCTCGCGCCGCGCTTCACCCAGTCCTGCGCCCAGCCCAAGTAGCCGGCCGGGTCGAGGTCCGCACGAATATCGCAAAGGTTCTCGTTCGCGGCCGCGTCAGCGCGCATCGGTGGGAAAGCGTTCGCATAGACGCCAATCCGCAAGTTTGCACCCGCCTTCGCCAACGTCGCCATGGCGACATCCACCGCAGCCCCCATCACTTCCGGCTGACTGCAATTGAACAGCACCGCGGCAGCGCCGAGCCGCACCGCCGCCAATACCCCAGCCTCCACGGTCTCGCCGGAACGCAGGCGCGGCGTGTCGCTAGGCGCGCCGTCATCGGCCAGGGTGTAGGAAATCCAGACCGGCTTGCCGTCGTTGCCCACCACTTCGCGCAGCAACTCCGCCTCGGCGATGGCACTAAGCGTTTCGCCTTGCCAGTGGTCCACGAACGGACGCAGCGCCTGCACTAGCACCTCGAGCAAGGGCTTGGCGGCAGCCAGTTCGAATAAATCCGGCCGGTAGGAGCCACACACCGGTGGCAAGGAACCACCCACCTGCACGGGGAAAGGAGCGCCGTCCGCCACCTCGCGCGCCAAACGACCGGAGAGGGTCGCTAGGGCCGCCGCATCGCGGGCATGACGTTCGGCACCCAAATGGAAGGGGACCAGCGCGTAGCTGTTGGTGGTAATGACTTCAGCGCCGGCGGCAACGAAATCGGCATGCACTTGCGAGACAAACTGTGGCGCCTCAATGAGCGCCAGCGCCGACCATTCCGGCTGGCGGAACGGCGCACCAATCCGCTTCAGTTGTCGCCCGGTCCCACCGTCGAGAATGCTTACTGCGCTCATTCACTCATCTCCCTGCCAAACAATGCCAGAGCGCGCAGGTTACATGGCTTGAGGCAACAGTAGGGCCCGACGCTCAGGCCGGATGCGCTACCATTCGTGCATGTTCGGTTTCGGCAAGAAAACTCCCGCAGACCCCTCGACCCCCGCCACTGCCCCCGTGGCGGCGGCGGATGGCGGTGGCGTGCGCGGCTTCTTCCGCAAGCTGGGGGCGCGCCTTGGGGGCGGTTTTCTGGGCGGCCTCCTCGGCCGAAAGATCGATGCCGAACTCCTCGAGGAACTCGAATCCCGCCTGCTCATCGCCGACGTCGGCGTGGCGGCCACGCAGGCACTGCTGGGCGACTTGCACAAGCAGGTGGCCCGCAACGAATTGAAAGACGAGGCCGCGCTGCTCCAAGCGCTGCGCGTCCGCATGCTGGGGCTGCTGAGCGGCACCGCCAAGCCATTGGTGCTGGACCCGGCCCGCCACCCCAACGTGGTGTTAGTGGTTGGCGTGAATGGCTCGGGCAAGACCACTACTATCGGCAAGTTGGCCCGGCGCTACGTACGCGAAGGCCGCAAGGTCATGCTGGTCGCCGGCGACACCTTCCGCGCCGCCGCAGTGGAGCAACTACAAATCTGGGCCGACCGCAACGACGTCCCCTGCGTGGCTCAAGCCACCGGCGCGGACCCGGCCGCCGTAGTGTTCGACGGCTTGGCGGCAGCGCAGGCGCGCGGCATGGACGTGCTGCTGGCGGATACCGCCGGGCGCTTGCACGTGCAGACGCACTTGATGGAAGAACTGAAGAAAGTGAAGCGCGTGCTCGGCAAGGCCGACCCGACGGCACCCCACGAGGTGCTGTTGGTGCTGGATGGCAGCCAAGGGCAAAACGCCCTCTCGCAAGCGCGCATTTTCCACGCCGCGCTTGGTGTCACCGGCATCGTGCTCACCAAACTCGATGGGTCCGCCAAAGGCGGCATCCTCTTTGCGCTTGCTCAGGAACTTGGCCTACCGGTGCGCTTTGTCGGCCTCGGTGAAAGCATCGACGACTTGGCGCCCTTCGACGCCGAAGCGTTCGTGGACGGCTTGTTAGGCACCGGCAGCGCGACTGGCGCCGGAGATCCCCCATGATCCGCTTCGAAGGCGTAGGGAAACGCTATGCCACCGGCCGCGAGGCCTTGGTGGATGCCAGCTTCCATGTGAACCCGGGCGAGATGGTCTTTCTCACCGGTCACAGCGGTGCCGGCAAGAGCACCCTGCTGAAACTCATCGCTGCCATCGAACGCCCCACCCGGGGCGAAGTCATTGTCGGGCGCCAAAAAATCTCCGAACTGGCACGCGCCGCCGTCGCGCCGTTCCGCCGCCATATCGGCATGGTCTTCCAAGACCACAAACTGCTCTACGACCGCCCCGTGTTCGACAACGTGGCCTTGCCGCTCGTCGTGAATGGGGTGCCGCGCCGCGAAATCGACAAGCGCGTGCGGGCTGCACTGGACCAAGTGGGCCTGCTCGGCCGCGAAACCGGCTTCCCCATGGAACTGTCCACCGGCGAACAGCAACGCGTCGGTATTGCCCGCGCCGTGGTCTCGCGGCCGTCCATCCTCATCGCCGACGAACCCACGGGCAATCTCGACCCGGACCTCGCCATCGACGTCATGGGCATCTTCCAGCGGTTCCATGGCGTAGGGACCACGGTGGTCATCGCCACCCACGACGTGCACCTCATCGAACGCTTCCCGGTGCGCCGCCTGCATCTCGGCCAAGGCCGCGTGCTGCGCGATGAACCCGCCGCCACGGACGCGGTCGGCGGCCCGACAGGGGGCAGTCATGACGGATGAGAAGCTCACCGCTATCAAGCGCGGGTTCCGCGCGCGCCTGGATGGCTGGCTGGAGCGGCATGCGCAGGTGAGCGTGGCTTCCATCGGCCGCCTCTACTCTCGCCCCCTAGCCACCCTCATGGTCTGGCTGGTCATCGGCGTGGCGCTGGCTTTGCCTGCCCTGCTGCAAGTCGTTGTTCGCAACCTCGAAGCCGTCGGCCCCGGCCAAGGCCGCGCCTACAGCATCGATGTGTTCCTGAAACCCAAACTCGGCACCGCCCGTGTCCAACAAGTGGCCGAACGGGTGGGCGCGCGCGACGACGTCGCCAGAGTGGAGCTCATCACTGCTGAGCAGGGCCTAGCGGAGTTCCGTGTGCGCTCAGGCTTCGGTGAAGCGCTGGATGCACTGACGGAAAACCCACTGCCCGCGACGCTGATCATTACCCCGGCACCCAACGCTTCCACTACCGCTGCCGTGGCCGCCCTACGCAAAGGCTTGAGCCAGATTAGTGAAGTGGACCAGGTGGTAGCCGACACCCAATGGCTCGAGCGCCTGCAAGCGCTGCTAACCATCTCGCGCAGAGTCAGTGAAGGGGCCGGTATTCTGTTGGCCTTGGCTGTATTGCTGGTGGTCGGTCAGGTCGTGCGTGGGGATATCGAAACCCGCCGCGCTGAAATCGAGGTCTCCAAACTGCTCGGCGCCAGCGACGGCTTCGTGCGGCGCCCCTTCCTCTACACCGGCCTCTGGTATGGTCTGGGCGGTGGACTGTTGGCGTGGTTGCTGGTGGCAGTTGCCGTGTACCTAGCCAGTCCCGGGGTGGCTCAGGTAGCCGCTCTTTACGGCAGCGACTTCCAACTGCTCGGCCTGCCCTTGCTCGGGTATTGCAGCCTCGTGGCTACCGGCGCCGCCTTGGGCTGGCTGGGTAGCGGCATCGCGGCTACCTGGCGCCTGCGCCAGCTCGAACCGAGCGTGTGACTCAACCCACTGATTCAATTCCAAAAAGCGGTGATGCTCCAAAGGAACTTCTGGACCTATTAGCACTCCATCATAGTGAGTGCTAAGATTTAGGTCGTCCCAAGGAGGGAATTGCCATGTCCACCGCTGTTGCCCTGCCTAGCTCCGCTGCCACCACCGGCTTGCTGCCGCCCGTGGTCCTGCGCGGCCCGGTAGGCTCGCTCGACGCGTACATCGATGCTGTCGCCAAGGTGCCCGTGCTAACGCGCGAGGCCGAGCTGGAGCTCGCCCGCCAGTTGCGCGACCACGGCGACCTCGAAGCTGCGCGTCAGCTCGTCTTCTCGCACCTGCGTTTCGTGGTGCATATCGCCCGCGGCTACCACGGCTACGGCCTGCCGCTGGCCGACCTCGTCCAGGAAGGCAACGTCGGCCTCATGAAGGCCGTGAAGCGCTTCAACCCCGACGTGGGCGTGCGCTTGGTGTCGTTCGCTGTTCACTGGATTCGCGCGGAAATCCACGAATATGTCCTGCGCAACTGGCGCCTAGTGAAGGTGGCCACCACGAAGGCGCAGCGCAAGCTGTTCTTCAACCTGCGCAAGCGCAAAAAGAACCTCGCCTGGCTCACTGCCGAAGAAACTGCAGCGGTAGCCCGAGATTTGAACGTAGACCCGGCCGAAGTCACGGAAATGGAAAAGCGCCTCTCGGCGCGCGATGTCGCCTTCGATCCCCTGCCCGATGCAGACGACGAAGACGGCGCTTTCTCGCCCGCTTCCTACCTGCCCGCCTACGACGCGGACCCGGCGCAGTCCGTGGAACGCGCAGAGACCGAAGAAGACACCTCCAGCCGCTTGAAGGCCGCAGTGGCCTCGCTCGATGCCCGCAGCCGTGACATCCTGGTGCGCCGCTTCCTCGCGGAGGACAAAGCCACCTTGCACGAACTGGCGGCGCAATATAACGTTTCCGCTGAGCGTGTTCGGCAAATCGAAGCCAACGCACTCAAGAAACTCCGTAACTTGCTTGGGGAAGGCACTTTGTGAATACGCGCGCGGTGGACCGTTGGCTGGACGCTTATGGCGAGAGTCACCAGAACACTGTGAACGAGGCCCTGCACCTCATTTGTGTGCCGGTTATCGTCATGTGCTTGCTGTCCTTCCTCTCGCTGGTCCCGTGGCAGCTGCCGCTAGTGCCCGCGCTGGATCTCGCAAATCTGCTGGCTATCGCCACGGTCCTCTATTACCTGCGCCTTTCCTGGCGTTTGGCGCTGGCTATCGTGCCGGTGTACGTGGTGCTGTTCCTCGGGGTTGACGCGCTCAAGGTCTGGGCTGCTGCTGGTGGCCCTGCCGTATGGCAGTCCTCGCTGGGGCTGTTTGTCGTGGCCTGGATAGGCCAATTCGTTGGCCACGCTGTAGAAGGCAAGAAGCCCTCGTTCTTCCAGGACCTGCAGTACTTGCTCATCGGTCCCGTCTGGCTGGTGGCCCAAGGTTTCCGTCGCGCGGGTTGGCGCTACTAGGTTTTCTGGCTGCCGGCCCCTAGGGCGGCCAGTGGTAACCTAGTTTCCCCAGCGCATTCCGGAGCCCACCATGGCCAAGGCCATTGACCCATTGGACCTGTTCGACGTCCAGAGCCTGCTCACCGCCGATGAACGCATGGTGCGCGATAGCGTCGCGCGCTTGGTGGACGAACGCGTACTGCCCGGCATCCGCAGCCACTTCGACAACCATACCTTCCCGCGCGAGATCGTCCCCGAGCTTGCTGCACTGGGTCTCTTCGGTTCCTCGCTGGAAGGCTATGGCTGCGCGGGCCTGAACTCGGTGTCGTACGGCGTTATCTGCCAGGAACTGGAGCGTGGGGATTCGGGAATACGCAGTTTCGTGTCGGTGCAGAGCAGCCTCTGCATGTACCCCATTTACGCCTACGGCAACGAAGAACAACGCCAAAAGTACCTGCCCGGCATGGCGGCAGGCGAACTCATCGGCTGCTTCTGCCTCACGGAGCCGCATGGCGGCTCGGACCCGGCCAACATGAAGACCACGGCGCGCCGCCGCGGTACGGACTGGGTCATCAACGGCAGCAAGATGTGGATCACGAACTCCCCCATTGCGGATCTCGCCGTGGTCTGGGCAATGACGGAAGAAGGCATGCGCGGTTTCATCGTGGAGAAGGGCACGCCCGGCTTCACCGTGCAGGAAATTCAGCACAAGTTCTCGCTGCGTGCCTCGCTGACCGGTGCGGTTTTCTTCGATGACGTGGTGGTGCCTGCCGCCAACCTGCTCCCGGGCACCACGGTGGGCCTCAAGGCGCCATTGGGCTGCCTGACGCAAGCCCGCTTCGGCATCACTTGGGGGGTTATCGGTGCCGCCCAGGCCTGCCTGCAGGAGGCCATTCGCTACACCGCCGACCGGGTGCTGTTCAACCGCCCGCTGGCTGCGAACCAACTGGTGCAGGTGCGCCTAGCCGAGATGGCAAGGAAAATCACCACCGCCCAGCTGCTGTCGCTGCAACTGGGGCGTCTGAAGGATGCCGGCAACATGAACCCGACACAGGTGTCGCTGGCTAAATGGAACAACGTGCGTATAGCCATCGACATCGCCCGCGACGCCCGCGACCTGTTGGGCGGCTCCGGCATCAGCGCAGAATATGTGCCCATCCGGCACGCCCTGAACTTGGAAAGTGTCATCACCTACGAAGGCACCGAATCGGTCCACCAGTTGACGGTCGGACGGGCCCTCACCGGCATTAATGCGTTCTGATAACTGTCGGTTTTTTTTCCAGTCGGAGTCCAGTACAGCCCGTATTTGACCACCAATCGATATAACACCCTGTTTTGTTTGGACTTTTCCTTGGCGGCATGCCTTGTGCAAAAGGTAGGGAAAACACCCAAACAAACAAATTGAACACAGGGGTCGGGGCGATGAAGCGGATGGGTCACTGGATGATGGGGCTGGCGGCCACAACAACCGCCGGGGCAGCAGAAGCGGAAACCGCGGTAGGCTCGGTGTTCGGCCGGCAACTGCTGGACCAAAACCCGCAAAGCGGCGTCCTCGCATTAGTCGGCGTCGGGCTGCTGGTGCTCAGCGTGTTCGCCAATCGCCGCCGCGACCCCTAAAGAGTCGCGAGCAGGCTCACTCCCACAAGCGCCAGCTCCCGCAAGAGCTCGCTCCTACCGGGGATCAGACGACGCCAACCCCGAGATGGTTCAGGATGCCCTTGGCCGCTTCGCGGCCTTCAAACACAGCTGTCACCACGAGATCCGAACCGCGGACCATATCACCACCGGCGAACACCTTCGGGTGCGTAGTCTGGAAGGAACGGTCCGCCGCTGAAGACACACGCACGCGCCCGTTCGGGTGCGTCTCGACGCCCGCTTCCACCATCCATGCCGGTGGACTGGGCTGGAAACCGAAAGCGATGATGACCGCATCCGCCGGAATGATTTCTTCCGTCCCCGGCACTTCTTCCGCCAACCGGCGACCGCGCGGGCCCGGCGCGCCGAGGCGCGTCTGCACCACCTTCACGCCTTCCACTTTGCCGTTGCCGACAATCTCGACGGGCTGGCGGTTGAAGAGGAACGTGACGCCCTCTTCCTTGCTGTTCTTGTAGTCGCGCCGGCTGCCCGGCATGTTGGCCTCGTCGCGGCGATAGGTGCAGGTGACACTCGCCGCACCCTGCCGAATGGCAGAGCGGTTGCAGTCCATGCCGGTGTCGCCACCGCCGAGTACCACCACGCGCTTGCCGGCGAGGCTCACGTGCGCTTCAGTGCGCTCCAAGCCCAGCTGCTGGTAGTTATTACCCACAAGGTAAGGCAGTGCGTCATGTACGCCCGGCAAGTCCTCACCGGGGAAGCCACCCTTCACGTACTTGTAGGTGCCGGTGCCGAGGAACACAGCATCGAACTCACCGAGCAACTGGCTGAAAGACAAGTCCTTGCCAATCTCGACGCCCAGACGGAACTGCACGCCCATACCTTCCATCAGTTCGCGGCGCTTCTCGACAATTTCCTTCTCCAGCTTGAACGCCGGAATACCGAAAGTAAGCAAGCCACCAATCTGCGGGTAGCGGTCGAACACCACCGGCGCCACGCCATTGCGCACGAGGATGTCCGCGCAGCCAAGGCCTGCCGGACCCGCACCGATGACCGCCACGCGCTTGCCCGTGGGCTGTACATGCGACAGGTCCGGCTTCCAGCCCTGCTTCAGGGCTTCGTCAGTGATGTACTTCTCGATAGACCCGATGGTGACTGCACCAAGACCATCGTTCAGCGTGCATGCGCCTTCGCACAAGCGGTCCTGCGGGCAGATGCGGCCACACATCTCGGGCAGGCTGTTCGTCTGGTGCGACAGCTCCGCCGCCTCGAACAGCTTGCCGTCGTTCAGCAGTTTCAACCAGTTCGGAATGTAGTTGTGCACGGGGCACTTCCACTCGCAGAAGGGGTTCCCGCAAGACAGGCAACGGCCCGCCTGCTGCGCGGCCACCTTCGGCTCGAACGGGGTGTAGATTTCCTTGTATTCCCGGATCCGTATCTCGACTGGCAGCTTGGCCGGGTCGGCACGGGGGATGTCGAGGAACTGCAAGTTCTTGTCTGCCATGGCGTAGGTCCTGGTGGCGTCGCGTGGCTTAGGCCGCGCGGCGCAGGTTCTCGATGAGGGTGTCGATAGCAGCGGCCTTCGGCTTCACCAGCCAGAAGCGGCCGATGAACGAACGCAGGTCGTTGAGGATGATGGCGCCCCATTCGCTGCCCGTTTCACGCACATGCGTTTCTAAAAGCGTACGCAGATGGTGCTGGTACAACTCCATACCCTCGGACGTAATGCGGTGGATGTCGACCAACTCGTGGTTGTAGCGGTCGACGAAGTCACGGCCTTCATCCAGCACATAGGCGAAGCCGCCCGTGAAGCCCGCACCGAAGTTCACGCCCGTGCGGCCCAGCACCACCACCACGCCACCGGTCATGTATTCGCAGCAGTGGTCGCCGGCACCTTCGACGACAGCGATAGCTCCCGAGTTACGCACCGCGAAGCGCTCACCGGCGCGCCCGGCTGCATAGATTTCGCCGCCCGTGGCGCCATAGAGACAGGTATTGCCCATGATAGGTGTTTCACGCGCCACGAACGAGGCAGCCCGCGGCGGACGCAGCACCAGTTTGCCGCCGGCCATGCCCTTGCCGACGTAGTCGTTGGCATCGCCCTCAAGACTAAGGTTCAGGCCACCGGCATTCCACACACCGAAGCTCTGGCCGATATTGCCCGTCAGATTCACGGTGATGGGCGTATCCGCCATGCCTTGGTTACCGTAGCGTCGCGCAATTTCGCCGGAGAGGCGTGCACCGATGGAACGGTTGCGGTTCTCCACGGCGAAGTGGAATTCGCCACCACTGCGTGTCTCGATAGCCGGCAGTATCTCCGCCACCATACGCTCGGCCAACAAGCCCTTGTCGAAGGGCGCGTTACGCTCATCAAGACAGAACTGTGCGGTCTCGTCGCCAAGCCCGGCCTTCGACAGGATGGGAGTGAGATCGAGCTTGCGCTGCTTCACCGTCTCACCCGGAGCAATGGTGAGGTACTCCGTACGACCGATGAGTTCGGCCATGGTGCGTACACCCAACTGCGCCATGAGGCGGCGGCATTCTTCGGCCACGAAGGTGAAGTAGTTCATCACCATCTCGGGCAAGCCAACGAAGTACTTCGCGCGCAGCGTGTCGTTCTGCGTGGCTATGCCAGTGGCGCAGTTATTCAAGTGACAGATGCGCAGATACTTGCAGCCCAACGCCACCATGGGCGCCGTACCGAAGCCGAAGCTCTCAGCACCGATGATAGCGGCCTTGATGACATCGAGGCCGGTCTTGAGTCCACCGTCCGCCTGCAGGCGCACCCGGTGCCGCATGTCGTTCAACCGCAGCGTTTGGTGCGCTTCCGCGAGGCCCAATTCGAACGGCGTGCCGGCATATTTGATGGACGAGAGCGGGCTGGCACCCGTACCGCCATCATGGCCGGAGATGGTGATGAGGTCGGCGTAGGCCTTCGCCACGCCGGCCGCTACCGTGCCCACGCCGGGCTCCGCTACCAACTTCACTGATACCAGCGCCTGCGGATTCACCTGCTTCAAGTCGAAGATGAGCTGTGCCAAGTCTTCGATGGAATAGATATCGTGGTGCGGCGGCGGCGAGATAAGACCCACACCCGGGCGCGCATAGCGCAGCGTGGCGATCATCTCGTTCACCTTGTGGCCCGGCAACTGGCCGCCCTCGCCGGGCTTGGCACCCTGCGCCACCTTAATCTGCAGCACTTCCGCGCTGACAAGATATTCCGGCGTAACACCGAAGCGACCCGAAGCCACCTGCTTGATCTTGCTATTGCGCTCGGTGCCATAGCGGGCTACGGCCTCACCGCCCTCGCCACTGTTTGAACGCGCTCCGAGGCGGTTCATGGCGATAGCCATCGCTTCGTGCGCTTCCGGCGAGAGCGCGCCCAACGACATGCCGGCGCTGTCGAAGCGCTTCAAGATGGACGACACCGACTCGACTTGCTCGAGCGGCACGGGAGTACAGGTCGTGCTGAGCTTGAACATGTCTCGCAACGTGCTCACCGGACGGTCGTTGACGAGGCGTGCAAAGTCTTCCCATCGCGAGTAGTCGGCTGTGAGCACTGCTGCCTGCAGCATGGCAACCACATCGGGGTTGTACATGTGGTATTCGCCGCCATGCACATACTTGTGCAAACCGCCCTGGTCGAGGGTCGACAGCGGGTTCCACGCACGTGCAGCCAACTGCTTCTGGTCCGACTCAAGGTCGCTGAAATCGGCGCCCTTCAGGCGGCTGACCGTGCCCTTGAAGCATAAGTCCACCACTTCGGGGGCGAGCCCCACGATTTCGAACAACTGCGCCGAGCGATAGCTGCCAATGGTGGAGATGCCCATCTTGGACATCACCTTGTAGAGGCCCTTCTTCAAGCCACGACGATAGCTACGCCCGAGTTCTTGACGAGTCTCGGCGTCCATCTTCACCTTGCCCTTCTTGAGCAGGTCGAAGAGGGTCTGATAGGCCATGTACGGGTAAACAGCAGTGGCGCCATAACCGATGAGGCAGGCGAAGTGGTGTGCATCGCGCGCGGTACCGGTTTCCACCAGCAGATTGCACTTACAGCGCAGGCCTGCTTCCACCAAGCGGTGATGCACTGCGCCGGTAGCCAGCAAGGCATGCACGGGCACCTTGCCTTGGACCAGATAGCGGTCCGACAGCAAAATGACGCCGACACCACGACGCACCGCCGCCTCGGCCTGGTCACACAAGCGCAGCAGCGCCTGCTGCAAAGGCTCGCTGTCAGCGTGCTGCAGGTCTAGAAATTCGTGCGTCACCGCCTGGTCTTTCAAGCCCGGGCTGGCGCCATCCTTCAGCCCGAGAATTTGCCGGAGCTTGCGCTGCGACAAGATGGGCGAATTCAGCACCACTTGCTTGGCGTGCTGCTGCGAAGGCACGAACACATTGCACTCGGGGCCAATTTGCGTAGAGAGCGACATAACAATGCTCTCGCGCAGCGGGTCGATGGGCGGGTTTGTCACCTGCGCAAACTGCTGGCGGAAGTAGTCGTACAGCGCGCGCACCTTGTGCGACAGCACCGGCATGGGCGTGTCATCGCCCATGGAGCCCACGGCCTCACTTTCGTCTTCGGCAAGCACGCGAATGATTTCATCGCGTTCTTCGGCCGTGATGTTGAACATCTTCTGATAGAGCGCGAGCGTTTCGCGGTCGAACGGCTCGGCGGCGAGGCGCGGGTCGATGAGGTCGCTCTCGAGATAGCGCACGCCCTTCTTTAACCACGTCTTGTAGGGGTGGCGGGACTTCAGCAGGTCGTCGACCCGCGTGTTATCCATCAATTCGCCGGTCTGCAAGTCCAGCACCAGCATCTCGCCTGGCCCGAGCTTGCCTTTACGCACCACGTCTTCCGGCCGGAAATCCCACACGCCCATTTCAGAGGCGATGGTGAGGTGACGGTTCTTCGTGATGACCCAGCGCGCGGGACGCAGACCGTTGCGGTCCAATGTGCACGCGGCATAGCGGCCATCGGTGGTGACGACGCCAGCCGGGCCGTCCCAAGGCTCCATGTGCGGCGCATGGAATTCATAGAACGCGCGGAGGTCCGGGTCGAGCGTGTCGACGCTCTGCCAGGCCGGCGGAATGAGCAGGCGCAGCGCGTGCATCACATCGAGGCCGCCCATGAGCAGTACCTCGAGCATATTGTCGAGGCTCTGGCTGTCGCTGCCCGTCATGGACACCAGCGGCAGCACGTCCGAGAGGTTCGGCAGCACCGGCGAACGCAAGATGGGCCCGCGCGCTACCGCCCAACTGCGGTTGCCGGAAATGGTGTTGATTTCGCCGTTGTGCGCAAGCAAGCGGTACGGGTGCGCCAGACGCCACTGCGGCAAGGTGTTGGTGGAGAAGCGCTGGTGGAACACCGCCACCGAGGTTTCCATGCGCGGGTCGCGGAGGTCCGGGAAGAACTCCGGCAGGTGCGCCGGCATGACCATGCCCTTATAGACCAGCGTGCTGGCCGACAACGACGGCAAATAGAACACCGGGTCCTTCTGCTCCAACTGCTTTTCGGCGCGACGGCGCGCCATGAACAGCTTGCGGTTAAAGGCGGCCTCGTCAATGTCCTCGAGGCAGTTCACGAACACCATCTCGATGCCCGGGAGCGTGCGCATGGCCTCAGCACCACAGGCGTTCTGGTCCGTGGGGACCACGCGCCAGCCAGCTACCTCCAGACCTTCGCGGACCAGCTGGGCGTCGAGCACCTGCCGCGCACGGGCGGCACTGTCTTCGAGACGGCTGAGGAACACGAGACCGGCAGCGAAACGCTCGACCAAAGGAATACCAGCTTCCGCCGCGACGGCGCGCAGGAAGCGCTCCGGCTTCTTGAGCAACAAGCCGCAGCCGTCACCAGTCTTGCCATCGTTGGCTACTGCACCCCGGTGCTCAAGGCGGTCCAGTGAGGTAATAGCGGTCTGCACGACCCAATGCGTAGGTTGGTCGTCGAGGCTGGCGATAAGACCGAAGCCGCAGCTGTCTTTCTCGAAAGACGGATGGTAGAGGCCAGCCGGGTTGTGGCCGCCGTTGACGAGAGCATCGGGATGGGTAGGCAGCGAGCGGGTCATGGGTCTATCCCCTGAAAGCGGACGCGTACCCTAACAGAGCTCCGCTTTCAGGTCATGCTGTGACGCAGCATTAATGCTGCAGTACAGCAAAAGACCAGTTTCCCTGTCGTAATCCACTCATGGAGCTGTCACCACGCAGCCTTCGCCGGCATCGCGGACGGCAATACAGACTTCACGGGCGCGCTCCCGACTGAGCCCGACCACCCGTAAGCGGTGGAAAGCCTTGCCCTCGACGGGACCTAGGACTTCGGGGCTCAACCCGGTAACCGCTGCCGGGACCAGACGCTGTAGCCGCTGCCAATGCTGCAAAGCGGCGGCTTCGCCCTTGCCAAAGGCGCCCAGTTGGATGGCCCAGCTCTGGCCGGCTATGGCTGTGGCCGGGACCAGTACCGGGGGCGGAGGCGGAGGCTGAGCTACTACGGGCGCCGACTTAACCGGCGCAGGCACCGGCGTGGGCACGGCTTGCGGTGGCGCGCGGCTGATGAGCGCCGTAGGACCCCGAGTGGCCGACGTGGGAGCCGGTTTGGGCGCCGCAACGGGCGTCGCTGCACTGGCTACCGATGGGTCTTGGGGGGTTCCGCCAGCGTCGACGGCTTTGCTGGACAGTTGGGACAAATGCACCGCCCGTAGTTCCTCGGGTGTCGGCTCGTGGTCCGGAATTGCTCGCAGGTTCAGGTTGGCAATGCGCACCAGCGCCTCACCGGAAAAGCGCCCCTGTGGGTAGCCCTGCAGGTACTCCTGATACGAAGCCACCGAATCGGCAAGTTGCGCACGTTGCCACTCGCGGTCTTCGTGCAACTCCACTAAACGTCGCCGCGCCGCGGCGGTCTCTTGCCCCGCGGGGAAGTCGCGCAGGAAGTCCTCCCAAGCGACCACCGTGTCCGTCATACGGGCGCGCTTGAAGGCCTGTTCTTCAGAGCTCGTGCAACCGGCCAACAAGACCATAGCGAACAGCAAAGGGAGCAGCAGTTTCATGGCGACATCCTATCGATAACACCGCAGCAAAGGGGGGCGCTGGTTCAATCTTTCTGCAGTTCGTGCAGAACCTCGTTGTCCACCCAAGCACGCCCGTCGAGCGTCTCGAGGAAACCACAGTGCCCGCCGTGCGGGGTAGGCGTGATTTTCAGGAACGGGTTGGCAGGCAACCGCCCCAAGTCCTTCGCGGGAATGATGGGGTCGTCCAACGCCGTAATGAGGCGGCAAGGCACCTGCAGTCCGTCGAGAAAGCCGTACACCAGCGCATAACCGCGTAAGTATTCGGCCATGGACTCAAACCCGGTGTACTGGAGTACCAGCCGTTCCGTCATGCGAGTGAGACCCCGCTCCCCCAGCAGTTCACTGAAGTCGTAGCGCCCCGGAAAAGCCGCCGACTTGCGCTCCAGAGAGCGCGCCCACTTGCGGACGAAATAGTGGCGGTAAATCCACAGCCCTTTTTCCAGGGCGTCGAGCGTGGCAGCCGGGTCGAGCACGGGGCAGATGGCAACCGCTTTGCGGAGCGCAATGCCCGCCGCCGGCGCCCGCGCCGCCAGACGCAGGGCGAAGTTGCCACCGAGCGAATACCCCACCAACGACAAACGCTGACCCAGCGCCCGAGCGGCGATAGCGCGAACTGCGCCTAGCATTTCGTCGAGTCGACAACTGTGGAACAACTCTTCGTTGAGATGATGCGTTGCGCCATGGTCGCGCATGTTGAGGCGGAATACGTCGTAGCCCTCCGCCCACAAGCGCGCCGCCAGGGACAGGATATAACTGGAATCCGCGCACCCTTCCCAGCCGTGGTGGAGCACGACCAAGTCGCGGGCGGGCGTGGCGTGCCGCGCATGGAAGCCTTGCAGACGCACCCCGCCGCCGGCATCGAGCACGACTTCTTCGCTCGCTGCCACCACGGCACGCGCACGCGACAACACGCGACGCGTGCGGAAGCTGAGCGAAGGCAACATGCTCTGCAGGTGCCGATGCCGCAGCCAACGCGGCGGCCCGAAAGGTTGCTGGAATGGCATGAACGGGGAGCGGCTTAGCCCTGCACCGCACCCGTGAAGCGTACCGGCTCGCTACCCGACAGGCTGGACGCATAACCGGCGCCCATCAGTCGCGATGGGGTAATGGCACCCGCCGGCGCCGGTTCACGCAGCAAACGCTCGGCAATGCCTAGCCCCGCGATAACGGTAACCGTGTAACCGTTGGCAACGGCGAGATGCCCGGTCACGGTACGGCCGGTGGCATCGCGCACCTCCCCCCACAAAAAGCTGCGCGTGGTGGCGCGCTGTTCGTCCGTGGGGCCCGGTGGCTGCGCGTCGATCTTGCGCTTCATGAAGTTCTGCACAAACTTCAGCCGCAGCAAAGGGCGAAGCCAGTTCATGCGCCCCAGCGCTTTTTCGCGGCCCGGCGACATCGGTAGATAGACTTCGATGTTCGGAATGCCCGTGGAGAAATAAGCGGTGCTCACATCGCCCCAGGGAATGGTGACGGCGTGCAGCGCACCCGCCCCGTCACCAAAGTCGATACGGCGCGAACGGTAGGCCAACGGCACCGGCGTGATGACGCCATTGGTGCGGACGCGGCCACCGTAACCAAAACCTTCGGCCATGGTCTTGGCCGTGCCGCGGCTGAAGCCACCACCGCCCATGAAGCCCAGCGCCAGATGCGTGGCGCCCGGCAAAGCCGCGGCCAAGGACGCGGCGAGGCAGTCCGAGGGAACCACATCGAAACCAACGCCCGGGCAAACCACGATACCCGCCGCACGCGCCTCGGCAGCGCGCGCGTGCGCCGCTTCGAACACGTCGATTTCACCGGTGATATCGAGATAGTGCGCGCGGGCCTGCAGGCAGGCTTCCACCATAGCCGCAGAAGTGGCCGAGAACGGCCCGGCGCAGTGCAACACCAGCGCCATGCCTTCGAGCGCCCCGGCCGGCACAGCCGGCGACACACCGAACACGCGGCTCTCCAGCCCGAGCTCCTTGGCCAAACGCTGCACCTTGGCGGTATCGCGCCCGGCGATGACTGGGCGCAGACCACGGCGCACCGCTTCACGCGCCATCAGTTCGCCGGTATAACCGGTAGCGCCATAGATCATCCACTTCGGCAGGGAATCGTTGGACATGGCAATAGCTCTCCTGCAGCCACCGGCCGCGCAATACCTTGAGTCTAGCCCATGCGGCGGCGGCGGCGACGATGACCGCCACCTATCGCCTCGGCGTTGACAGAGAAGCCCCCGCACACCACTAATGGCGCATGCGCTTCCGTTGTTCACCGGTCCTGCTGTCCTGCCTGTGGCTTACCGTACCCACGGCCACGGAGGCCGCGCGCGCGCAGTTCATGGCCGACGCAGTTCAGGGGGACAACTGGTCCGCCAGTGGCGTCGTCGCCACGATGGTCGTGGACAAACACCACCGCCCCGGCCTCGACCTGCGGGCGGCAGAAGCCGTCTTGCCAGCAGGGATGGGGGCAGTGAAAGGCCTGCACCTGCATTGCCCGCGGTTGTTGACGCCCCCGGGCCATTGGCGCTGCCAGCAAGCCGTGCTGCGCGCGCAGTTTCCGGTGGTTGGCGTGCAAACCCTCGCCGTGGACTTCGACTACGAACCGCGAGAAGCGCGCCTGAAACTCACCGCCACCGGCCTCAAGGTAGCGGCGGGTACCGTGGCCCTGTCGGCTACTGCCGCCGGTGAGCAGTGGCAAGGCCACCTGACACTGGACCTACTGGAATTGTCGCAACTACAAACCTTGAGCAGTCCGTGGGCGGCCTGGCCGGCCGGCACTTGGAACGGCTCGCTCTCGGCGCAACTACAGGCCTCAGGCGTAGGGAGCGAACCCACTGCCGTCAGCGCTGCCTTCAAACTCCACCGCCTCGACTATGCAAGTGCCGACGGCCTGACTGCAACCGCCGCCCTCGTCGGCGCGGGACAACTGCAGTGGGCACCAGGCAGCGTTACTCACCCCGAAAACCTGCTGTCTAAGCTGGCGTTCAATTTCTCGGCTAACAGTGGGCAACTCTATTTAGACCCTGTGTTCCTCGACACGGCCCAAACGCCCTTCGAATTGCGTGCCGTCGGACAACTGCAAGCCACCGCCGAGGGTTGGCAACTGGCAGCAACCAAGGGCGAGTTCACGCAACCCGGGCTGCTCAAAGCCACTGGAGAAGGCACCGTGGATTTCGGTTCAGGTCCACTGCTGCGCCATGTCGCGGTGCAATTGGACGTGACGGACACCGCCAAAGCCTGGCCCCTCTACGCGGGGCCCTTCCTCGCCAGTACCGACTTCAAGGACCTGACCGCCACGGGCGACCTGAGTGGGCAAGTGTTGGTGCAAGCGGGGAGCCCCACACGCGTGGACCTCGCTCTGCAGAACCTCACGTTTGCGGACCCGGCGGGCACACTGGAACTGCGTTCGGTAACTGGCGCCTTGCGTTGGTCCGCTGAAGGCACTGCTGAAACCGACTCCACCGCCCTGTCGTTCCTTGGCGGGCGTTTCTATGGGCTGCCGTTCGGCGCGGCACAGTTACACCTGCAAACGCATGGTCGTGATGCGCGACTGCTCAAGCCGCTCACACTTCCCATCCTCGATGGTGGCCTGCAAGTGGATACCTTCCGTGTGCGTCATGCCGGCGAACCGGGTATGTGGTTACGCCTCGATGCCGTGATCCTGCCCATCGACATGGCGGCGCTCTCGAAGGCCTTCGGCTGGCCCGTGTTCGGTGGCAAGTTGGCCGGGCGCATTCCCAAAGCGGCGTTGGATGACGGCGTTCTCACGCTAGGCGGCAACCTCGAGGCCGACGTGTTCGGTGGCCAAGTAACGCTGCAGAACCTGCGCCTGCAAGACGCACTGGGGCGCTTCCCGCAGTTTCAGGCAGATATCGCACTGCGCAATCTTGATCTTGCGCTGCTCACCGGGATCTTCGAATTCGGCTACATCAGTGGCCGGTTGGGCGGTGAAGTGAACGGGCTGCAACTGTTCGATTGGCGGCCCGTGGCCTTCAATGCCCGCCTTGGCACGCCTCCGGGCTACCGCGGCGACCGCCGTATCACGCCACGCGCGGTACAGAATCTCTCCAGTCTTGGCGGCGGCAGCGGCGTCACCTCGGCGCTTTCCGGTGGCTTCCTGCGTATCTTCAAGGACTTCAAATACCAGCAACTGGGCATTGCCTGCCGCCTTGAACAAGACGTGTGCCAGATGGGCGGCGTGGCACCGGCCCCGGGCGGCTATTATCTCATTGAGGGCGCGGGCTTGCCGCGCATCAATCTCATCGGCTCGCAAGGACGAGTCGCTTGGAGCAAGCTGCTACGCCAACTCGAACGCCTCGGTCAAGGCGCCGCTTTGGAGGTGAAGTAAGCCATGCAATCCGCAGCCGAAGTCATCAACCCATTCAGCAACGGTTCAGCCGCTGCACTGTCCAATGATCAAGAGCGCCACACGCGGCGCGTAAGGAACCCCACCATGAACACCGCCCTCTTCAGCGCCAACCGCCGCTATGGCTGCCACTCGGCCCACCACTCGCTGCCGCGCCGCTTCGGCGCACGTCCGCTCGCCGCATTACCGTTGCTGGCTGCGCTGGCCGTACTTGCTGGCTGCATCAACATCACCATCAATTTCCCGAGCGCAGAGGTGGAACAGGCGGCCGACCGCATCATCGACCAGGTCTATGGCAAGGACGGCGCAGCGCAGCGCACCCCCGTCACTTCGACACCGGCCACCAAGCCCACCGCACTGCTACTGCGAACCCTCGACCTGCTGGTGCCAACGGCGAACGCCGCCAGCGACTCTAGCGCCGCCGATTTGAACGCCTCGACCCCGGCAGTGCGCGCCTTGACCGCCGCCATGGAAGCGAGACACCCCTTGCTGGAGCGTTACTACACGAGCGGTGCCGTCGGGCTCGCGGACGACGGTCTGGTGGCACTGCGCGAGTTGTCACTCGTGCCGCTACCGGAACGCAACGCGGTCCGCAAATTGGTCGACGACGAAAACGCGGACCGTGAAACGCTCTACGCAGAGATTGCGCGAGCCAACGGCCACCCCGAGTGGCTGGCCGATATTCGCGCCACCTTCGCCGACCGCTGGGCCGCGAAGGCGAAGACGGGTTGGTGGGTGCGCCGCGCCGGCGTCTGGACGCAGCGCTAAACCTCAGTCGCGGATGCCGGTCCCGCGCTTGAGCAACACATAGGCCAACACGTACAGACCGGCTACCGTCGCCAGCATCAGCGCGAAGGCGGTGCCTACCGGCACGTCCGAATGGCTGTAAAAGCCATAGCGGAAGGTGTTCACCATATACAGCACCGGGTTAGCGTGCGAGAGGTGCTGCGCCCAATCCGGCAACACGCTGATGCTGTAGAACACGCCGCCGAAATACGTCAGCGGCGTGAGTACGAAGGTAGGGAACCAGTTGATCTGATCAAAGGTCTTCGCGAACACCGCGTTGATGAAACCACCCAAGGCGAACGTGATGGACGTCAGCACGACAGAGGCCAGGACCAGGAAGGGATGATCCACGTGGAGATGCGTGAATAGCAGTGTCACGATAGTGACCAGGCCACCCACCAGAAAACCGCGAATGAGCCCGCCGCCCACATAACCCAGCAAGATGACCGAGGGTGGCAACGGCGACACCAGCAGTTCCTCGATGTGTTTGCCAAACTTCGCACCGAAGAAACTGGACACCACGTTGCCGTAGGAGGTGGTAATTACCGCCTGCATGATGAGACCCGGCGCAATGAATTCCATGTACGGAATGCCATCGAAGGCACCCACGCGCTGCCCGATGAGCCCGCCGAAAATAATGAAGTAGAGCGTGGAGGTCATCGCCGGTGGCACCAGCGTCTGGCCCCAAATGCGAATGATGCGCCCGTACTCGCGACGCAAGATGGTAAGGAAGCCGATGAAGGTGCGCGAGGCGCGCGATTTCCCGAGATTCATGCCGCGCTCCCGGTGGTCTCTTCCTGCCCGACCAGCCGCATGAACAATTCCTCGAGCCGATTCACCTTGTTGCGCATGGAAACGACATGAATGTCGGCTGCTGTCAGCGCCGCAAACACTGCGTTCAGGTCCTGATGCTGCGTGAGTTCCACTTCTAGGGTACTGGGGTCTGCCAGTTCGGCACTGGCCACCGGCAACACCGGCACGGCACCCGACAGCGGTGTGCGCAAGTTCAGCACAAAGGTTTCCGAATGCAGACGGCGCAACACATCCTGCATGCGGTCATGCATGGCGATACGCCCCTTGTCGATGATGGCGATATGGCGACAGAGACTTTCGGCCTCTTCCAGATAATGCGTGGTCAGGATGATGGTGGTTCCGGCCTCGTTGATTTCCCGCAGAAACTCCCACATCGAACGCCGGATCTCGATATCGACACCGGCCGTCGGCTCATCGAGGATGAGCAACCGCGGCTCGTGAACCAGTGCGCGCGCAATCATCAGCCGGCGCTTCATACCACCGGAAAGGCTACGCGCCATTACCTTGCGCTTGTCCCACAACTGCAGTTTGCGCAAATACTTCTCGGTACGTTCGCGAGCCAGCGCCCGCGGAATACCATAGAAGCCAGCTTGGTTCGCGACGATGGACTCTGGCGACTCGAACATGTTGAAGTTGAACTCCTGCGGCACTAGGCCAATGCAGGACTTGGCAGCCTCGAGGTCGTGATCGGCGTCGATGCCGAACACTTTGACGCTGCCGGCGGTCTTGTTCACTAGCGAGGTAACAATGCCAATGCTGGTGGTCTTGCCAGCACCGTTGGGGCCGAGCAAGGCGAAGAAGTCGCCCTCCGCCACATCGAGGTCAATACCCTTCAGGGCCTGGGTTCCGTTCTGGTAGGTCTTGGTCAGACCGCGTAGCGACAAGGCGAGCATGGGAATCCGTGGGCAAGGAGCAGGCGGGAAGGGTAGTCCTCCCCGCCCTCCTCCATCAACCTGTTCGCGCACCTACCGCCTAGCGCAGCAACCGGCGCCTAGCCAGACTGGAGCGCAACCCGTCCGTGGCGAGCAGTTGCCAGCCCAAGTGACGCACGGCTTGCAAGCCCGTTGCATCGCGCCGTTCCACCGCGCCCAGCATACGGCCCCAAAACTTCGGATGCGCTCCCCAACGGGCAAGCACGGCACCCTCCGCCGCGGCCGCCGCCTGCTCCAGCAAGGCCAGGGGCATGCCACGCCACAAGGCCTGCACGGCTGGGGTCATTCCCAAGGTAAGCGCCGCAGCCAGCCCGCCGCGCTGCGCCAGGTGCCACGCTAGGACTACTGAGGCGCGTACCCAGCGTCCCGGCGCCAGCGGAGTCACCGTTGCGCCAGAAAGCGTGGCAAGTGCCTCACCCACGCCACCCTCTCGTGGCCCAAGCACGCTGGCCCAAAACACCGCATCCCCGAAACGCAGATCGAACAAGGCGAACGGCGCGGCGGCCAGCGTCTCGCGTTCCGGGGGCAGCAGACGCCGCAACCGCCCCGCATGGTCGTTCGACAGACCAAAAACCAGCGCGTGCGCACCCACACTGCCACCCCCCGCCGCCACACGCGTAGTGACGCGCTCCAGAAAACCGCGGTTCGCCTCTTCCAAGGCCTGCGCCACGCCAGTAGCCCCCAACATGCCGGCCTGCCAACTCGGACGTTCTTGGAAAAGCGGCGCCGACGCCGCCTCTTCGATAGCGGCAGCACTCAACCGCCGCACTCGACCGCGCGGCGTACTGACCGCTTCCCCCCTCACCGCCACTGCACTGCGTTCCATTTGCTCGCTCCTTTGATGTGACTACTGACCGGCGCCGCGGCGCCATTACCGACGAACACAGGGGCTTTACCTGCCGTCCGATCCCGTCTAAATTAATTGGTGATAATGTACCAAATTGTCGGAAGGGCGCCAGCCCCTCCGGATCACCAACGGCAAATCAGTGGCAAATCATCAGAAAAAGGAAACACGGGAATGCGCATCAGTGACGACCGCTACAGCCGCGACCGCCTCAAGCTGGACCTGGCACTCCGCCTGCTCCGGCATGAGGCCCGCACCTGCACCATCCAGCACATCACGGGCCTCAGCGGGGACCGTATCCGCAAGCTCTATCGCGCCTATGTCATGCAGGAGGCCCCCGTACGTCTACTGCGCCATCGCGGCAAAGCGCCGCGCCAGAGCAGTTGGTTTCTGCGCAATGCTGAAGTACGCCGGCAGGCCGCCGTACTTGGCGGCTTGTTTGCGCTATGCGGCTTGCTGGACCCCGCCACAGATGCCACTGCCCCCACGCTGGATGCGGGGGAACTGTTCTGCCGCGCCTACGAAACCTACCTGTACGAACATGCCGAGGCCTGTATCTCCTTCGACCATGGGTGGTGTCTGCTGCTCGCCTTGCGTGGACAGCGTGGTCTGCACTTTGCGCAGTGCCCGCGTTGCGAAGCACTGGGCCTCATCGACCGCCAGAAACCGGCGACCGCCACCTGCGGCTGGTGCGCTTCGCCACGCGGCTTGGGCACCCACTAAGGCCCGCCACTGTCGACCCGGCCCACGTCACCAAAGGGTGCGTAAGACTAGAGCCAGGTAACAGGCGTGCCATAGGGGTGGCGTACACTGGAGGTATGTCCGCCACCCCACCCAATGTTTTTTCCGGCCCCTATGTGGACCGTCGCTCGGAGGCCCGCAAGAACGCCACCGAAGTCGCGGCTGCCTTGGCCGACCCTGCCGCGCTGTTGGTGCCGGTGTGGGGACAACGCAGTTTGGTGCGTGCTCTGCCGGAGCCCACGGCGGTGCTCTTGTCCGTTCAGCACACCCTGCGCACTTATCTAGACGACGCGGCCCTCATCTATTTAGGCGAATTCCGTGGCCGCGCCACCTTCGCTGCCGATTTGCACGAGCAAGCCCTCGAAGCACACACCGTGCGTCACGGCCCCACGTTGGAAGAAGCTGCTGAATTCACCGACCTACGTGGCATAGGTGGCCAGTTGCCAGCCGACGAGGCGGGGTTACTCGCCTACGCTCGCGCTTTAATCTATTGGCGCTCGAAGCACCGTTTTTGTGGCGTTTGCGGCCAACCGGCTCTGCCCAAAGATGCCGGCCATGTCATGGCTTGCAGCGATGCAGCCTGCGGCCACCAGAACTTCCCACGAATCGATCCGGCTATCATCGTGCTTATCATGAACGGTGAACGCGCCTTGCTGGGGCGACAGGCGACCTGGCCGAAAGGCCTTTACAGCACCCTCGCTGGCTTTGTCGAACCGGGCGAAAGCCTTGAAGATGCTGTGGTGCGAGAGATGTACGAGGAAGCGGGCGTGCGCGTCACGGACATCCGTTACCACTCCTCGCAGCCCTGGCCGTTTCCCTCCTCGCTGATGCTGGGCTTCACCGCGCAAGCGACAAGCGATGACATCGCGTGTAACGATGCCGAGCTCGAACACGCGCGTTGGTTCACGCGCGAGGAGATTCGCGCAGGCGTCATCGGCCTGCCACCGCCCACCTCCGTCTCGCGCCGACTCATCGAACACTGGTTGGCCGCTGACGCGCCGCCGTCAGCTACCCGCTGAGGCTGGAGTGATGCTCGACTGGACGCTGGTTCTGGCGGGGGCCTTTGGCGCCGGCCTCATTGATGCCATGGTCGGCGGCGGCGGTCTCATTCAACTGCCGACGCTCCTTGCCACGCAGCCCGGCACGGCACCGGCCTACCTCCTCGGTACCAGCAAGTTCGCCGGGGTGTTTGGCACCTTCAGCTCCCTCTGGCGCTATGCGCGCTCGGTACAGGTGCCCTGGGCCGTGGTGATACCGGGCTGTGTGCTCGCTGCAATCACTTCGCTCGCCGGTGCCATCACCGTCAGCCATGTGCCGCAAGCCGTGTTCCGCCCATTGGTCCCCGTGTTGTTGTCCGCCGTGCTGGCCTACACCTTGGTACGCCGCGACTTCGGTCATGCGCACCGCCCGCAGGCACTAACCGGAGCACGACGCGCCACACTCTTCGGCTGCGTCGCCGCCATCGGCTTCTACGACGGCTTCTTCGGGCCGGGTACCGGCAGCTTTCTCATGCTGCTTTACGTGCGCGTACTAGGCTACGACTTCCTGCATGCCGCAGCCAGTGCGCGCGCGGTGAATGTGGCGACGAACCTGGCGGCCTTGGCTTGGTTCCTGCCGCGCGGCGAATGGCTGCCCGGCATCGCGCTGGGCATGGCAGTGTTGAATGTTACGGGCGCGCAGGTGGGCACGCGGCTAGCGCTGCGCCACGGCGCTGGCTTCGTACGCTGGGTGTTTATCGCGGTAGTTTCCGCTCTCATCGCCAAAACCGGGTGGGACGCACTCCACTTGCTAGGGCTCCGCTAAGGCTGGTCTGCAGCGCCTCTAGCTCCCCCAGCTTGCCCTGACCGGCCGACGCGCCCTGCCGCACACCCGCGCGCCCTCTAGGCTCCTATAATCCTCCCATGTGCCTACTCGCCTTCGGCTGGCGTCCCCGGCCCGGCCTGCGCCTAGCGCTGGTGGGCAACCGGGACGAATTTCACGCGCGCCCCACGGCCGCGCTCCACCCTTGGCCCGAAACCGCGGGCCTGTACGCCGGGCGTGACCTGCAGGCAGGCGGCAGCTGGTGCGGCGTTAGCCGCGGGGGCCGGGTGGCGGCGATCACCAACTTTCGCAGTCTGACAGCGCCACCGCCCGATGCGCCCTCCCGTGGCGAACTGGTCAGCAGGTTCTTGCAAGGGTCTGCTACTGCGGCGGACGAAGCCCAGGCACTGCAAGCCACGGCGCACCGCTATGCGGGCTTCTCGCTATTGTTGGCCGATGCCAACGAGGCTTGGGTCGTCAGCAACCATGCAGCCGCCGCACGCGCGTTGACGCCCGGCGTCTACGGCTTGTCGAACGCGGCGCTGGACACGCCATGGCCCAAGTTACTACGCAGTCGCGCGGCACTGCGGCAAGCGCTCGGGACAGGCGTCACCGACCCGCGCGAGTTAGCGGCACTGCTCTTCGACACCACGCCGCCCACCGTAGAGGAAGCGGAAGACGAGCAGGCAATGACGAGTGACGCGGCGAATGATGACGTTGCCCTCCTGCAGCAGTTTAAGGAACGCTATGGCCTGGCGTTTGTAAACGCCATGGCAGCGCCGTTCGTCCTCGATGACCGCTATGGCACGCGCGCCACCACCACCATCGTCGTGCCTGACAGCGGCATGGGAGAGATTCTCGAATGGCAGTACGCCGCGGACGGCACCCGCAGCAGCGAACAACACTTCCGCTTCGAGGTGGCATGAAGGACCGGAAGTCCCGGCGACTGTACTGGTGCGCTGCGCTGGTGCTGAGTGCGCTACTACAGCCGCTGACCACGTTCGCGGAAATCCGTCTCGAAGTGACTGCTGCGGAAGGCAAACTTCCCAGCGCCGCGAAAGCGAACGTACTGGCTTGGCTCAGCCTTTCCCGTTACCGACAACGCAACGATCTGGACGCCGCTTTAATGTTGCGTCTGCAGGAGCGCGCTGCCCGGGAGGCGCGTGCAGCGCTGCGTCCCTTCGGCTTTTACAGCGCTACCGCCGTGGCGTCGGTTCAAGTGATGCCAGGCAGCAACGGCAAGCATTGGCAGGCACGCGTGCGCGTGGTGCCTGGCAAAAGGGTCTTGTGGGCTGAAAGTACGCTGCAAGTGACCGGCGACGGGAGTAACGAGCCGTGGTTTCGGGCTGCGCTCGCCGCGCACCCCCTGCGCGCAGGCTTGCCGCTGGAACACGCCGCTTACGATGCCTTGAAGGGCGATTTGGAGCGCACGGCTGCGAACTATGGGCACCTCGACGCGCAGTTCACGCAAGCGGAATTGCAAGTCGACCCGGCCACTGGCACGGCACGTGCCATTCTGCGTCTCGAGACCGGCCAGCGTTACCGCTTCGGCGCCACCACTCTCCCCGCTGACTCCCCGCTGGACAGCGCCCTGCTGCGTCGCTTCATCCGTTGGCAGGAAGGCGCGCCCTTCGATGCGTCCCTGCTGCTCGGGACGCAGTTCGCCCTCGACGACTCGCTGTATTTTTCCACCGTGGAAGTACTGCCGGGCGAGCGCGACCGACCAACCCTCAGCGTGCCCGTCGTGGTGCAACTGGCACCCGGTAAGCGCCAGCGCTATGCCGCCGCCGTCGGTTACGCCACGGATACGCGCGGTCGCGCCAAGCTCACGTGGGACAATCGACGGGTAAACCGGCATGGACACCGCGCACGCGCGGTAGTGCAATGGGCCAATATCGGCCGCGTGCTCGAAGGCACCTACGCACTCCCCGTGGGCGACCCCGCTTACGAAGAACTCGCGTTCCTCGCGGGCGTGTCCGACCAAGTGCTGGCCGACACGGACACTCGGACTACCCGATTGAAAAGTACGCTCACGCGAGCTCGCGGCAATTGGCAACAAGCCTGGGGACTGAGCGCCGAACGCACCAGCACACGCTCTGGTGATTTGCGCACTAGCGACACCTTGGTGGTTCCCTCAGTAACGCTCTCGTCCGCACCGCGTGGACTGGCACGTGCGGCCATGGGTGGCCGCAGCGACACCAACGGTTCTGTGACCGAACTCACTGGCGAAGGTTTCCAAGCACGTCTCGATGGCAGCGCTACGGCGTTCGGTTCGCGGAGTACCTTCCTGCGTTTGTACTTGCGCGACGAACACCGTCAAGCCCTGGGCGAGAACTGGCGCTGGACTTGGCGCGGCGAACTGGGCAGCACGCTCGTCCGCAACTTCGACTCACTACCCGCCTCCTACCGTTACTTTGCGGGCGGCGACCGCAGCGTACGCGGCTTCGCCTTGAACGAGCTCGGGCCGCGTGACGCTGCAGGCCTGCGCACTGGCGCGAAACACTTGCTGGTGACCAGCCTTGAACTGGAACGCAAGTTGCCACGCCAACTGGCCGTGGCCGTCTTCGTGGATGCGGGTGATGCCTTCAACAACTTGCAGGGCGGTGTCGCCACCTCGGTGGGCATTGGCCTGCGCTATCGCCTGCCCATGCTCAACCTCGGGCTAGACCTTGCGCAGGCGGTGCACGCGCCAGGCAACGGCACGCTCCCCGGTCCGCGCATTCACCTGAACTTGTCGCCGGCGTTCTGACATGACCGGCGATAGCGACACACCAGCAACCATCGAAGCGCCAAGCGCAGCACCGCGCGCAACCGTGAACCGGGCGCGATGGCTATTTCGCGCCTTGGCTCTGTTGGCCTTGTTGCTGGTGGGCCTGCTCGCTACGGTCTGGTGGCTGGCCACGCGGCCCGATGGCTTGCAACGTGCCCTGGCACTGGCCGATGGCATGGGCGGTGTGCAGTTAGTTGCGAGCGGCGTTAGCGGCCCGGTTGCCGGGCCATTCCAAGTGGAACGACTCGCCATCACCCATGAGCGCGTGACGATAACCGTTGAGCATCTGCGCGGCGAGTTGCGGCTTGGTGCCTTGCTCTACGGCACTGTGGGCATTCAGGAACTCACGGCCACGCGTGTCGTCGTGGAACCCCACGACAGCAGCAAACCCACTACCGACGCCGGGTTCCTGCCCGCTTGGTTGCGTCTGGCCTGGGACCGGCTGCAGGTAGACCAACTCGAAATCGTCGGCACCGGTGCGCCGTTGATGCTGCGGCAGTTGCACACCGCAGGTTCGCTCACGCGCTGGACCTTGCGAGCCCAGCCGCTAGTGGCGCAGTGGCAAGACTGGACAGTGCGCGGCAAAGCGGAACTGGCAGCGGGCCAACCGATGGCCTTGCAATGGCAAGGCCAAGTGAATGGCCCGGTGCTAGCCAGTGGCCCGAACTGGTTATTGGAGAGTACCTTTGCGGGCGACCTGCCCACCAACGCCAAGACGAGCCGCTGGCAATTCACCGCTAAGTCCATGCGCCCGGCCGGCCTGAGCGCCCAAGGCGATATGGTTTTGGGCGGCGGCGGTTGGCGCGTGGAGGGTAGCTATGCCGCCAAGGCCCTAGACTTGCAGCCATGGGGCCTGGGAGCACCGGGGCAACTCCGCGCCGCGCTACGTGGCAGCGTCGGCAGCGGTACCGGCCCAGGTAGTGTCGAACTGCAATTGGCCGGCAGCATGGGGGCCACAACACTTGCCCGCAGCGGCCTCGGCGACCTGCAAGTGCAGGTAGACGCCAGCGGAACGGCAACGCAGTGGCAGGTCCGCAGCGCGCGCGTACAGGAAGCGAACTGGGGCAGCGTGTTGCTGGCGGGCGACGTGCGGACCGCGGCGAATGCCACTGGTGCGAGTGTCGGCCGCACGAATTCCCCTCGTGCGTTTTTCACGGGTGACTGGGCCCTGCCCGGCAAAGGGCACGTGGCACTCATTGCCGAAGCGCGATGGCCAACACCCGGCCTAAAACCCGAGCAGAAACCCGGGCAGAAACCCGGGCAGAAACCTGCGCCGCGCAACGAACAAGAGTCCATCAGCCAACAGGACGCAACGCAGCCTCGCTGGCGCTTTCAGGCGAAGGGCGAGCACCTCGAACCGGCGCGCAGCGTCTTCGCCCAGTTAGGCGCCCCGGCGTCACTGCAGGCTGCTGCGTTTCCGCCCTTCAACCTGAACCTCGACCTCACTGGTACAGGCTTCGCGTTACCCACCGCCGCCAGCGGCAGCGCTTGGGAAGTGCGCACAGCCAGAGTAGCCCGTGACGGTAGCAGCCTCGAATTGCATGGCCATCTGGGGCGGCACGGCCAACTGGCAGGTCGTCTGCAAGTGAAGGACTTGTCCGACTGGCTGCCACAGCAAGCAGGTCACTTGCACGCGACCTTCCACGCTGACGAGGCCTCCCTAGCGCAAGGTCGCTTCGGGCTCGAACTCGCAGCAGGACAGTTGGCGAACCCCGCCTGGCCTGCACCCGTGGAGGCCTTGTCGCTGACCCTTGCCGGCCAGTGGCAGGAAGGCGCTGTGGAAGCCCAACTGACTGCGCTGACCCTCGAGGCGGGCGGCCCGTGGCAACGCTACGGCGCCGTGCGCCTACAGCAGCCTGCCGCTTTACGCACTGCACCTAAAGCCATCAGTTGGGATGCTCTCTGCCTGCAGGCGAGTGCGCAAGCCGGGCTGGGCACGCTCTGCACCCAGGGGCGCTGGGCAGCCCAAGCGCCATGGGAAGTGCAAGCGGTACTCGAAGGGATCGACCTCGCCCGGTGGACGCGGAACGCGACGCCTGCTGGCGCTAAGGCAGGCGGGACACTCCAAGCCGAGCTGCGCGGCACTGCCAAGGCCACTCTGACATTCGGCACAACGCCGGAAGAGACGGCTGCGGGCAAACCCATCATCGCGGGTATTACCCACGGACAACTGGACGTGGATTTCGTGCAGACCGAAATTCACTGGCAAAGAGACAACCGCGAGGGGCGCGTATCGCTGGGCCGCGCTGTGGCCAGCGCGCGGCTGGCGCCGGCCACGTCCACGGCACCGATGCGCCTCGAACTGGGTGCGAGCGCCGAAGCCAAGCCGGGGTTGAGGCTGCAGGCGACGGCCACCCTGCGCCCAAGCATCGGAGAGGAGTGGCAGCAATGGCCGCTGGTCGGTGAGTTAGGCGGCACTTTGCCCGCACTCGACTTTCTCCCTGCCTTGTTCGAAGACCTAGACCGGGTAGCCGGCGCGGTGAACTTGCAACTTGCCATCGGTGGCACAGGGGGCCGCCCGGATTACCGCGGACAACTGCAACTGCGCAACGGCGAACTCGACGTAGTCCCCGTGAACCTGCAATTGCGGCAGGTGCAGGCCACTCTCGCGCTGGCACCAGGCGAACTGCAACTCGATGGCAGCGCGCGGGCAGGCGCGGGCGAACTACGCACGCAAGGCCGCCTTACCTTCGGCGGGACAGGCCCGCTCACCGGCGAGATTCGCGTCAGTGGCCAGCAACTGCTGCTGGCCGATGTACCAGAAGCCCGCGTCGTAGCGGCGCCGGACCTGCGCTTCACGCTGAGGGATGGCGTTCTGCAAATCGCCGGAACGGTGCAAATTCCCAGTGCGCTTTTCGCGCCGCAAGATTTGACCAACGTGGTACTTCCCAGCGCCGATGAACGCATTGCCGGCGAACAACGTCGCACCGCGAGCGCCTTACCCACCGACACCCGCGTGCAGTTGGTGCTGGGGAACGATGTCCAACTGGACACGTTAGGGCTTACCGGACGCTTGCAAGGCAGCATCAACGCCCACGCGCCGCCGATAGGGACCACCACCGCCACCGGTGAACTGGCCGTCATGGGTGGCAAATTCAAGGCTTATACGCGTGAACTGGAAGTGGAGAAGGGGCGTTTGCTGTTCGCTGGCGGGCCTTTGGCTGACCCCGGGCTTGACCTGCGCGCCTCTCGTCAATTCCCCGGCGTCAAAGCAGGCGTGCTAGTGCGCGGCACCTTGCGACGCCCCTTGGTGCGTTTCTTTTCCGACCCGGCGCGTACGCAGAACGAGATTGCCTCACTGCTGGTGGTGGGGCGCTCACTGGAAGGGGCGCAAGGAAACAGTGGTGGCACCAATACCTTGGCTAGTGCCACGGCCAAAGACGCCGCGTTGCAGCAGGGCGGCGCCTTGTTGGCCGCCCAACTGGGGCGCTATGTGGGACTGGATGAAGTACAACTCGAGCGCGACCAGAACGACGCCGCCTCGCTGGTACTTGGGAAATATCTTTCGCCGCGGCTCTATGTGAGCTACGGCGTCGGCCTGACGGCAGCCTTGAGTGCGCTGAAGCTGCGCTACACGCTCGGCAACCGCTGGGTCATCAAGACGGAAGCCGGTTCACGCCAGAGTGTGGATTTGGAATACACCACGGAAGATTAAGGCGGTGTGAGAGCAGGCTTGCTTGTGATAGCGAGCCTGCTCGTGGGAGCGAACTTGTCCGCGAGCTTCAGTCTTCTACGCGGGGTTCCGGCTCCGCTTCTTCCTCAGCGGACTCCGGCGCGGCGATACGCAACAAGCCATCCGGCAACTTCTTCCGCGCTTTGACGCCGCGGTCGATCATGCCTTGCGCGATACCAATGGCATTGCCCTTGCCGCTAGCCAACTGCTTGCGAGAATCTTCATAGCCTTCGCGCAGCGCCTCGATGCGTGCGCCGAGCTTGTCGAAGTTCTCGGCAAACAGCACCAGCTTGTCGTAGAGCTTGGCACCGGCTTCGGCAATTTCCTCAGCGAACTCCTTACGCTTTTGCACAGTCCAGAGGCTTTCCACCAGCTTCACCACCACCATGAGGTTGGTGGGCGTAACGAGCACCACGCGCCGTGAATAAGCTTCCTCGTAAAGTGCGGGCTCACGGGCCAACGCCTCCAGCAGCGCCGATTCCACTGGCACAAACATGAGGACAAAATCGACAGTCTTGAGTTCAGGCACATCGGGGTAGTTGCGCCCAGCCAGCCCCCTCACATGCGCGCGGAGGCTCACGAGATGCGCCGCGAACGCTTCTTCGCGTGCGCTTTCTGTGGTGGCGTTGACGTAATCCGTCCAGGCCTTGTTGGACACCTTGCTGTCGATGATGACCTGACGGTCCTCCGGGAGATGGAGCAAGGCGTCCAGAAAGCGCTGCTCACCTTCATCCCCCTTCACGGGCACCTGCAATTCGTATTCCTGCCCCTGCCGCAAACCACTTCGCTCGAGGATGCCCTTCAGGATGGACTCGCCCCAGTTGCCGGTGGTCTTCACGTTCACGGTGAGCGCACGGGTGAGGTTGCTCGCATCCTGCGAGACCTGCTGGTTCAGTTGCGTGAGCGAAGCGATTTGTTCAGCGAGCGAGGCACGCGCCTTCGTTTCTTCCGTGTGCACCGCATCCACGCGCAGGCGAAATTCACCCAAGGAGGTACGGAAAGGCGCAATGATGGCCTCGAGTTTTTCCGCATTGGTGGCGGTGAAGCGCGCGGATTTTTCCTCGAGCATTTGATTGGCGAGATTGGTGAAGCGCTCTTCTAGTTGCTGTTTTTGCTCGGCTATCCACTGCTGCTGCGTGGCGACGATTTGCTCGGCAGCCTGCAGCTTCGTGGTCAGTTCGATGCGCGCCTGGTGCAACTGCTGCTCGAAGGCGTGGGCTGCGGTGCGGTACTGCTCGCGTTCCCGTGCTGCATCCGCGAGGCGTTTTTCGAATTCCATTGCCCGCTGGCCTTCGCTTTCGAGGCGTGCGGCCAAACCAGAACGCAGGCCTTCCGCGACCATGGCCGCGCTAGCCGCTTCCGCGCGCACAGCATCCAGCAAGCGGGCCAAATCGTCGCGTTGGCGGAGGGTATCGGCGCGTTGTTGTTCGGCCAGCGATTTGAGTTGGCGTTCCTGTTCCAGCAACCAAGCCGCAGCCGCCTGCCGCCGCGCCGACCACACTGCCGTACCAAGGACGCCAAGCACCAACCCCGCCGCAGCGGCGATGATGACAAACAGCAGCGTGGTTTCAGTGACTGGCATGGGGAACCTAGGGCGGGACGGAGGCCGCCAGTGTGCCGGACTGAAGGCTCATACGGCGAGCCTGTTCCCACGGCAGGGCAAAACTTTCCGCCGGCGCTGCCTGAAGCACTAACGGTGCCCCACTACGCGGGTGCAGCAAGTCCAGTCCGGTACAGGCGAGCAGCATACGGTGACAACCCAAAGCGCTGCGCCAAAGGCGGTTATGCGCCCCCACGCCATGCGTGGTGTCGCCGACGATGGGGTGCCCGAGGTGCTTCAGATGGCGACGAATCTGGTGGGTGCGCCCGGTTTCAGGGCAGGCCTCCACCAGCGCATAACGACTTTCCGGGTAGCGGTCCGCGCGCAGCGGCAAAGTGATGCGTTCCAGCGTGCGGTAGCGCGTCAGCGCCGGCTGGGGGTCTTTGGTTTCGTGCGTGAGCGGGTGGTCGATGGTACCGGCCTCGGGCGGCCACCCCCGCACCACAGCCAGATAACGCTTGCCGATGGTGTGGGCGGCAAACTGCGCGGCCACGGCAGCCGCATCGCTGCTGGACAACGCAAAGACCAGCACCCCGGAGGTTCCCTTGTCGAGCCGGTGCACCGGGTAGACATGCCGCCCACCCAATTGGTCCCGCAGGAGTTGCACGGCGAACCACCGCTCCCCGGCATCCAGCCCAGTGCGATGGACCAGCAGGCCAGACGGCTTGTGAATGGCCACCAGCGCCTCGTCCAGATAGAGCACCGGGAGATGGGGCGGTGTTTCGGCCGTCGCTTCAGCCTCTGGCAACCCCGCCGGCAGCGCCAGAGCGTCAGCGGACTGGTAGGCGCTTTCGGTGCTTTCTTCTAGATTCACTTGCATAGTTGGATAATTATGCACTAAAATCTGCATCATTATGCAACCCGATGCCCGCCGCGATACCTTGAAGCGCCTCCTGCGCGAGACGACCGTGCGTCGTCAGGCGGACCTCGTGCGCCTGCTGCGCCGCGAAGGCTTCGATTGCACGCAGTCCAGCATCAGCCGCGACCTGCGTGAACTGGGCGTGGCCAAGTTCGGCGACCACTACGTCATCGCCAACGAGAGCAGCGCCGCAGTCCCTGCCAACGACGCCTTCGCGGCGTTGGCCGGCTGGGTGCGTGACGTCCTCACCGCGGGCCCTTCGCTCACGGTCATCAAGACCAACCCCGGCAGCGCCCAAAGCGTGGCCGTGGCTATCGACAATGCGAACTGGCCCGAAGTGGTCGGCACGATTTCTGGCGACGACACTCTCTTCGTCGCCACCGCCGGCGCCGCTGAACAGCAGGTGCTGGTCTCCCGTCTTCGCTCTCTATTCTTCAAGACCTGATTAGGTCGAGGTTTTCCATGAGTAACGCCAGCGGGGCGTCGTCCCCGATTCTTCTCGCTTTTTCCGGTGGCCTGGATACCAGCTTCTGCGTGCCCTGGCTGAAGGAGACCTATGGTCGCGACGTGGTCACCTTCACCGTGGACACCGGTGGCCTCGACGCCGCGGCCATTCAAGTGCTCGAGGAACGCTCGAAGGCCTTGGGCGCCAGCGCGCACCACATCGTCGATGCGCGCGCCGAGTATTTCGACCGAGTGCTGAAGTTCCTGGTGATGGGCAATATCCGCCGTGGCCATCTTTACCCACTGTGCGTCGGCGCAGAGCGCGTGCTGCAGGCGCAATTGGTAGCGGAATACGCCAAGAAGCTCGGCACCGGCACCATCGCCCATGGCTGCACCGCCGCCGGCAACGACCAAGTGCGCTTCGAAGTGGCGCTGCGTACGCTGGCGCCCGGCCTCGAAGTGCTGGCGCCCGTGCGCGACCAAGCCTTCAAGCGCCCGGAACAACTGAAGTTCCTGGAAGAGCGACAGCTCCCGGTGCCGCCGTATGGCGCGGCGTACTCCATCAACCGCGGTCTGTGGGGTATCTCCATCGGCGGCAAAGAAACGCTCACCTCGCAGGGCAACCTGCCCGACAGCGCTTGGGTGCTGACGCGCGACGCGTTCACGAACCCGCAGCCACCGCGTAGCCTTACCCTTGGCTTCACGCAAGGTGTGCCGAGCTCGCTCGATGGCGAAGCGCTGTCGCCGGTAGCCCTCATCGAAAAGCTGGAAGCCATCGCGGCGCCGTATGGCATCGGCCGTGGTATTCATCTGGGTGACACCGTCATCGGCACCAAGGGCCGCGTGGCGTTCGAAGCCCCGGTGGCGGAAGTGCTACTGACCGCGCACCGCGAACTGGAAAAGCTAGTGTTGCTACCGCGTCAGCAGCGCGTGAAGGACCAAGTGGCCGCACTCTACGGCGACCTGGTGCATGAGGGCCAGCATCTCGACCCGGTGTGCCGCGACATTGAAGCACTCATGTTGTCGAGCCAGCAGCGCGTCACGGGCACAGTCACCGTCGGCCTGCGCCCCGGAAATTTGTTTATTGAAGGCTATGCCTCGGCCTATTCGCTCATGGCCGCCTCGAAGGGTGTCTATGGTGAAGCCGCCGGCGAATGGACTGCTGCCGACGCCCTCGGCTATTCCAAGATGCTGGCGCTGCCCGGCATGTTCCACACCCGCGCTGGAGGCAGCACGCCATGATGAAGACTGTCGTTGTCGACAAGGTTGGATCCGTTACGCAGGCTTGTGGTCTGGGCCGCGAACTGCGCGTCTCCACTGACAACATCCCGTGCGATGAAGGCGTGGTGGTGGTAGCCGAAGTGCTGAACAACAAGAGCACCTACAACACGCTCGAGCTCACCTCCGGCCGCATGGCGAAGGTGGTGAAGGGCGACGTGGTGGTGGGCGCACTTGGCCATCGCAAGGCGCTGTTCGGTTATTCCGGGCACCTCCCCACCAACCTGAAGGCTGGTGACATCATCCAGATGCTCAATATCGGTGGCGTGATGGGCGTGTGCACCAGTGCCAACCCGGACCGCGGCAAGCCCTTCGACTGCCGCGTCCTCGGTGTAGTGCTTAGCTTCCCTTACTTGGGTGAGCGCATTGGCGTGCCCGCGCGTGCCGGCTACCAGACGCTAGACTACAACGCCATCGTCGACACGCAGGGCGTACCTGTCGTTGCTCTGGCCGGTTCCTGCATGGAAGCGGGCAAGACTGCTGCCGCCTGCGCCATCATCTCGCGCATGCGTCACCGCGGCCTGAACGTCCACGCCTTCAAGGCCACGGGTGTTTCGCTGCGGCGCGACATCATGGCCATGGAAGACGCCGGTGCCCGCAAGACGAGCATCTTCACAGACTTCGGCGTCATCACCACCACGAACAAGACCGGCCCCGCGCTAACGCGCGTCATGCTGACGGAAATGGCCAAGGGCGAGCCGGACGTCATCGTGTTCGAACTCGGTGACGGCTTGCTCGGCGCCTATGGTGTCGAGGCCATCCTGAACGCACCGGACATCCGTGCCGTGCTCACGGGTGTGGTGCTTTCCGCGAATGACCCGGTAGCCGCTTGGGGTGGCGTGAAGCTGCTGCGCGAGAAGTTTCTGGTGGAGCCTTGCGCGGTCACCGGTCCTGCTACCGATAACCAAGTCGGCGTGGACATCATTCAAGACCAACTGAACGTTCCGGCCTTCAACGCCATGACGTCCGGTGCAGCACTGGCGGATTGCATCATTGACGCCGTGGGCCTGACGGCGCTGGCCAATTCGCGCACGCCGGCGGACGCGATGGAAGTCTGAAAATGAAGCGTCCCACATTCATTCTCGGTGGCACCGGTTATGTGGCTGGTGAACTGCTGCGCCTGCTGGCAGCCCACCCACACCTCGCAGTGGCTGGCATTCTTTCGGACAGTCAGCCCGGCGAGCGCGTGGCAAAAGCTTTCCCGCATCTGGCCGCAGCCTTTCCGGAACTCACGTTCATCGATGAAGCCACGCTGACGCAGCGTCTTTGCGCTGCCGGCGAAAGTGCCCTGTTCGGCGCCGCGCCGCATGGTGTTTCCGCCACGCTCATCGACCGCTTGCTCACTGCCGCCAATGCAGCAGGCGCGAACCCGCGCGTCGTCGACATCTCGGCAGACTATCGCTTCAGCGATGTCGAGGCCTATGCGCAGGTGTACCAGCATGCGCATACCGCTCCCGCCCGGCAGGCGCAGTTCACCTGCGCTACCCCCGAGCATGTCACCGAATTGCACACGCAGCACGTGGCCCACCCGGGTTGCTTCGCCACGGCCACGCTGCTGGCCACCGTGCCACTCGTAAAGCTTGGCATTGCCGAGCCGCAGTTTTTCGTGAGCGGCGTGACCGGCAGCACGGGTGCCGGGCGTTCACCCACGGCCGGCACGCACCATCCGCAGCGCCATAGCGACCTCTATAGCTACAACGCACTGGGCCACCGTCACGCGCCGGAAGTGGCGGGCATCGTTGCCAACCTCACTGGTGTCCGCCCACACCTCGCGTTCGTGCCGCACTCGGGCCCGTTCGCGCGGGGCATTCACCTGACGGCGCAAGCCAAGCTGGCGCGCCCGATGAAGACGGCAGAAGTCGTGGCCGCGCTACGCGAGTTTTATGCGGGCCAGCCGTTTGTGCGTGTGCTGGATGAAGCCCCGCGCGTGAAGGACGTTACCACCAGCAACTACGCGCATCTGTCCGCGGCGGCCGATGGCCAGACCGTGGCCGTGATGGTCGCTATCGACAACCTGACCAAGGGCGCCGCTGGCGGCGCCGTGCAATGGATGAACCGCCTGTGCGGCTATGAGCAGACTGCTGGTCTGCTCGCTACTGCCCCTGGCTGGACCTGAGGAGTTTTTCAAAGATGAACGTCGCTGCTGAAACGTCCGCTGCCTCGAATCTCGCCCATGTGTTCGCGCAATACCCGTTCGAGGTAGCCAGCGCCAACGATGTCTGGCTGCAGGATGCGAGTGGGCGACGTGTGCTGGACCTGTACGGTGGTCATGCCGTCGCAGCGCTAGGCTATGGTCACCCGCGCTGGTTGGCAGCGCTGGAACAGCAGGCCCGTAGCGTAGCGTTTCAGACCAACGCTGTGCCCATGGAGATTCGCGAACGGGCAGCGCATCGCTTGGTCCAGTTTGCCGGGCTGTCGCTGAACCAAGTGTTCTTCATCAACTCCGGTGCCGAAGCGAACGAGAACGCTTTGCGTTTGGCTTTCAAGCTGACGGGGCGCAGTGAAGTCGTGGCACTCGAGCAGGGCTGGCATGGCCGTACCGCCGCTGCTGGCGCCATCACTTGGGGCGCCGCCGAGAAGTGGTATGGCTTCCCGCGCACGCCGTTCGATGCGCAGTGGGTTTCACGCAGCGATGTCGATGTGGCCTGCGCCGGCATTACGGAAAAGACGGCTGCCGTCATCGTTGAACCCGTACAAGGCGTTGGTGGTGCCTACGATATCGGACAAGCGATGGCCGACGCACTGCGTCGCCGCTGCGATGAAACCGGAGCGGTGCTCATCTTTGATGAAGTGCAGAGCGGCATGGGCCGCGTCGGTCAGCCGTTCGGCGCGAACCTCTATGGCGTGGAGCCGGACATCCTGACCACCGCCAAGGCACTCGGCGCAGGCTTCCCGGTCTCCGCGCTGATGTATGGCGACCGCGTACGGCCGGCCGTGAAGCTGGAAGGCCTCGGTACGACTTTTGGCGGCGGTCCTATGGCCTGCGCCATCGTCGAGGCTGTAGTGGACATTCTGGAAACCGAAAACCTGCTGGCCAATGTGCGCGAGGTGTCGGACTACGTCCGTGCTACGTGCCAAGTGGGCCCGGTGACCGGCTTCCAGGGTGCCGGCTTCCTGCTCGGCCTGCGTACCACCCGTCCGGCAAAAGAAGTACAGCAGACCCTGTTGGCGCGCAACATCCTCACGGGCACCAGCGGCGACCCGCACATCCTACGCCTGCTGCCCCCGTTCACCTTGCGCCGCGAGCACGTCGACTTGCTCGCCACGGCGCTGGCGGAGATTCCTGCATGAACCGTTTCCTCGACCTCGCGGACTTCACCCGCGAGGAAGTCACTGACCTGCTAGCCTTGGCCCAGCGCCTGCAAGATCACCCGGAACCTCAGGCACTCGCCGGCAAGATTCTCGGGCTGGTCTTCATGAATCCGTCGCTACGTACGCTCGCTTCCATGCAGGCCGGCATGCAGCGCCTTGGCGGCACCAGCTTTGTCATCACGCCCGGGCAGGGCACCTGGCAGCTGGAAACCCGTTTAGGCGTCCGTATGGATGGTGGAGCCGCCGAGCACATCCGCGAAGGCTTCCCGGTGTTGGCCTCGTACTGCGATGCGATGGGCGTGCGTGCTTTCGCCGAAGGCAAAGACCTCGCGGCAGACTTGGCTGAAGAGCAATTCACCGCCATGGCCGCGCTCATCAACAAGCCGCTCATCAACCTCGAGTCTGCAGTGAACCACCCCTGCCAAGCGTTGGCGGACTGGAAGACGCTGGACGATGTCGGCGTGCCCCGCGGTGGCAAGTTCGTGCTGCACTGGGTAACGCACCCGCGCGCGCTACCGCTCGCTGTACCGGCCGCCACGCTGCACATGGCTGCGCACCGCGGCATGGAAGTGGTGGTTTGTCGCCCTGAAGGCTACGCCCTGCCCGAGGCCACCATGGCCAAGGCGCGCGCTGCTGCCGCGGCTTCCGGGGGCAGCGTCACCGAAACCACTGACCGCGCTGCTGCCACCGCCGGCGCCCATGTGGTTTACGCCAAGGAATGGGGCTGCACTGCCCCTTATGGCGATGCGGCCGCCGATCTCGCGCTGCGCCAACACCTGAACGATTGGCAGGTAAGCGAAGCCAGCTTCGCGGCGGCCACCACCAACGCCCATTTCATGCACTGCCTCCCGGTACGGCGCAATGTCGCTGTGACGGACGAAGTGCTCGATGGCCCCCGCAGCATTGTGCTGCGTGAGGCCCACAACCGACTCGTCGTGCAGATGGCGGTACTCCACCGCCTCCTCGCACGTTGATTCCATTACCCCCGCCCCGAGGAATGCCGACGATGAACTTCCGTGCTGACCAGACCGTTGCCGTCCGTGCCCTGCGCAGTGCTGCGCCGTACATTCGCATGTACAAGGGCAAGGTGTTTGTAGTGAAGGTGGGGGGCGCCCTGTTCGCGGACAAGAGCGCCACGCGCGCCTTCCTCGAACAAGTCGCCATACTTCATCAGGTAGGTATCCGCGTGGTACTGGTGCACGGCGGTGGCCCGCAGCTCGACGAAATGCAGCGCTCGCTCGGCTTGCAGCCGCAGATGGTGCAAGGCCGTCGCGTTACCGATGGCAAGACCATTGAAGTCACCGTCATGGTGCTGAACGGCCTGCTGAATACGCAGCTGCTGGCCATGTGCAAGGAACTCGACATCAACGCCGTGGGCTACTCCGGCGTGGATGCAGGTCTCGTCACCGTGCACAAGCGCGCGCCCGTGCCGCAACAGGACGGCACCACCGTCGACTACGGCTTTGTGGGCGATGTGGACGGCGTGAACCCGGCAGTGTTGCGGCAGGCGCTAGATGCCGGCTTCATGCCGGTGGTGAGCCCGTTGTGCGCGGATGCTGCCGGCAATGTGCTGAACGTGAACGCCGACACTGTGGCCGCCGCCATCGGTGCCGCACTGGGCGCCGAAAAACTGCTGCTGTGCACCAGCGCGCCAGGCATCCTCGAAAATATCGCGGACCCGCGCTCCATCGTCTCCTACACGGACCTCGAAGGCCTAGCCAAGCTGCATGCCAGCGGTAGCCTCGCCGACGGCATGCTGCCCAAGGCTTCGGCTATCGAAGCTGCCATCAAGGGCGGTGTGCGTCGCGTCCACGTCGTGTCGTTCAAGAACCCCGACGCATTGCTGGCTGAGGTGTTCACGAACGAAGGCACTGGCACGCTCATTGTCGAAGACATCGACGCACTGTCCGCCGCCGAGCAGGGCAGCCAGCCGTGAGCCGGCTGTGGGACAAGGGTGCGCCGCTAGACGGCCGGGTGCTGGCCTACACCGCCGGTGAAGATCACGCACTCGACGATCGCTTGGTGGCTTATGACGTGCGCGCTTCTATCGCCCACGCCGAAGGTCTGCATAGGGTTGGCCTCTTGTCCCGCACCGATCTGGACACGCTCACTGCCGCATTGAATGCCACTGCCGCCGCGCATGCCGCGGGCGAGTGGCGCGTACAACTGGAACAAGAAGACGGCCAGACGGCGCTCGAAGCGCAGTTAGTAGCGCGCGCTGGTGAAGCTGGCGGCCGCATTCATCTGGGGCGTTCGCGAAACGACCAAGTGCTCGCAGCGCTGCGGCTTTATTTACGGGACGCCGTAGGCCAAGTGGCCGCAGGCGCGGAGCAAGTGGCGCAGGCGCTGGAGCGTCTTGCTGCCCGCCACCCGGACTTGGCACTGCCCGGCTACACGCACCTGCAGCAGGCCATGCCGAGCAGCGTAGCTTTGTGGGCTGGTGGCTTCGCTTCCGAAGTGCGTGACGACGCCACTGGTGTGCAAACCGTGCTACGCCGCTTAGGGAAAAGCCCGCTCGGCAGCGCCGCCGGTTACGGCACGCCGGCGCTACCGCTGGACCGTGAAGCCACCGCACACCGCTTGGGCTTCACTGAGGCGCATAGCCCGGTCACTGCCGTGCAGATTTCGCGCGGCAAGGCAGAGGCCCAACTACTGTTCGAGATTGCGCTGCTCATGACAGACCTAGGGCGCCTCTCGGCAGACCTCATGCTGTACTACACGCAAGAGTTCGCGTTCGTGAAGTTGCCCGATGCGTTCACTACCGGCAGCTCCATCATGCCGCAGAAGCGCAACCCGGACGTATTCGAACTCATTCGTGGCCGCACTGCCACCGCACAGGCCTGCCTGCATGAAGCGCTTGGCATCATCGCCAAACTCACCAGTGGCTATCACCGCGACCTGCAGCTGCTGAAGGTGCCGGTATTCCGCGGCATCGACCTGGCCATCGCCACCACGGATCTGCTCCCGGTGGCTTTAGATGGCGTGATGTTCGTTCCCGAGAACATTCATCTCGACCCTGCCATTCACGCCGCAGAACAGGCCAACCGCCTGGTCATCGAGGAAGGCATCCCCTTCCGCGAAGCCTACCGCCGCGTGGGCGCACAGCTCTTCGGTAAAAAATGACCTGACCCAGCGCGCAACCGCGCGCGCCGTTCAGCGGGCGGGTAATTAAAACGCCTCGACGCCGAAAGCCGCCACGGCATCGCCACCGGCCAACACCACTTCTAGGTGCGCGTAGGCCTGCGGCAACAAGTGCGAGGCGTGGAACGCCGCCAGCTCTTCGTCGTGCGGTAGCGCCAACGGGTCGTTGGCGTTGCGCACCAAGGCATACAAACCCACCAAGTGGCCGGTAGCCATGAGGAAGTCGTGGGCCACAGCGCCAGCGAAAGCGGCGTGCCCGCCACCGGCGAGGACCGCCGGCAGCACTTCCCGCAGACGTGCCACGAAACGCTGCAGCGCGGCTTGCGCCACCCCAGCCTTGTCGCCGCGGAAAGCGGCGATTTCGTTCATCAGTGCGGTATAGCCGGCACCACCATCACGCGTAGTCTTGCGACCAATAAGGTCGGCGGCCTGAATACCATTGGTGCCTTCATAGATGGGGATGATGCGCGAGTCGCGGTAGTACTGCGCCACACCCGTCTCTTCTACGAAGCCCATGCCGCCCCACACCTGAATGGCGTGCGAGGTCACTTTGAGGGCACTTTCCGAAGGGAACGACTTCACGATGGGGGTGAGCAAGTCGCCACGCACACGCGCGGCCTCGCGCTCCACCGGGTCGTCGCTGTGACTGGAGATATCGATAGCAGCGCTCGCCATCATGGCAATGCCACGCGAAGCAGAAGTGAGCGCACGCATTTCCAGCAGCATGCGACGCACGTCGGCGTGTTCAATGATGCGGGCCTTGCCGCCTTCCGTGTTACGGCCCTGCACACGTTCCTTGGCATAGCCGAGCGCGTGCTGGTAGGCACGCTCCATCAAGCCCACACCCTGCAAGCCGACGCCGAGACGCATCACGTTCATCATGGTGAACATGTTGTTGATGCCCTGGTTCAGGTTACCCACAAGCCAACCGCAGGCACCCCCGTTGTCGCCGAAAGCCATGACGCAAGTCGGGCTGGCCTTGATGCCCAGCTTGTGTTCCACCGACACGCAGTGCACGTCATTGGTCTTGCCGTCGAGGTAGCGCGGCACTAGGAACAAAGACAGGCCCTTGGTCCCGGCGGGGCTGCCGACGGCCCGCGCCAGCACGAGATGGACGGTGTTCTCCGCCATGTCGTGTTCGCCCCAAGTAATCCAGATCTTGCGACCGAACAGCTTCCACCTGTCGCCGTCGGGCTCGGCACGCGTGGCGATGGCGCCGAGGTCCGAACCGGCCTGCGGCTCGGACAAACACATGGTGCCGCTGTATTGGCCACTGACCATGGGCGGCAACCAGCGCGCCTTCAGTTCCTCGCTGCCATGCGCTTCAAGCGCCATGACGCCACCCACGCTCAGCTCCGAACACAGACCGAACGCCATGTTGCTAGCCGGCCATTGTTCGCCCACTGCCGTACCCACCACATGCGGCAGCCCTTGGCCACCAAAGGCCTCCGGGGCTGCCAAAGCGGGCCAGCCACCGGCCACGAACTGGGCATAGGCTTCCTTGAAGCCCTTGGCAGAAATGACGCCTTCCGGCGTGACGCGGCTGCCTTCCAGGTCACCGCTGCGGTTGATGGGCTCGAGCACATTGGTGGCCAAGCGCCCTGCTTCCTCGAGGACCGCGACCACTTCTTCGCGACCGATGCCCAGTTCGGCGTAGCCCGGCAGAGCCAAAACACGGTCCAGTTGGCCGTTGGCGGACAAAGTGCGGAGCAGATCGGCGACCGGAGCGACGTAAGGCATGGGAAATGAACCATCGAGAGGGGAAGTTTTTGCAGTCTAGTACGCGCAACCTCCCTCAACCCGGAGTGAATTAAACTCGTGGGTAACATAGTCGGACAATAAGTAATCTACCTCCGCCAGCGCACCCCGACGCCCTACTCGCGGTACGCCGTAGGGCATGCCATCCTGCCCTCCTTGCCAGAACGACTGGCCATCCCCCCTTGCCAACAACCCAAGGCTTTCATGCCTTGGCCTGCACGGACTGACCCCATGCCCCTGTGGAAACGCGAATTCACCGTTGACTCCATCAACCACTTCCTCACGCAGGAGCCGGTTCGCGCCCTGAGCGCCCATCTCGGCATGCGCGCGGAAGCTTTCGGTGACGACTTCCTCACCTTCACCATGCCCGTGGATGCGCGTACCCACCAGCCCATGGGGCTGCTACACGGTGGCGCTTCCGTGGCACTGGCCGAAACCGTTGGCAGCGTGGCTGCCAACCTCAGCCTGGCGCTCGACCAGTCCGCTCTCGGCCAGGAAATCAACGCCAACCATTTGAAGGGCGTGCGCAGTGGTCTCGTCCACGGTACCGCGCGCCCGTTCCATATCGGCGGCCGCTCCCAGGTATGGAACATCGAGATCCGCGATGACGCCGGTACGCTCGTCTGCATCTCGCGCTTGACCATGGCGGTGATGCCACGCCCCGTCGACGGCCCCACCTTCACCTACACCCCCGCTTGAAAAGGCCAGCCATGAAACTTCCTGTAGCACGCGTGCTCGCCCTGCCCGTCTTCGTCGCCGGATTGCTGCTGGCAGCCTGCGGCCAGAAAGGCGCCTTGACCCTGCCGGATAGCGGTGGGGCAACACCCATCGTCATCCGTGAGGCGCAACCACCCGCAGCGCAGACGACGACGATACCCGCACCGGCGGCAACGCCGGCTGCAGCATCGTCTGCAGTAACGGCCAACCCGCCGCCGCAGCGCTGAACTTCATGGAATCCAGCAAGCCCGGCAGCGACCAAACGCTGTATCTCGTCGACGGTTCGTCGTATCTATACCGCGCCTTCCACGCGCTGCCGCCGCTATCGAATTCGCGCGGCGAGCCTACCGGCGCCGTCTATGGCGTGCTGAACATGCTGCTCAAGTTCTTGAAGGACGAGCACCCCGCACGTATCGCCGTGGTGTTCGATGCCTCCGGCCCCACCTTCCGCGATGCCTTGTTCGAACAGTACAAAGCCCACCGGCCGCCCATGCCTGATGAACTCCGTGCACAGGTAGAACCGCTGCTCGAAGCGGTACAGGGACTGGGATTACCTTTGCTGCGCATCAGTGGCGTGGAAGCGGACGATGTCATCGGCACGCTTACTCGCACTGCTCGTGCGCAGGGGCTGCAGGTACGCGTGTCCACCGGCGACAAGGACATGGCGCAGCTCGTCGACGACGGCGTCACGCTCATCAACACCATGAGCGGCAGTGTCATGGACCGCGCAGGCGTGAAAGCGAAATTCGATGTCTGGCCCGAGCAAGTCATCGACTACTTGGCCTTGGTAGGCGACTCCGCGGATAACATTCCAGGCATACCTAAGGTAGGCCCAAAAACTGCAGCAAAGTGGCTAGGCCAGTACGGCACGCTGGATGAACTGCTCACCAAAGCCGAAGAAGTCCCCGGCAAGGTAGGCGAGAGCCTGCGCGAACACCAAGGCATCCTGCCGCTATCGCGCGAACTGGCCACCATTCGTTGCGATGTGGAACTGGGCGTCGCTTTCGATAGCCTGCGCTTGGGTGAGCCCAACCGCGAAACGCTTCATGCGCTTTTCCAACGGATGGAGCTCCGTTCGCTGGCACGGCAGTACGCACCAGCGGCCCCGGCAGTGGAAACCGACTTGTTGGGGGCTCCCGCCGCAGTCGCGAGCAAGCTCGCCTCCACAGTCGATGGTATTTCCACAGCAGCTGGCACGTCAGTAGCCGATGCTGTTGTGGGCGCGAGCATGCTCACGCCTCCTCCCCCCGCGCCACGACACTACGAACTCGTGCTCACCATAGAAGTATTTAGCAAGTGGTTGGAGCGCCTGCAGGCCACACCACTGTTCGCCTTCGATACCGAAACCACCAGCCTCGACTATATGCGCGCCCAAATCGTCGGCGTGTCGTTCGCAGTAGCACCCGGTGAAGCCGCTTATGTGCCGGTAGCACACTCGGGCCCGGGCACCCCGGACCAACTCTCTCGCGACTATGTGCTCGGCGCACTCAAGCCACTGCTGGAAGACCCGGCACGGCCCAAGGTGATGCAGCACGGCAAGTACGACCTGCATGTGCTGCAGAACCACGGCATTGCGTTGGCGGGCATCGCCTGGGACACCATGCTGGAAAGCTATGTGCTCGACAGTACGGCGACGCGCCACGACATGGACTCGCTGGCCCGCAAATATCTCGGTATCGAAACCATTACCTTCGAGCAGGTAGCGGGCAAGGGCGCGAAGCAAATTACCTTCGACCAAGTGCCACTCGAGACCGCCGGTGAATATGCGGCCGAAGACTCGGACGTCACTTTCCAATTGCACCAAACGCTGTGGCCACGCCTTGAAGCTATTCCCGGCCTCGCTGCGGTCTACACGACGCTGGAGCAGCCACTACAGCCGGTACTGCAGCGGATGGAACGCCGTGGCGTGCTCGTCGATACCGCCTTGCTGGCCATCCAGAGCGGCGAAATCGGCAAGCGCATGCTGGAACTGGAAGCCGAAGCGCACATAGCGGCAGGGCAGCCGTTCAATCTCGAAAGCCCCAAACAGCTACAGCATATTCTGTTTGAAAAGCTAGGCATTCCGCCGCTGCGCAAAACACCGACCGGACAGCCTTCCACCGCAGAAGATGTGCTGGAAGAGCTGGCAGCGGACTACCCGCTGCCCAAGCTCATCATCGAACATCGTGGCCTCGCGAAACTGCGCGGCACCTACACTGAAAAGTTGCCCTTGCAGGTGAACCCCAATACCGGGCGCATTCATACCAGCTACCACCAAGCCGTGGCCGCTACCGGGCGCTTGAGCTCATCAGACCCGAACCTGCAGAACATTCCCATCCGTACGCCAGAAGGCCGGCGCATCCGTCAGGCATTCATCGCTCCGCCCGGTCAAGTGCTGATGGCGGCGGACTATTCGCAGATTGAACTGCGCATCATGGCCCACCTCTCGGGCGATGAAGGCTTGCTGGCTGCATTCGCGACGGACCGAGACGTGCACCAAGCTACGGCGGCCGAAGTGTTCGGCGTGGCTCCGGAAGCCGTGACCACCGACCAGCGACGCGCCGCGAAGGCCATCAATTTCGGTCTCATCTACGGCATGAGTGCATTCGGCTTGGCGAAGCAACTGGGCGTCGACCGCGGCGCCGCACAACAGTACGTGGACCTGTACTTCGCCCGCTACCCCGGCGTGAAGCGCTACATGGACGAGACCCGCAAGGCCGCACGCGAGCAAGGCTATGTGTCCACCGTGTTCGGGCGGCGACTGCACTTGCCAGATATCAACGCACGTAACAAGCAACTGCAGCAGTATGCCGAACGCAGCGCCATCAATGCCCCTATGCAGGGCACTGCAGCAGATATCATCAAGCGCGCCATGATCGACGTGGAAGACTGGCTACATGCACTAGGCGAAGCCGCGCCAGCCCGCCTCATCATGCAAGTGCATGACGAACTGGTGCTCGAAGTACGAGCCGATGCCGTGGAGGAAGTGCGCGCAGGCGTACGCCAACACATGTGCGCGGCTGCGGCGCTACGCGTGCCACTGAAGGTAGAAGTAGGCGTAGGCGCGAACTGGGACGAAGCGCACTAAGCCGACGCCGCCCACTCCCGACTCTTGCCGCTGCAAAGATTCCGCCCATAAAAAAGCCCCCGAGCAATAAGGCTCGGGGGCAGGGGTCGGAGTCTCGCGACTCCACCCCGAGGGGGGACGTTGTGGATTAGCCGTAAGCGCGTTCACCGTGCTCGGCAGTATCCAGGCCTTCGCGCTCGGTCTCTTCCGAGGCGCGCAGACCGATAGTCAAGTCAATCAATTTGAAGGCCACCAGGCTCACCAAGCCCGACCAAACCAGGGTAATGCCCACTGCCTTGGCCTGAATGATGACCTGCGCCGTCATGTCGTAGGGGGCCACTTCCATGGTCACCCAGTCATAGAAGCCAGCGCCACCGAGGGCCGGGTCGGCGAACACACCCGTGAGGAGGGCGCCGAGGATGCCGCCGACGCAGTGGACGCCAAACACGTCCAACGAGTCATCGTACTTCAGCAGGTGCTTCAACCACGTGACAGCCCAGAGACAGACGAGACCCGCCGCGGCACCAATGCCGAGCGCGCCCATGGGGCCTACCCAACCACAAGCCGGCGTGATGGCTACGAGGCCGGCCACCGCACCGGAGGCAGCGCCCAGCATGGTCGGCGTGCCACGCACGGCCCACTCGATGAGCGTCCACGCCAGGGTGGCCATTGCAGTCGCCAGTACCGTGTTCAGGAACACCTGGCCGGCGAAGGCGTTCGACTCGAGGTTCGAGCCAACGTTGAAGCCGAACCAGCCCACCCACAGCAGCGAGGCGCCAATCATCACCAGCGGCAGGTTGTGCGGGGGCATGGCAGAAGTACCGTACCCCAAGCGCTTGCCCACCATCAGCGCGCCGATGAGACCAGCGATGCCCGCGTTGATATGCACCACCGTGCCACCGGCGAAGTCGAGTGCACCGAGCTGGAACAGGTAACCACCATGCGACAGGGCCGTAGCAGCCGTGGTGGCATCCGTGTACGCATCCGGACCATCCCAGTACCACACCATGTGCGCTACCGGCAGGTAGGCGAAGGTGAACCACAACAGGACGAACAGCAGAATGGCACCGAACTTCATGCGTTCCGCAAAGGCGCCGACGATGAGGCAAGGCGTGATGGCCGCGAAAGTGCCCTGGAACACGACGTAGACATATTCCGGGATATACACGCCCTTCGAGAAGGTAGCGGACAGCGTCGTGCTGTCCACACCCTTCAGGAATAACTTGTCGAGACTCCCAAGAAATTCGTTGCCGGCAGTGAAGGCCAAGCTGTAGCCGTACACCACCCACAGCACAGTGCACAGGCAGAAGATGATAAACACCTGCATCAACACCGACAGCACGTTCTTCGAGCGAACCATGCCGCCGTAGAACAGTGCGAGACCGGGAATGGTCATGAGGATGACGAGTAGCGTGGAAGTCATCATCCACGCGGTGTCACCCTTGTCGGGCGTCGGCGGTGCGCCGGCGAGCGCCAGCGGCGCAAAAGAGACGGCCAACAGGCCAAGCGCCGAGGCAATACGCCGCAAGGCGCTTCCCGACGAAGTGGATTGGGCGAGAGTGGGCAATTTCACGACAGTCCCCTTCTTCACAGACTTGAGAGCAGAAACGAAACAAAAACACAGGCAGGGCAAGCGCCGTTCATATGGCGTCCGGCCCCGTCTCGCCGGTGCGTACGCGCAACACTTGCGACAGCCCCAGCACGAAAATCTTTCCATCGCCGACCTTGCCGGTGCGTGCCACGTTGGCGATGGCTTCCACCACCTGTTCGCACACACTGTCGTCGACTGCGAGTTCCACCTTGGTCTTCGGCAGGAAGTCCACCCGGTACTCGGCACCGCGGTAGAGCTCCTTGTGGCCACGCTGCCGGCCAAAGCCCTGCACTTCCGTGACGGTCACCCCTTGGATTCCTAGGTCCGTCACTGCTTGGCGCACTTCGTCCAGCTTGTAGGGTTTGATGATCGCGGTGATGAGTTTCACTACGTTCATCCTCCTTATGCGTGGTTCCAGTGGCCGGGCAGTGCCTTTTCCCACAAACACACCACGAAACGGCTGACCGCATTCATGGCAACGTCGGTAGTCTCACGCTGAGTGAATTGCAGTTTCCGTGCCACTAGCGCCCGGCCGGCCCGCAAGCAGCACTTTGACAGGCATCCACCCTCCTGTCAGGGCGCTCGCAGACGCTCGCAAAGTACCCCCGAACAAAGGCAAGGAAGCCATGAAAAACAGAAAGTTACGTCTATCAATCCGGTGGCTCCTCAGTGCCCACCAGACAGCGCGTACCGGGTACCCGCCAGCCACCCCGCGGTCGCCCATACGGGCCATTGAAGCGGACCGTCTTTGTCCGAAGGGCGCACCAAACCCACCCCCAGCCATCCCGTCGCCGCACCAATTTGGCGCACGTTTAGGGCTTGCAAGTATTCCCCAGTTGACAGGCAGGGGCCACACCCGCGAGGCTGCGCGCCAACCGTTGGAGCCGCACCATGAAATTCGATTCGCATACCCTCGACGATCTCGCCCGCAAACTCGGCGAGGCCATGCCCCCCCAGTTCCGTGCCTTGCAACAGGACATGGAACAGAACTTCCGTGCCGTCTTACAGGCGGGCCTGGCCAAGCTGGAACTCGTCACTCGGCAAGAATTCGACGTTCAGGCGGGCGTATTGGCACGCACTCGCGAAAAGCTGGAAGCGCTCGAAGCCCGCTTGGCAGCACTGGAAAAGCAGCCCTAAAACGCGCCGGTGGCCGGGCATGAGCCTGGCTACCGCCCTCACCCGCGGCCAGTGGGGCGTGGAAGCACCCTTGGTCCACTGCGAAGTGCATGTGGGCGCCGGCTTACCGCACTTCCAGTTGGTCGGCCTTGCCGACGCGGGCGTGCGCGAGAGCCGCGAAAGGGTTCGTGCGGCCCTCGAAACTTCCGGCCTACCTTTCCCCGCCGGCAGGGTCACGGTCAACCTTGCGCCCGCCGATCTGCCCAAAGAAGGGGGTCGATTCGACCTACCGCTGGCCCTCGCCCTCCTCGCCGCATCGGGCCAACTAGAACCTCGCGCTCTGGAAGCCACCGAGTTTTTCGGCGAACTCGCCCTCGACGGCACTCTGCGCCCGGAGCGGAATCTACTGGTGTCGGCGGCACGTGCAGCGGCGGCGGGACATTCCATGGTGGTCCCGCGCAGCAGTCTGCAAAGCGCCCTGTGCGTTCCCGGGCTGCGGGTGGCCGGGGCCAACAGCCTCACCGAAGTCGTGGCCCACTGCCTCGGCGAGGAGCCGTTGGGGTTTCATACCGGCCAGTTGCCAACAGTCACGCCGGGGTTCATCGCGGACCTCGCTGAGGTCCGCGGACAATCGCTGGCACGGCAGGCCTTGGAACTTGCTGCCGCCGGCGGACATTCGCTACTGCTGGCGGGGCCGCCCGGCACCGGCAAGACTCTGCTGGCGGAGCGTCTGCCTGGCCTGTTGCCACCGCTGGAACCCGAGGCGGCCCTGGAAAGTGCCGTCCTGCATGCCGCCGCCGGCCTGGCCGTCCCAGCTTTCGGCCAAAGGCCGTGGCGCGCCCCGCACCATTCCGCCACGGCTATCGCGCTCATCGGCGGTGGCCAGCCACCCCGCCCGGGCGAAGTCTCGCTCGCACACCATGGTGTGCTGTTCCTCGACGAGTTGGCCGAATACCCTCGCGCCGTGCTGGATGCGCTGCGCGAGCCTCTGGAAAATCGTCGCGTGGCGCTGGCCCGCGGGCGCTGGCATGTCACTTTCCCCGCCGAATGCCAGTTCTTGGCCGCCATGAACCCCTGTCCTTGCGGCTATTTCCCAGATTTGCAGCGCTGCCGCTGTGGCGAGGCCGTGGCGCGGCGCTATCTAGGCCGCCTGTCTGGGCCGTTCCTTGACCGCATGGACCTGCAAGTAACGCTGGAGCCCAAAACCGCAGGAAAGCAGGAGGCTACAGGCGGAGTAACACTCCCACTTTCCGAACCCTCTGCGAAAGTACGCGAACGCGTCTTGCGTGCGCGCGAACGCCAAGCCGTGCGCGGCACGTTGAACGCACACTTGTCGGTGGGACAACTCAGGGACTTCGCTTCACTCGACGCACCGGCGAGTGAACTGCTGGACCAAGCGTCAGCACGGCGCGGAATGTCGGCGCGCGCCTGCCATCGCGCACTGCGCGTGGCGCGCACCTCGGCAGACTTGGCCGGACGCGCGACGGTAACGAAAGATGACTTGGGGGTGGCGCTGCAACTGCGCCAACTGGAAACCTGGCTCACACCCAAGCCCGCCACTGGCGTGACGGGCTTGGCGCGGCCAATCACATCGCGATGAGGTGGTCGACGGCCTGCTTGACGAGGTCGTCGGTCAGGTCCGTACGGCCGCCACGGGCAGGCATGACACCCTTGGCGCCCTGGTAGCCTTCAATCGCGTGCTTGTAGAGGGTTTCCTTGCCCTGAGCCAAGCGCGGCGCCCAGGCGGACTTGTCGCCGGACTTCGGGGCACCGGCGATGCCAGCGTCATGACAGGCAGCGCACACCGCCGTGTAAGTGGCCGCACCATCCGCAGGCAGTGGCTGCGCGGCCACGGCCTTCGACGGGTCATCCGGCTGAATCGCGAGCGCGCTGTTGTCCTGCCCGGCGACAGCCACCTGGCCCACGGGCGCAATGCGCTCCGCGACCTGCTCGGCGGCAAGGCCTTCCTTACCGGCGTACTGGCCCTGGTGGTCGTAGCCCATGATGCGTGCCAGCACGAAGATGCCGATGGTGATGGCAACGAGGGCGCCAATAACCACACTGAAAACATTGAAGAAATGGTCGTCGTGCTTGCTCACGGGGCCCCCGGACGGAATGCGATGGATGGACACGGCGGAGTTCCGCCGGGCGCAAGTATACGGGGCGCGGGACGCACTGCAAAACCCCGGCTTCCCGCAACCGCCACGCGCGGGTCGGTTGCTGTATCATTTCGCTCTCAGCACTGC
>CAIOHZ010000289.1 GCA_903858165.1 uncultured Pseudomonadota bacterium
ATCATTCTGGTCATGTGCTTCGTGCTCTTCAATTTCCTGAAGGCGGCCGAAGCGCCCGCAGATGCCACGAAAGGAAACGCACCGTGAACCCATTAGCGGAAAACACGCTGAAGGTGTCCAAGCGTTTGCTCGTGAAGTTGCTGGCGATGTTGCCGCGACCTACGTTTGCCGGTGCCTTTCTGGTGCTGTACCTGTTCCTGACGCTGCTGCCGCTCTACTGGATGACGAGCATGGCGTTCCGGACCAACGAGGCCATCTTGGGTAGCTTCGCGTGGTTCCCTGAAGCGCTGAACTTTGCGAACTTCGCGACCATCTTCACGGACGAGTCCTGGTACAGCGGCTACCTGAACTCCATGACCTATGTGGCCATGAACACCGTGCTTTCCGTCGCTGTGGCCTTGCCGGCGGCCTATGCGTTTTCGCGTTACCGCTTTCTGGGCGACAAACATCTGTTCTTCTGGTTGCTCACCAATCGCATGACGCCGCCCGCGGTGTTTTTGCTGCCGTTCTTCCAGCTCTACAGCACGCTCGGTTTGGTGGACACGCATATCGCGGTTGCCTTGGCGCACATGGTGTTCAACGTGCCGCTGGCGGTGTGGATTCTGGAAGGCTTCATGTCCGGCATTCCCCGCGAGATTGACGAGACCGCATGGATTGATGGCTATTCGTTCCCGCGGTTTTTCGTGAAGCTATTCCTGCCGCTCATCAAGGCCGGCGTTGGCGTGACAGCCTTCTTCTGCTTCATGTTCAGCTGGGTCGAATTGCTGTTGGCGCGCACGCTCACTTCGGTGGACGCTAAGCCCATTGCGGCAGTCATGACGCGCACCGTTTCCGCTTCTGGAATGGACTGGGGCACGCTGGCCGCGGCCGGCGTACTCACTTTGGTGCCCGGCGCACTCGTCATCTATTTTGTCCGCCACTACATCGCGAAGGGCTTCGCCATGGGGAGGGTGTGATGGAAGAGCAGCCGCAGGGCTTGTTCGACTGGATGGCCTGGACGCCCGTGGTGGCGTATTTCTTCATCGCCATTGCAGTGATGTTGTTGGCTATGGGCATCTGGGAAAAGCTGTCGCCCACCGTCGAACGCAAGGGGCTGTTGCCCTTGGTTACCACCCGCGGCGATCGTCTATTCATTGGTTTGCTGGTGCTAGCATGGACCGTGCTCGGCACCGTAGGCTTCACGGATTGGGACCCGCGAATTGCGCTCGGGGCTGGCCTGGTGTTCATGGCCGGCCTGTTGCGCTGGGGTTAATGGTTGTTGGAGGGAGCTTGCTCCCGAATCATTGTGGGAGCGAGCTTGCTCGCGATGGTCGGCACCGAGCTGCTTCCCACATTAAATTCGATGTGCTCGAGGGGGACTTTGATGACTACCAATATTTCGCGCCGGCTACTCGCTGTCGCTACCGGTTTTCTGGCCACGGCTGTATTGGCCACTGCACCCGCGCGTGCGGATGAAGCTGCCGCCAAGAAGTGGATCGACAAAGAGTTCCAGCCGTCTACGCTGAACAAGCAGCAGCAGCTGGCCGAGCTGCAGTGGTTCATTAAAGCTGCCGCCCAACTGAAGGCGCGAGGTGTGAAGGAAATCTCGGTCGTTTCCGAGACCATCAACACGCACAGCTACGAATCCAAGCAGCTGGCGCTGGCCTTTACTGAGATTACCGGCATCAAGGTACGCCACGACCTTATCCAGGAAGGCGACGTGGTGGAGAAGCTGCAGACCAGCATGCAGTCGGGCCGCAGTATCTACGACGGCTGGGTGTCCGACTCGGACCTCATTGGCACCCATTACCGCTACGGCGTGGTTCTGCCGCTGTCGGACTACATGGCTGGTGCAGGCAAGGCCTACACGAACCCAGGTTTAGACCTGAAAGACTTCATCGGCACGAAGTTCACCACCGCCCCGAACGGCAAGCTGTACCAGCTGCCCGACCAACAGTTCGCTAACCTCTACTGGTTCCGTGCGGACTGGTTTGCACGCAAGGACCTGCAGGCGAAGTTCAAGGCCAAGTACGGCTACGAGCTCGGCGTGCCGGTGAACTGGACCGCTTACGAAGACATTGCCAACTTCTTCACGAATGACGTGAAGATGTTGGATGGCAAGCGCGTCTATGGCCACATGGACTACGGCAAGAAAGACCCGTCGCTCGGTTGGCGCTTCACGGACGCGTGGCTGTCGATGGCCGGTTCTGCGGACAAGGGCTTGCCGAATGGTTTGCCCGTGGACGAGTGGGGCATCCGTGTGGCCGCAGACAAGTGCACGCCAGTGGGTGCTTCCGTGGAACGCGGTGGTGCCACGAACTCGCCAGCAGCCGTTTATGCGCTGACAAAGTACATCGACTGGATGAAGCGCTTCGCGCCGCCGCAAGCGCTCGGCATGACCTTCAGCGAGGCCGGCCCCGTGCCCGCGCAGGGCGCCGTGGCGCAGCAGCTGTTCTGGTACACCGCTTTCACCGCAGACATGACCAAGGCTGGCTTGCCCGTGGTGAACGCGGACGGTACACCGAAGTGGCGTATGGCCCCCGGCCCGCATGGCCCGTATTGGAAGGAGGGCATGCAGAACGGTTACCAGGACGTGGGCTCCTGGACGTTCTTCAAGAACACCCCGCCGGACCGTCTGGCCGCTGCTTGGCTCTACGCGCAGTTCGTGAACAGCAAGACCGTGTCGCTGAAGAAGTCCATCGTTGGCGTTACCTTCGTCCGCGACAGCGACATCCGCAGCGACTACTTCACGAAGAACGCGGCGCGCTACGGCGGCTTGATTGAGTTCTATCGCAGCCCCGCCCGCGTAGCGTGGACGCCCACGGGCACGAACGTGCCGGACTACCCGAAGCTGGCGCAACTGTGGTGGCAGAACGTGGCCACGGCGGTGACCGGCGAGCGCACGCCCCAAGCCGCCATGGACAACCTCGCCAACCAGATGGATCAGGTGATGGCGCGCCTGCAGCGTGCCGGCATGCCCATGTGCCCGCCGAAGCTGAACCCGAAGGAAAGCGCCGCGAAGTGGCTGAGCCCCAACGCTGCGCCTTGGGCGAAGCTGGCTAATGAACGCCCGAAGGGCGAGACCGTAGCTTACGACCAGCTGCTGGCCGCGTGGAAGGCGGGGCGGGTGAAGTAGCGTCGACTGGCGCGGCGCTGGCGACGGCAGCTTTTGCTGCCGCCGTTGGCGGCCAAGCTACCGGCCATCTTACTGGCCATATTACCGGCCAAAAATGGTTTAATAATTCGCTCAACCAAATGATTTAACTGGTAATATTCCGGCCAAGCTACCGGTCATCAGTTATGTCGCAAGGAATGGGCGATGACTCCCACCGCCGCCGAGCTCTTTATGCCGGCCGAGGGGACCGCTGTCCTCGAAAACTTGGCGTTCGACCTTGCCCGCGAGGCCAGCGAGCTGTCCGCACAGTTGCACCCCGTGGTTCGGTTGGGGGTCGCGGAGCTAGTACGGTCCATGAACTGCTACTACTCCAACCTGATCGAAGGCCACCACACCCACCCCCGCGATATCGACCGCGCCTTGGCGGCCGACTATTCCAGCGACGCCCACCGCCGGGACTTGCAGCTCGAGGCGCGGGCCCATGTGGAAGTGCAGCGGATCATCGACGGCCGACTGGATGAGCTGCCACGGCCATCGGCGGCAAGTGCGTTCACGGAATGGACTCATCGCGAGTTTTGTCGGCGGCTGCCGGAAAGTCTTCTCGTGGTAGAAAACCCCGATACGGGCGAACGTATTTCGGTGGTTCCGGGGCAGCTACGTTCTCGAACCGTCGCCCTTGGGCGGCATATCGCCCCCGTGCCCGAGGATCTCGAGCCATTCATGCTTCGGTTCGAGCAAGCCTACGCGTCAAGCCGGCTCACCAAAACGCGACAGGTCATTGCCGTTGCCGCCGCTCATCATCGCTTTCTCTGGATTCATCCGTTTCTGGATGGTAATGGGCGCGTGGCGCGGCTGATGTCACATGCCATGCTGCTGGAGATTGGCATCGGCTCGGCGCTTTGGTCCGTGTCGCGCGGGTTGGCGCGTCACTCCGTGGACTACAAGCGCTTGCTGATGGCTGCCGATGAGCCACGCCGCAACGACCTCGATGGCAGAGGTGCGCTGTCGGAGAGCGCTTTGACGGAATTCTGTCGGTTCTTTCTGGAGACCTGCCTAGACCAGGTGCGCTTCATGCGCGAGCTGCTCGACCCAACGGAACTGCAGCGACGCATGGAACTGTACGTGCGCGATGAAGAGAGCGCCGGACGCCTTCCTGCGCGGAGTTACGTAATCTTGCGCGAGGCCTTGCTAGTGGGCGAAGTGGAGCGCGGTCGCGTGCCCAAGCTCATCGATGCGAGCGAGCGCACGGCGCGACGCGTGGTGGCCGAGTTGGTCGACAAACGCCTGCTGGTTTCGCGCTCGCATAAAGCGCCATTGCGTCTTGGGTTTCCCATCGACGTGGTCGAACGCTGGTTCCCGAGGTTGTATCCGGCAGGTTGAAACGGTGGGCCGTAATAGAGCGGCGGGGCTGAAAACGGAGCGTCCCCTCGCTGGAATCACGACTTTGGCGGCGATTCCGCAAGGCAAAAACCGTTCCGATTTCATGTTGGAGGCCGCGTGCGCGCGGGCCGAGGAAGTATTGCTCGACCAGACATTCTTCGTGGTCGATGACCAGGCTTTCCGTGCGTTCCGAGAAATACTGGATGCATCGCCGACCGAAAACCTCGGATTGGCGAGGTTGATGGCAGTGATGCCACCATGGCCGACCGGGGAACACTGAAGCTTGCGGCTGCGCCAACCCCACTGACGCCCGACCACGAGTTCTCTTCATTTAGCAGTGGGCCAAGTTATCGGGTTCTACTCGCTGGCCGCAGGTGCGGTTGCATAACTAGCGCAACGCAATATCGATGGGTATCCAAAATGTCTAGCAAATCGACTTCAAAAAAATAACGAGTTTCGACATATATTTTGGAGACCTGCTTTAAGCTTTCTGTAGTTCCATCGCAAGTTCAGTCAAAGAGATCACGTCGACCTGTGCCGTTTTCGGGTACCGTTCTTGGCCGGAATAAACCACGAAACGTTTTTCCGGTTGCAGGTCGTCGCAGGCTTCATGAAAGCCGCGCGAAAGCGTAGGGGTGGTACCCAGCTTCATTTCCACTACCCACCGCTTGCCGCGTGGCAAATCCAGCACCAAGTCCACTTCGGCACCGACGGCGGTTCGATAAAAGCTGGCTTCCGTCCGCTCAGGCGCGGCGGCAAGTAAGTTTTCCAGCACGAAACCTTCCCAGCTCGCTCCGGTTACCGGATGGCCCAGCAGGTCCTCAAGCGTTTCCAGCCCAAGCAGGGCGTGCACCAGCCCGCTGTCCCGCACATAGATCTTGGGCGACTTCACCAGCCGCTTGGTGCCATTACCGTGAAACGGCTGAAGCCTTCGAACCAGCAACAAGTCCACCAGAAAATCTACGTACCGGGTGGCGCTCTGCGTGCTCACTCCGAGGGCAGCGCCCAGGCGGGAGGCGTTCAGCAGCGTGCCTTGCGCGTGGGCGAGCATGGTCCAAAGGCGGCCCAACGTAGCGGCGGGTAGTCGCGGACTGAACTGCGCAATCTCGCGTTCCAGATAGCTCCTGATGAAATCCTGCCGAATGCGAAAACTGGTTTGGTCATCGCGCGCGGTAAAGCTGCCGGGAAAGCCGCCACGGAGCCAAAGGCGTTCCATCTCGTCGGCTTTGGTCGCGGCTTCTAGGACTCCGAGTGGTCCGAGCTCCACATAGGCGATGCGACCAGCGAGTGTTTCCCCGGCTTGCCGAAGCAGGTCGAGCGAAGCGCTTCCTAGAATGAGAAAGCGACCCGTACCACGTCCGCGTCGCCTGCCTTCATCGATAAGCCCGCGCAGTTCCGTGAACAGACCAGGGGCCCGGTGAATCTCGTCGAGTATCACCAGACTGTCCTCGTGCCGTTCTAGGTAAGCGCGGGGGTCTTCCAGCTTTGCCCGGTCGGTAGCGGATTCTAGGTCGAGATAGACCGCGCCGGCCTTACCTTTGAATTGCTCGCCCAGTTCTCGGGCCAGAGTCGTCTTGCCCACCTGGCGTGGGCCCACCAAGGCGACGGCGGCTTGGTAGGAGAGTCCCTGAAGGACGGAAAAAGCGGCTTTTCTGGGTATCATCCTTGTAAATTATCCAACAGATGGAAGATTTGCAAGGTTAAATTCTCAAACTAGCCCCCGAGGGGCTCTCCGGCCGCTTAGCCCGCCAGCTTCTCTATCAACTGGCGAATACGCACACACGCCTCGCGCAGCTGCTCTTTTTCCACCGTCAGTGCCACACGGACGTGGCCGGCGGCAGCGCCCAAGCCGAAGCTTTCGCCGGGCATTACCACCACGTTGGCCTCATCAAGCAGGCGCCAGGCGAACTGTTCACCGTTCAGCCCCGTGGCGCGCACGTCCACCATCAGGAACATGCCACCTTCCGGCATGCGCACGTTCGTGTGGCGGCAGCCTTCAAAGGCACTCACCACCGCTTCGGCGCGTCCGCGCAGGCTGGCGCGGAAAGCTTCCACTTCCGGGTGGTGGCCCGTGAGTGCTTCCGCGAGCGCGTCTTCCAGAAACGGCTGCGAGCCAAACAATATGGCCTCAGCCACGGACAGCAGCCGGGGCATGGCCGTTTCGGGCGCCGCCACCCAGCCCGCACGGAAGCCTGGCAGCAGATGCGATTTCGAGATGGACGAAACGGCCAGCGTGCGTTCGCGCAGCTGGGGCCGGTCGAAGGGCGAACAGAAGCGGCCACTGAAGGTGAGGTCCGCATAGACCTCGTCCGACAGGATCCAAAGGTCGTGGCGTTCGCACACGGCGCCGATGGCATCTACTTCTGCTTCGGAAAGCACGGCACCCGTCGGGTTGCTCGGTGTATTCAGTAGCAGCACGCGGGTGCGTGGCGTAATGGCCGCTTCCAAGGCTTCGGGTGTCAGATGGAACCCAGCCTCAGGCGACGTCTGCACGGGTACGAAAGTGGCACCGCTGGCAGCGACGAGCCCTTCATATGTCGCGTAGTAGGGGTCCGGGACAATCACCTCGTCGCCGCTCTCCACCACCGTCATGAGGCTGGTATAGAGGCCGTTCTGGGTACCGGCGCAGTACAGCACTTGCTCTGGCGAAACAGCCATGCCGGAACGTTCCGCCAAATGGCGCGCTACGGCCTCGCGGGCCCCCGGCTCGCCTTGCGGACTGGCGTAGCGCGTACGGCCTGCATACATGGACTGCACAACACGGTCCAGCACGCGTGCCGGGGGCGGCAAGTCCGGCTCACCGATGGACAACATGATGACGGGCTGCCCGGCACGGGAGCGTTTCTGACCTTCGAAGTGGACTTCCCATTTGGCGGCGCCAAGGCCAGCCAAGCGGTCGGAGAGGGAAGCAAAGCGCATGGGGTTCAGCCTTGGGGCAGGAAAGCGCGCAGTTTACCGAATAGCGGGCAGCGGCATCGTTTCATCCCATTCGGCATAGGCCAGAAAACTGCGCGCTAAGCCGGCTTCTTCTAGATAACCGCCTAGCCCGTTGCTTAGGTGCAGGGCGTGCTGCTTGCCGTAAACCACCGCGCGAACATTGGGAATGGGGACTACTTCTTCCCGTGATTTGCCGTATTTACGACGCAGCTCCGTATAGCGGGGCCAACGCCAGTCCACCTCTGCCCGCCAATGAAGGTGCAGGCGCTTGCCGGAACTGTCGACGCGCGCGCGGTAGCCGAGGCGCCCCCAGTACAGGCCGAAGAAGCTGTCGGGGTCGGAGCTGCTCGCCATGTAGAACTGGGGCGTCCATTGGTAGCCGTCTCCGCCCACTTTCGCGCCGCGGGTAAGCGCCGCACGCTTGCGGGCCTGTTGGCGAAGCTTGGCGGTTTGCTTCAGCACTACCCGCGAACCGAGAAACAGACGTGCATCGACCTCCAGCGCTTGCCCGCTGGCCGCCAAGTAGTGCTGCATCAAGCGGCCCGACTGCCGGATGGGCGGCAAGTGTCGACCGCCGGTGCCCATCGCGGAATAGAGGTCCACCAAATAGCGCTGGTCTTCCTGGGCTACCGGCTTGCCGCGCAAAATTTGCCGTTCAATGGCATTGGTGCGTGCCTGCACCGTCTCCACGCCACGACCAGTACCTAGCGTCCAAGCCATGCCGAGCTGCTGGCCCGGGAATTGCCAGAGAATGTAGCCCGCGGTGCCCAACAAACCGGCACAAAGCAACCACAACACGAACCAACGTCGAAACATGAGGTGCTCGCTTTAGTGGGGGCGCAGAAAACGCTCCGCTACCCAGCAGCTGCTTGCCAGCTGGGAGGGCGGACCGGAAGCACGCTCTACAACCCGTACCCATCCCTGCTCGTGTTCCAGTTGCTCGACCACGGTTCCGCTTGGCAGGCGGCGTAGTACACGCGCCTTTGCATTAGAGGCCGCGCGGCACTTCAGTACTCTAGCGGTTACCGTTCCCATGGGTACCTGGAGAGACGGGGGCGGCGCAGGAGCGCTCGCGTTGGAGACGCTGTTGCCAGCGTCGGTGGGCCCACCAATCAGCCGCGCCAATCCCAAGACGACCAACACGATCACCACCACGGTACCGCAACCGATGGAACTGCCCGTCGCGGGCGGCGTGTTGTCGGCGGAGCTGACATCCGCGCCTTGGTTGCGGGTCAACATCTCGCTGTAGGAAATGCCCGTACCGGGAATACCAACGGTAGTGCGAATGCCGCGCTTGCCGAAGTTCAACGTGAAACCACGTCCGCCCACGCTGGTGCTCACCCCGCGCGTACCGAAGTTCAGGCGAATGCCTGGCAACAAACTAACGGAGCGGCGGAAGCGAAAACCCATGGCGCATGGTAAGCGCAGGCCGGACGAAAATGCACCGTTCGCGTTGTTGCCAACGACTCGAACTCCGGTGGAATGGGCCAGTAGAGCATAACCAACTACGAGACAGGAAACCCTTCGTTCCACAGGACGGCAAATTCGACACTCAGGCGGGCCACATTGCCGCGACCCTGCAATACGCCAACGAGCGTTGGGACAGCGCGATCCCCATTGGCATTAGCGCCGCCGATGCTCTTCGCCACAGCAGTTGGCTGGTGCAAATTCACGACTGCTCGCGTCATGAGGAGCGTGGCGGCCGCCCGATGTTCACGCGCCCCATGAAACTCGTGGCAATGCCACCACTACCAATGATGAGCGCGATGCCAAGCCACGCTGCCAGCCCCGGATGTTCGTGCCACCAGAGCATGCCAATGAGTGTCGTGAAGACAATCTGCGCATAGCCCAGCAGCGAAACCAGCAACGCGTGCCCTTGCTCATAGGCAAACGTTAGAAACACTTGCCCGAGAGCGCCCACCAGGCCCATGGCAAGAACGCTCAGGCTGGCTTTCCAACTGAGTTCACCGGGGTGGCTGGACACGTATCCGGGAGTTGCAGCGAGCATGACGAACAAGGAAAACCAAGCCACGGTTCGCCACGCCGGCTCGTTCAAGCGAGCGAGCGTGCGTATATGCATAGCCGCTGCGACTGTCATGAACGCAGAGAGGAGGGCGGCCGCTACGCCTAGCCACTGCGTGGAACTGAAGCTGGGCTGTACCAGCAGCAAGACGCCGACGAAGCCTGCGCCCAAGGTGGCTAACACCAGCAAAGACGGACGCTGTCGTGCTTGGATCAACATCACGGCCGCCAGCAGCAAGGGCGAGGTATAGATCAGCGTGATGGCCGAAGCCAAGGGCAGCAAGACTACGGCACCGAAATACGCAAAAACGCCAACGATACCGATGACACCGCGCAATAGCTGCGCCTTCCAATGCACGGTCTTCATGGAACTTCCATGAAAGTGCAGCACCGACATGGCGAGCAACCACGCGATGATGCCGCGATAGAACACCGCTTGCGTGAATGGCACGCCGAGTTGCATGCAAACCTTCACCAG
>CAIOHZ010000290.1 GCA_903858165.1 uncultured Pseudomonadota bacterium
ACCGGTCGGGAGATTGCCGAGCACTATGCCGCGAACCACTACGATGCGGCACTGGCGGATATTGCCGACCGAACCGTTGGGAGCCTTGCGCACGCTGGGGCCGAAGCGTCAGTCGGTCGAGTCGGCAGCCGCGGGCAGGAGACTTGACCATGGCGCTGGAACGCAACCACTTGCAATACCCGCGCCGCGCCTACGGCATGGACCACGACCGCTACGAATGGTCGATGCTCACGGACCGGCCGCCCATCCAATGGCCGCACGGTAAGACGCTGGCGGTTTGGGTGAACGTCAGTCTTGAACACTTTCCGTTGAACCCTACTGGCAAGCCCGTGAAGTTGCCCGGTTCCATGACGATGCCGTACCCAGACCTGCGCCACTACACGCTGCGCGATTACGGCAACCGCGTGGGCATTTACCGCTTTTTGAAAGCCTTCAAGCATTTGGGCGTGCAGGCCAGCTTTGCCGTGAATGCCGAGCTGGCTGTCCGGTACCCGGCGCTGCTGGCGGCACTGGCGGACCACGGCGGCGAAGTGCTGGGCCACAGCTGGAACATGGACACGCCGCACGCCGGCGGTCTTGCCGAAGCCGACGAAGCGGCGCTCATCGAACGTTCCCTCACCACCTTGCGCGCGGCGACGGGGCAGGCGGTTAAGGGTTGGCTGAGCCCTGGAAAACTGCAGTCGCCGCAAACCCCGGAACTTCTGCACGCTCATGGCGTCGAATACTTCGCCGACTGGGTGAACGATGAGCTGCCGTATCCATTCCAGACCTCCCGTGGTCCGCTGTGGGCTTTGCCACTCACGACGGAAATCGAGGACCGTTTCGTGGTCATGGATAACCAGCACTCCGAGGAATCCTGGTCGGAACAGGTGAAGGACGCCTGCGACCTGCTGCTGGCAGAGAGCCAGGAGCAGGGAGGGCGCTTGCTGGCTATCTCGTTACACCCTTGGGTGATGGGTCAGCCGCATCGGATGAAACACCTGGAAGCGGCGCTGGCCTATGTGCTGTCGCAGTCTGGTGTGTGGAACGCGCAGCCGGGCGAAATTCTCGAGGCGTTCGTACGTAGGAGTAGCGAAAGATGAAATGCCCGACATGTGCCGACACGGTACTGGTGATGACCGAACGGCAAGGGGTGGAAATTGATTACTGCCCGAATTGCCGCGGGGTATGGCTGGACCGTGGCGAACTCGACAAGCTGCTGGAGCGCGCTTCCGAGCAAGCGGTAAGCCAAGCACCGCCGCCAGCGCCGGCGGCTCCTGCCAGTGGTCCGCGGGTTGGCTATCCCAGTGACTACCGCGGGGAACATCGTGCTGGTTACCGGCACGATGAAGACCACCGCGAGCGCGGCTACAAGGATTACCGCCGGAAATCCTGGCTCAGCGATATCTTCGACTGAACCTGTCCCGGGGACAGCGCGCGCTGGCCGCCGGTCATTGACGCTGGCCTTTGCCGTTAGAGCCTGTTTGGGTACAGGCTCTTCCAGAATGCGCAGTGGTGAACTTCGCTGGCATTCACCAGCGCGGTTTTTCCGGGTTCCATCCACATGACCTTGGTGTGGTCGGTGTAGCGCGGCCATGCCGGCAAGCCGGCGGCAGAGGGTTGGCCGGTACGGGCGAAGTTCGCCACGAACTCCAGCATCTGGTTCGACAGCGCTTGTGACGGGGGCGCAAGGTCTGGCGCGACCATCTTGTGGGTGTTGTCGAAGTTCGGGAACCAGTAGTTCAGTTCGGCCGCATGCACTGCGCCCATCAGGAAGCCTGGGTCCGGCTGGGGAGTAATGCCCACGCCCAGCACGGGTGCATCGCGGTCGGCGAACTCCCATTGCCACAGGTCTGTGTAGCGCGCCATCGTCTCGCCGGTGTGCAGTTGCAGGCAGGCGCCTATGCCGATGCTCGGCATGAAGTCGGTCATGGCAGTGCCTAAGACGGCGGGCGCAGGCTCGGCGCCGCCTACCGGGTATTGCGCTGCCACTCGCTCCGGTATTTTCGCCGCTTGTTCTTCGGGCGTGCGCCCGTAAATGCCTTGTAGCCATTGCGGGTAGTTCGCATCGTCCAGCTTCTTGCCGGCCTGCAGGTCGTAGGCCACATACAGCCGCATCTCGTCGCGCGTGGCACCCATGAGCACGGGCACACGCAGGAAGTCCCCGCGGGCCATAGCCTCCGTGTTGTCCACCGGGTTCACCGCGCTGCCGCCGGAAGGCGCGAAGCTGACGATGCCGCTGCTGGCCAGTTCGGTTTGCTTTTTCAGCAGCACCTCTAACGGCACGGCACGCAGGCAGGCGAGGGCAGTGGCTTCGTTGCTGCACCCCACAGCCGCCGCCACTTTCAGTCCCAGTTGCTCTGCCTGCTTCACCTTCTGGCGTGGATAGAGGCAGCCACCGCTCTGAATGATGGCCTTGTGGAATAGCCCCTTGGACAAATTCGCATTGGCCAGATGAATACAGACTGAGCCGGCACCGGCGGACTCGCCGCCGATGGTCACATTGCCAGGGTCGCCACCGAAGGCGGCGATATTCTGCTGCACCCAGCGCAGTGCCGCGCGTTGGTCCGCAATGCCCCAAGCGCCACTGCCTTCTGGCGCCAGCGCGGGGTGTGCCAGGAAGCCAAGGGCGCCGAGGCGGTAGTTCACGGACACCACGACGAGGCCGGTGCGCGCTAGCGCATCCAGGCGGTAAAGGCTGGCGCTGCCACCTACCCAGGCACCGCCGTGGATGTAGACCAGCACTGGCGCTTTGCGCACGGTCAGTGCCGGCACGCTCACGTTCACCGTCAGGCAGTTTTCTTCGTTACTGGCTTCCGTTAGGTTGAAGCGCGCCACCTGCGCGCAGGGGTCGCGGAAGTTCGTGCCATCCAGCGTGCCTTGCCAATGCGGCGCCGGCTGCGGCAAGGTCCAGCGTTGGTCGCCGGCAGTGTTAGCAGCATAGGGAATGCCGCGGAACTCGCGAACATTGTCGCGTAACGCACCGCGGATGGCGCCTTGCTCGGTTCGTACCACGAGCGGTCCGGGTGAAGTCTTGGCAGCTAGCGCATTCGGCGTGGCTGTGGCACCTAGCGTCAGCAAGGCGAGCGCTGCCAGAGAGCGGAGAAAGCCGCCGGAGTGAAGCGTGGTTGCGGCGCACCGCTGAAAGAACATCGGCATGGGACCACCGTTGGGGAAACCTGCCTGCATCCTGTGCGCGATGCGGGCAGGCGTCAACGGTGGTGATGGACTCAGGCGGCCTGCGGGACTCCGGCTAACCGGGCTACCCGGGCTACCCCGGCGCTCTTGTTGTCGTTGCTCGCGTCGTCTACAGCCACTGCCGGCGCCTGCCGAATCAGGTAGTCGAAGGCTGAAAGGGCAGCCTTCGACCCTTCACCCATAGCGATGATGATCTGCTTGTAGGGTGTGGTGGTGGCATCGCCGGCCGCGAAGATGCCGGGCACCGACGTCTTCCCACGCATGTCCACCTCGATTTCGCCGCGCGGCGAGAGCGCCACTGTACCCTTCAAGAAGCCAGTGTTCGGCAGCAGGCCGATTTGCACGAAGATACCTTCGAGTGTGATGCGCTGGTTCTCGCCGGTGTCGCGGTCGCGGTAGATGAGGCCGTTCACCTGCGTACCATCACCTACCACTTCCGTGGTTTGGGCGCGCGTGATGATGCGAACATTCGGCAGACTCCGCAGCTTGGTCTGCAACACCGCATCGGCACGCAGTTGACCGTCGAACTCCAGCAATGTCACTTCCTTCACGATACCGGCGAGGTCGATAGCCGCTTCTACGCCAGAGTTGCCACCACCCACCACGGCCACGCGCTTGCCTTTGAATAGCGGACCATCGCAGTGCGGGCAGTAGGCCACGCCGCGGCCGCGGTACTCCGCTTCGCCGGGCACGTTCATTTCGCGCCAGCGGGCGCCGGTGGCCAGGATGAGCGTCTTCGCCGAGAGCGTGGCGCCATTCTCTAGCTGCACGCGGGCCAAGCCATCGGCGCCAGCCGGTTCAATGCTTGCTGCGCGCTGTAGGTTCATTACGTCCACGGCGTAAGCACCCACATGGTTTTCAAGCGCACGGGCCAACTTGGGTCCTTCGGTTTCGGGTACCGAGATGAGGTTCTCGATGTTCATGGTGTCCAGCACTTGGCCACCGAAGCGCTCGGCGACCACGCCGGTGCGAATGCCTTTGCGTGCCGCATAGATGGCGGCCGCAGCGCCGGCGGGACCACCACCGACTATCAGCACGTCATACGGCGCACGCTCGCTCAATGTGGCGGCTTCACGGTCAGCGGCACCGGTGTCTACCTTGGCCAGAATTTCTTCCAACGTCATGCGGCCTTGGCCAAAGGGCTGGCCATTCAGCAGTACGGTGGGTACCGCCATCACCTTGCGCTCGGTCACTTCGGCCTGAAAAAGCGCACCGTCGATCATGGTGCTGCGCACGCGCGGGTTCAGCACCGCCATCAGGTTCAGAGCCTGCACTACATCCGGACAGTTGTGGCACGAAAGAGAAATGTAGGTTTCGAACTTAAGGTCGGTGTTTAGCGAGCGCACTTGTTCAATCGTCGCCGCGGAGACCTTGGGTGGATAACCGCCCGCTTGCAGCAACGCCAGCACCAGCGAGGTGAACTCGTGACCCATGGGCAGGCCCGCAAAAGTAATGCGAGCCGCAGCGCCAAGGGCGCCGACGGTAAAGGAAGGACGCCGCTTCGCTGTGCCATCGAGGCGCACCGAGACGAGCGGCGAGAGGCTGGCGATATCCGCCAACAGCGCCTGCAGCTCGGCGGACTTCGCGATGCTATCGGCATCGGCACTGGTGGTCGCAGTGGCGAGCGAGGCCACCACCTCCACGGGGCTGGTCAAGCGCCCCAAGTAGGCCTGCAATTGCGTCTTCAGGTTCTGGTCAAGCATGGCAGCGGTCTCGTTGGGAGTTCAGTCTTTGGTCGGGTAAGGCTAGGGTTTGTTGGTTTTTGGTGGCCCGGGCGGTGCGCCTGGGTGTTTCGATGCAGTCTTGCGGTCTGGCCGCCGGGCCCCCCCGCTTGGAGTAGGCCCGGCGTTGACTGGGGTCAGATCTTGCCGACGAGGTCTAGCGAAGGGGCCAGCGTGGCAGCGCCCGGGGTCCACTTCGCCGGGCATACCTGGCCCGGGTTGTTGGCCACGTATTGGGCCGCCTGCACCTTGCGGAGCAGTTCCTTGGCGTC
>CAIOHZ010000291.1 GCA_903858165.1 uncultured Pseudomonadota bacterium
AGCGATGCCGGCATGTAGCGCGACTACGTAAGCGGCGTTCGCCACCACGCACACCGGGTTTGGGTGGGACAGCAACGCGTCTTCCGCAGCCCAGGCCGCGGCTTGGTCAGCGTTGGCAGCCGCGATGGCCAGCGGCGAGGCGCGCATCGTGGCGCCGTTGGACTGCGAAATGCGGTTCGCGTTGCTGCGGGCGACGGCAGCGGCGCCTTGCGTGCCTTGCTTCAATTCACTGAACGCTTGCCGCGTGGTGATGCCAATGTCCCAGCCGTCGCGGAACCAGCGGCCGTAAGCCGTGGCGATGGCATCGGGAGCGAAGCCGCGCTGCTGCACCAACGTGCGCGCGAGTGCGAGTGCCAGCTCGGTGTCGTCCGTGGGTTGGCCGGCGAGCAGGCGCCAGGTGCCTACGCCGCTGCGCAGTTCGCGCACGCCGGCGGGGTATTCCTTGGCGATGTCTGCCGCGGAACGGAACTCCACGAGCGAACCCAAGCTGTCGCCGATGGCCTGGCCCAACAGGCAGCCTACGGCGCGGTCCAGCGTTTCGCCTTCCGCAACGCGCGGCCATATGCCGCGCGGATGTGGGCGGGCGAGAGCGGTGACCTGATGTTCGGCGTACGCGTGGGCGGAGACGGCGGGAGCTGAGTGGGCGCCGCCGACCGACGACACCCCGGACGCACCGGCGGCACCGGCCGATCTACTAGTGCCGTTCGCTACCCGCTGCCGCAACTGTTCCACGGCCTCCGGCACGCCCCCGAAGAGCTCGCTCGTATAGCTCTCGCCACGCGGCGAGTACTGCACCGGTTCGCCGCGAGCATTCACCAACACGTCGCCTGCACCGCGCAGCAAGGCGTGGCCTGCCGCGTAGTCCCAGTCTTGGGTGCCGCCCAGCGAACAGGTGGCAGCGGCATCGCCGCAGGCGACGCGCGCCAAGCGGTAGGCGATGGAAGGCATGGAGAAGAACTGCTCGGGCGCGGCGCGGCCGTGCCATTCCGCGAGCTTGGTAGGCGCGTAGTGATGAGCGAGCAGCAACGTGCCGGGATTGCCTGGCTGGCCTGCTACCGGCACGCCATTTCGCAACACAGTAGGCAGGCCTTCCGCCCAGGAGATGAGGTCCGGGCCGCGGTCTGGGCTGGAAGGCGCGTACACCACACCCAGCACGGGTACGCACTGGTGCAGCAGGGCCACGGACACGGCGCTGCCGCGGAACCCGCCGAGGAAGGCCGAAGTACCGTCGTGCGGGTCCACTAGCCACAGCGTGCCGCCGGCATCGGGGGTGATGTCGTGCTTTTCCTCTGCACGGAAAGGCACCGGCAGCAACGCGGTGAGCGCGTGGTGGAGAAATTCCTCTATTTCCACATCCACGGGCGCTTTGCTGTAGCTGCCGCGCGGCCCACGAGCGCCGCTGAACTCCGCCTCCAGCATGGCACCGGCCTGCTTCACGGCTTCGCAAACGGCGGCGTGCAGCGCGGGCAGATCGCTGAGGGCAGGGTGGGAAAAGGCAGCGGAATTCGAAGGGTTTTTCATGCGTGAATTTTCTCACGGCGGTGGGTCATGGGATGAGCCTGCCGTGAGGAAAGATGGGATTGCCACGCGCCGGGTTAGCCACGTTTCGCCGGACTTGCCGGGCCTTTCATAGGTTGAGATTTCTGTTTACAATAGTCCGAATAGAGCATTTATTATATTTAATAGATTCTATAGGAACTTTAAATTGAATTTTCCGTTGCCCCTTCCTGTCGCGCGCGCTTTGCGGAAGCTGGGCGAAGATGTATCGCTTGCACGGCGGCGGCGGCATATCTCGCAGGCGTCACTGGCGGAGCGGATGGGCGCGTCGCTGTCCACCGTTCGCCGCATGGAAGCAGGCGATGCCCGGGTCCCTATTCATTTCTATGCGCGTGCTTTGCATGTGTTCGGGGAAATCCGCGCGTTGGAAGCACTGCTGGACACCGCCAACGACGAGATAGGGCTCGCGCTAATGGATGAAGCCGTGCCGAAGCGCGTGCGGCGCAAACCAGGCAGCGCCACCGGGGCCATGTGATGGGAGCGGAGCACTCGCAGGCAAAGCGGACTAGCGTGAACGTTTCACTGGGCGAAGTCGGTCAGTTGGTCGGTTCGCTGGTCTACGTGCGGCAGGGGCGTCGTGAGCACTCCGCCTTCGCCTACGAGCAAATCTGGCTGCAAAACCCTTTGCGCTTCAGTTTCTCCGCAGATTTGCAGTTGGTGCCGGGCTTTCAATCGCACAAGGCCAAAGCGCCGCAAGACTCGGTGTTTCACGGAGCCATAGCGGATACTGCGCCCGATGCGTGGGGTCGACGCGTCATAGCGCGTGACCATGCACGGCGGCGAAAAGCCGCCCCAGAGCTGCCAGCTCTGACTGAACTGGATTACCTACTCGCTGTAGACGACTTCAGTCGTATAGGTGCGCTTCGCTTGCAAATGCCTGGCGAGTCTTGCGAGCAGGCTTCGGGTTCCGGAAGGCGCGCGACGCTGCCTTTCATCGATCTTGATCGAATCTATCAGGCCAGCCGCGCCGTGGAACGTGGCAACGAGACCGACGAAGATTTGCGGTTCCTGCGTGGCAAGGGCACATCGCTGGGGGGTATGCGGCCCAAATGCACGCTCCTCGATGAGGCTGGTCACCTCTCCATAGGAAAATTTCCCAGCATCAACGACGACCGCAGCGTGACGCGCGGAGAGGTGCTGGCCCTCAAGCTAGCAGCAAGGGCCGGGATTGATGCGGCCACGGCCCGTGTCGTCATGCTTGCCGAAACTCCCATCGCGGTCATTCGCCGCTTTGACCGGGACACTGCTGGTGGCCGCATTCCTTACCAGTCTGCGGCATCGCTATTGCAGGCAGCACGCGGCGAAGACCGCAGTTATCTGGAAATAGTCGATGCCATCCGTACGCATGGGGATAACCCAGAGGGCGACGTGCGCCAACTCTGGCGCCGGTTGGTCTTCAATCTACTTATAACCAATGTTGACGACCACCTGCAGAACCATGGCTTTCTGCATGTGAGTTCGGGTCACTGGCGGTTGGCGCCCTGCTTCGACATCAACCCGTTCCCTGACAAAGACCGAGAGTCCAAGACTTGGTTATCTGAAAAGGACGGGCCCATTACCGACCTGGCGGTGTTATTGGAGCGTGCTCCTTACTTCGCACTGGAAAGGGCACAGGCACTTCACATACTCAGCGAGGTATATGCGGCGGTGGCTGCATGGCGGCGCGTGGCCACTGGCGTTGAGGTGGGTATGCGCACTAACGAGCTTCCGCATTTTCAGGCGGCTTTCGAGCACACGCAGATGCATGATGCTGCGCAGCTTCTTGGGCTCTGAGGCCTGTCTTCAGCACCAAAAGTTCTGGGCAACCACCTCGGCAAGCAGTTGATTTTGTTGTCGAGCGCGGATAAGTTTGTACTCGCATCAAGAGACAGGGCTTCGGCCCTCGCCAACCTGCCAACCCGGGCAAGGTGGTTTCCGCGAAAGCGGGATGTGGCTGGCTCCAGCAACCAAACGCGGTTCTGGCTCCAGCAACGTTCGGTCGCGCCTGTCTCGCGATGCGGTCCTTTTTTACTTTTGGAGCCGCACATGACCAACCATTTCGAAGGCATCGACCTTTCCTTCCGGCCTTCGGCCAAGCTGTTTCCCCTTCTGCTTTCGCGAGTGAAGGGAACTGCGCGCCGGCAGGAGTTGATTCAGGCCATGGAAGAAGAGCGCTTGGAGGACTTGCCCGAGCAGTTGCTGCAGAGTGCACTTTCCGACGAACAGCGTAGCGCCTCCGCGGCGCTCCACCCGGCGTTGATGGGCGGGGAATATCTGCCGGACTTCCTGAAAGACGAGGTGGAGGTGGCGCGGATAGAGCTGGCTTCCACCACGGCCGATGTCATCAGCGTGCGCATGCGCCCGACCAAGAAGGGGCTGGTTTACCGGGTGGTGG
>CAIOHZ010000292.1 GCA_903858165.1 uncultured Pseudomonadota bacterium
ACGAGATCCTGAACGGCCGGAACAACATCTATGTTGCGTCTTGTCTCAAGTGCCTTGGCCAAATTGGAGCTATGCAGGGCGACTACGCGGCTGCCACGAAGCTCTTCCGCGAGGCCATCCGCATTCGCCGCGCAGTGGCTCCGGACGAGGTTGATTACATCGATGAATTAGAAGCTCACCTGGCTGCATCTTGCCGGAAGGAGGTCATCAAGAGTTGAGCAATCACAGATCGCCGGCGCATCAACCGTTCGACAGTAAATGAACCCTTAAAGAGGAGAGAAAACGTGACCGATAGTGATTCGCACGACCAAATCCCGTTTCCACCCGTACAGATTTTTGTCTCTTACCCGTGGCCTCGCGGAAACGACGCGTGTAATTCCGTCAGAACTGACGCGCGGTGGATCGGACTTCGGAATTTGATAAGAACCGTAGCAGAAGATGTGAAGAGAAGAGCTGAAAAAAGATCGCCACCGGACAGGATACTCGACATCAGAATCAACCGTCTCCGCGGTCTCCACGGGCAGCATTTACTCGATACGTTACGAACTCGTATTTCACGCGGCGACGTGCTCATCATGGACATCGGTAACAGAAACTGTACCGGCTACAACTCCAATGTTCTCATCGAGTTGGGTATCGCACTGGGTTTGGGAAAACTCGATTCGGCCGCTGTGTTTGTGCTCAAACCAAAAGCGAGAAAGCTCCCAAGTGACTTGGCAGGATTTCTTGTTACTGACTACACAAAACACGGCGACTCCGTGGCGCTGTCTGACAAGCTCGGGTTCAACGCGGCATTGCGCGCCAAGCTTATGTCGATTGCCGAGGCGCGGGGCATGATCGGGCGTAAGAGTAGTCCGGAGGTAACGAGTGACGACGACGATCCATCTGATCCAACAAACAGTCCCGTGAGTGACTGAGCATGACTGCTACCCTTTCCCACCCCCTCTTCACCCAATCCGTCACCCGCGCCAAAGCCGCCGCCCAAGCCGCCGGCGCGCTTGAACTCAACCCCCGTTGGCTGCTGGTCGGGCTCCATATGCTGCTGTCGGAATCTGCGCCGGATCCGGCATCGCCGCTTGCGTCCAAGGCCTCGGCCATCGCGGCTGCCGTGGCCGGCTGCGCCGTGCCGGCACAGCCGGATTTGGCCGCAGCTGCGGCCATAAAGATGCCGGTGGATGCGGAACTGCGCGCGATATTGGCCAAGCGCAACGCCTCGCTCGATGAACTGATCGATGCCCTGCTGGCGGCAGCGCCTGCCAGGGCGCCGCGGCAAACAGACCCGCTGTTCGATGCCGTACTTGCCCGGGCAGGCGCGGCAGCGGTGGCAGTTGGCGAGCAGAGCGTCAGTGCCGAGCTCTTCGCGCTCGCCGCGTGGGCCGCGTATCTGGACGGGGATTTTCGCGACCGCCCCGGCCTGTCCGTTCACATGGCGGCCAATGCGCGCAACCTCGAGGCGCTGCTGAGTGCGCGGGGGCTACAGTGCGCACACTTCGCGGCGGGCACGGCTGCGGCTGTAAAGCTCGCGGATGATCTGGAAAAAGAACTCGCACAGTCTGATGACGTGCCGGCGCTCCTTCTTGCGCTAAATCTGGGTTCGACTGTTGGTGCGCGCATTCTGGAGCAGCGCGTGACGGCGGTTCACGAGGCCGGGCATGCGGTTGTGGCGTTCTTGTTGCAGCCGCAGGTCCCCGTGGCGCAGGTTTCCATCGTCGGCATGGATGGCTCCGCTGGTCGCATGACCCCCGATTTTTCGGCGCCGTATCTCAACACGGCCGACAGCCGGGCGTTGTTCTTCGAGATCACCTGCATCCTTCTGGCTGGCGCGATCGCGCAGCAGATCGCCTATGGCGCGGACAGCATGGATGACGGCGCGATCTCCGATTTCTCGAAGGCCACTCAGAAGGTCTGGATCTGGGTTGCGAAGCTGGGCCTCGACGCCGAGTTCGGCCCCCTCTGTCTGGATGCATTGACCGACATCAGCGGCGCACGCTCCGGCTGGCTCTTCGACCGCGCGCAGCAGCGCGTGCAGGACATCCTCAAAGACTGTGCTGCGCGCACCCGTGCCCTGCTGGAGGAGAACTGGCACCACGTGCAGGCCGTGGCCGATGCGCTGGTCGAGCGCAAGGTGCTCGACACGGATGAGTTGATGACCCTGCTGCTGGACAAGGGCCTTGCCCACTGGCCCGGTGTGCGGCAGGTGCGGAGCCTGCCGGAACAGCGCGAGGTGCGCTTTGCCGAGGCGGCTGGCGTGCAGGCAACACTAGAAGGGCCTGTGCGCTACACCGCGGGCGATGCCATCGTCACCGGCGCAGGCGGGGAACTCTGGCCCATCGCCCGCGTGGTGTTCGACCAGGCCTACGAGCCTGTTTCGCCCGGTTCGGCGGGCGAGAACGGCCTTTACCTCAAGCGCCCGCGGCAGGCGCTGGCTCTGCAACTGCGTGAATCACGGAACGTGGTGCTTTCGGGCACCCGCGGCGTGCTTTCCGGTGCTGCCGGAGACTGGATTGTCGATTACGGCAATGGTGATCTCGCCGTGGTGGCCGGTGACCGGTTCACGGTGTATTACGAGTTCCTTTGATCCACACAGGAGGTTGAGCAATGGCAAGTTTCAGGTTTCATGCGTTGATGGAAGAGTTCCTCGCGAACCGGGAGTGGGACGACGAACTGGAGGTCGACGAGGAGGCGCAGACTGTCAAGCTGAACACGGGTCTCGATCTCAACGGGCAGGATGGTCGGCTGATTGTGGAGGCCTCTGAAAAGACCTGTTTCGTTGATGTGTTCATCTACTACACCGGCTTCAAGTGCAAACCCGCCAAGCTGAACGAGATGGCGGTGTTGCTCAACCAGCTCCACACGCGGCGCAGGTACGGCACATTCGTAGCCTTCGATGACGGCTACGTGCGGTGGCAACATCGAGTGGACTTCGAAGACAGCGAGCCCTGTGGGCTCTCCATCGAACGCATCGTCGGGCCAGGCTGGGAATACGCCAAGCAGTTCAGCGATCCGATATCTGCCGTCGCGCTCACCAAGCAGAGCGCCAAGGAAGCGCTGGAGGAGTTCGACGAAGCTCAGGATGAAAAGGACGACGGCCCGTCCGAACTCTGATCACCCCGCACAGGAAACACACTCATGTCCGAACGCGACCCCGCCCAGAACGCAGCGCCCGAGCGCATCACCGTGCTGGTGGCGGGGCACCGGCCCGACCGGCTCGCCGAACAGGCTGTGCCAGCCGTTGCCGACGCGCTGTCGGCCGTACTCGCTGCCGTTGTTGCGGCTGCGGGCCCGGTCTGCGCGCCCGTCGTACTGACGGGCGTTGCAGAGGGCAGCGACACCATCACGGCAGAAGTGGTAGCAACGCTGGGCCTGCCGCTCGAACTGCTCGCCCCCGGCTGCCCGGAGCCGCTGTCTGCCGCGCAGCAACGCGCCGGCAACACCGTGTGGCTGGGCGCGCCAGACCCTCTTGCCGATGGTGAAGAGGCCATCGCCATCCGCGACGAGATCGCACTCGGCTTCGCCGACATGCTGGTGGTGGTGTGGGACGGTCAGGCACCGCACGGCCTCGGTGGCGGCACCGTCCGGCTCGCCGTGCGCGCAGCGCTGATGATGATGCCCACGGTGTGGGTGGACCTCACCGGCGCGGTGCGTGTGCTGGATCGCGCCCGCCTCACGCCCGAGTTGCTCCGCAGGCTCGGCGCGCCGCATCCGGAGGTGGGGTGGTTGCGTGAGGTGTTTGCCTTACCGATGAATGACGCGCTTAGCGTTGAGGTCGCGCGCTTGTTGGATCCACTCCAGCCCGACGCTCAAACGCACGGCAAGGGCCAACACAATAAGGGACATGGGCTCCGCTCTGACGCTGCTTCGAAAGCAAGACGCCTGAAGCGTTATGTCGGTTCGCCCGCTGTGAAGGAGGGGGACAGATCCCGCGCGGGGAACCTGCACGACTTCATGCTTGCCCTGCTGAATGCCAACGTAAAAAAACTGGCAGGGAGTTTTGTTGCTAAAGAAATG
>CAIOHZ010000293.1 GCA_903858165.1 uncultured Pseudomonadota bacterium
CCAAAGCGGGCAGGCGCCGCCGAACCGCGCGAACTGGAAGCGCGTGGCGCTGTGGCGTTTGGTGATGTTGCCCGCCTGGTCCACGCGGACGAAGTAGAACGGCACACCGTGGGCGCCGGGGCGTTGCAGGGTGCTGAGCCGGTGGCATACCTGCTCGAAGCTGGTGTGGAAGCGGCGCTGCAACTGCTCCACGTCGTGGCGCAGTTCGCGGGCGGCGCCGGCGAAGCGGGCGTAGGGCATCACCAGCGCACCGGCGGCGTAGTTGGCGAGTCCCACGCGGGCCACGTCGCGGGCTTCGCGGGAGCGGAGGCCTGAAACGGCGAGAACTTCTTCGAACAAGCCGCTAAATTGCAGCTCGGCGAGTTGGACGGCGAACTGGAAGGCGAGGGTGGATTCGCTTTGGTCGCGGTCCACGGTGAGCACATGGGCGGCGGGGTCGTAGCGGCGGAGCAGGTCCGCGTCTTTGACGGCGGCGGTGCGGACCACCGTAACACCGTGTGCGTCGTGCAGGTGCCGCTCGAGAATGCTGCCGATGGGCGCGTCGCTTCCAACGCCCAACCGCACGGCCAGCGCCTCGGCGGCCTGGTCCAGTTCGTCGACGTAGTTGTTGCGATAGTGGAAGAAGTCGCGCACTTCTTCGTAGGGCAGCGTGGCTTCAGGGCGGGTAGCCGCGCTGCGGGTGGCGCCTGTGCTGGCGCCCGTGCTGGTGCCGGAGCCCGCGACCCCAGCGCCTTCAGTGCCCGGCGTCGTCGCTGCGCCCGACCCCAGTGCCTCGTCCAGCGTCTTCAATCGCTGGTCCAGCCCGCGGTAAGCGCGGTGCAGCGCCAGAAACTGACGCGCCACGGCGGGAGTGGTGGTGGCTGTGAGCTTCAGTTCGGCCAGCGTGGGGCTGGGGACGCCCAGTGCCAGGTCGGCGCTCGCTTCGCGAAGGTCCGCAATCAGGCGGCTTTCGTCATCGGCGTCGAACTCGGCGGGATCGACGGCGAACGTGCGCGAAAGCGCGATGAGAACGCGGGCAGTGACTGGCCGCTGGTTGGTTTCCAGTTGGGAAAGGTAGCTGGGCGAAAGGCCCAAGCGCGCGGCGCAGGCGTCCAGCGTCAGGCCCTGCTGTTCGCGCAGCAGGCGGAGCTTCGGGCCAACATAGAGTTTTTCGCGCATGGGGCACCTGCCGAAGAGTCGGGAGCAAACTCCCGCCTACAGGAATCTTTTCTTCACAACTTTGCAAATCGTAGCAAATAGCGCTCTCTACAATTGCATATTCATCAAAACGGGCGGCGCGGAACCTGACAAACTCCCAATACAAGTTCCCGAAGGAAAGCCCATGTCCCAGCCTGCTTCCGCCGGCGCGCGCTTCCGCGCTGCCTTGGCCGCCGAAAAGCCCCTTCAGGTGGTCGGCGCCATCAACGCCAACCACGCCCTGCTGGCCCAACGTGCCGGCTACAAGGCCATCTATCTCTCTGGTGGTGGCGTGGCCGCGGGCTCGCTGGGTCTGCCGGACCTTGGCATCAACACCATGGACGACGTGCTCATCGACGTCCGGCGCATCACGGACGTGTGCGACCTGCCGCTGCTGGTGGACATCGACACGGGCTTCGGGCCGTCGGCCTTCAACATCGAACGCACCATTAAGTCGCTCATCAAGGCGGGCGCTGCGGCCTGCCATATTGAAGACCAGGTGGGCGCGAAGCGCTGTGGGCATCGTCCGGGCAAGGAGATCGTCACTCAAGACGAAATGGCGGACCGCGTGAAGGCCGCTGCCGATGCGAAGACGGATGCGAATTTTTTCATCATCGCGCGCACGGATGCCATTCAGGCGGAAGGCGTGGACGCGGCCATCGAACGCGCCATCGCCTGCGTGGAAGCCGGTGCGGACGGCATCTTCGCGGAAGCGGCATACGACTTGCCCACGTACCAGAAGTTCGTGGACGCGGTGAAGGTGCCGGTGCTTGCGAACATCACCGAGTTCGGTGCCACGCCGCTGTTCACGCGCGAGGAGTTGGGCTCGGTGGGCGTGGCCATTCAGCTGTTCCCGCTGTCCGCTTTCCGCGCGGCCAACAAGGCCGCCGAAAACGTCTACACGTCCATTCGCCAGAACGGGCACCAGAAGGACGTGCTGGCCACCATGCAGACGCGCATGGAACTTTACGACCGCATTGGCTACCACGCGTTCGAGCAGAAGCTGGACGCGTTGTTCGCTGCCCGCAAGAAATAAGCCAACGAAACTTCAAGGAGCACACCATGGCTGAAGAAACCACCACCGCGCCCGCTGCCGCTGGCCCGAAGCCGAAGAAGAGCGTGGCGCTGTCCGGCGTGCCTGCCGGCAATACGGCGCTGTGCACGGTCGGCCGCAGTGGCAACGACCTGAACTACCGCGGCTACGACATCCTGCAGATTGCCGAGGCCTGCGAATTCGAAGAAGTGGCCTTCCTGCTGGTGCACGGCAAGCTGCCGAACGCCGCGGAACTGAAGGGCTACAAGGCGAAGCTGAAAGCGCTGCGTGGCCTGCCGGCCGTGGTGCAGGAAGTGCTGCAGAGCCTGCCGGCCAACAGCCATCCCATGGACGTGCTGCGCACCGGTACGAGCGCGCTGGGCTGTGCGTTGCCGGAAAAAGACGACCACGGTATTGCCGGCGCGCGCGACATCGCGGACCGCTTGATTGCCAGCTTCGGCAGCATGCTTTGCTACTGGTACCACTTCAGCCACAACGGCCGCGTCATCGACGTGGAGACGGACGACGAAACGGTGGGTGGCCACTTCCTGCATTTGCTGCACGGCACCGCGCCGAGCGCTAGCTGGGTGCGTGCCATGCACACCTCGCTCATCCTTTACGCCGAGCACGAGTTCAACGCCAGCACGTTCACGGCGCGCGTTATCGCGGGCACGGGCAGCGACATGCATTCGTGCATTGCCGGCGCCATTGGCGCGCTACGCGGCCCGAAGCATGGCGGCGCCAACGAAGTGGCGTTCGAAGTGCAGAAGCGCTACGAAAACCCGGACGAAGCCGAGGCGGACATTCGTCGTCGCGTGGCCAACAAGGAAGTTGTCATCGGCTTCGGTCACCCGGTGTACACCATCGGCGATCCGCGCAATGTCGTCATCAAGGGCGTGGCGAAGCGCCTGTCTGATGAAGCTGGCGACACGAAGATGTACGACATTGCCGAACGTCTCGAGACGGTGATGTGGGAAATCAAGAAGATGTTCCCGAACCTCGACTGGTTCAGTGCGGTGAGCTACCACATGATGGGGGTGCCCACGGCCATGTTCACGCCGCTGTTCGTCATTGCCCGCACCACGGGTTGGGCGGCGCACGTTATTGAGCAGCGCATCGACGGCAAGATCATCCGCCCCAGCGCCAACTACGTGGGCCCGGACGAGCGCCCGGTACCCCCGATGAGCGAGCGTGCCTGAAGCCCATGAATACTGCCCACCGCAAGCCGCTGCCCGGCACCAAGCTCGACTACTTTGATGCCTGCGGCGCCGTTGAAGCGCTGCAGGCCGGTGCCTGGGCCGGGTTGCCCTACACCGCGCGCGTCCACGCCGAAAACCTGGTGCGTCGCTGCAGCCCGGAGACGCTGGACGCTTCGTTGCGCCAGCTCATCGACCGCAAGCGCGACCTCGACTTCCCGTGGTTTCCGGCGCGCGTGGTGTGCCACGACATCCTCGGCCAGACCGCACTGGTGGACTTGGCCGGCTTGCGTGATGCCATCGCGGACATGGGCGGCGATCCGGCGCAGGTAAACCCGGTGGTGCCGACGCAGCTCATCGTCGACCATTCGCTCGCGGTGGAATACGGCGGTTTCGACAAGGACGCGTTCGCGAAGAACCGCGCCGTGGAAGACCGGCGCAACGAAGACCGCTTCCACTTCATCGACTGGACGAAGAAAGCGTTCAAGAACGTGGACGTCATTCCGCCGGGCAACGGCATCATGCACCAGATCAATCTGGAGCGGATGTCGCCGGTGGTCCATGCGCAAGACGGCGTGGCCTTCCCGGATACGCTCGTGGGCACGGACAGCCACACGCCGCATGTGGATGCGCTGGGCGTCATCGCCATCGGAGTGGGCGGGCTGGAAGCAGAGAACGTCATGCTGGGCCGCGCCTCGTGGATGCGCCTGCCGGACATCGTAGGCGTGGAGCTCAAGGGCAAGCCGGCGCCGGGCATTACCGCTACCGATGTCGTGCTTGCTCTCACCGAATTCCTGCGCAAGGAAAAAGTGGTCGGCGCGTATCTGGAGTTCAAGGGCGAAGGCTCGGCGGCGCTTACGCTCGGCGACCGCGCCACCATCTCCAACATGGCACCGGAATACGGTGCCACAGCGGCCATGTTCTTCATCGACGAAAAGACGCTGGACTACCTGCGCTTGACGGGCCGTGAAGACGCGCAAGTGCAGTTGGTGGAGACGTACGCGAAAACGGCGGGCCTGTGGGCGGACAGCCTGCGCACCGCCGAATACGAACGCACGCTGCACTTCGACCTGAGCACTGTAGTGCGCAACATGGCGGGCCCTTCGAACCCGCACAAGCGCTTGCCCACTTCGGACCTCGCTGCACGCGGCATTGCAGCCCCGTGGACCGAGACCCCGGGCGAGATGCCCGATGGTGCGGTCATCATTGCGGCCATTACGTCGTGCACGAACACCAGCAACCCGCGCAACGTCATTGCCGCCGGCCTGCTGGCGCGCAACGCGAATGCGCGGGGCTTGGTGCGCAAGCCTTGGGTGAAGACCTCGCTCGCGCCGGGCTCGAAGGCCGTGCAGCTGTACCTGGAAGAGGCGGGCTTGCTCACGGAGCTGGAGCAACTCGGCTTCGGCATTGTCGCTTTCGCCTGCACTACCTGCAACGGCATGAGTGGTGCGCTGGACCCGAAGATTCAGCAAGAGATCATCGCGCGCGATCTCTATGCCACGGCGGTGCTTTCGGGCAACCGCAACTTCGATGGGCGCATCCACCCGTATGCGAAACAAGCCTTCCTGGCGTCGCCGCCGCTGGTGGTGGCCTACGCCATCGCTGGCACGGTGCGTTTCGATATCGAAAAGGATGTTCTCGGTGTTGACGCGAGTGGCGCAGAAGTTCGTTTGAAGGACCTGTGGCCCACGGACGAAGAGATCGATGCCGTCATCGCGCGCAGCGTGAAGCCGGAACACTTCCGCAAGGTGTACGAGCCCATGTTCACCTTCGCCGTGGACACGGGCCCGAAGGTGAGCCCGCTGTACGCCTGGCGCCCGCAGAGCACGTACATTCGCCGCCCGCCCTACTGGGAAGGCGCGCTGGCTGGCGAACGCACGCTGCGCGGCATGCGTCCGCTGGCAGTGCTGCCGGACAACATCACCACGGACCATCTGTCGCCTTCGAACGCCATCCTGCTCGACAGCGCGGCGGGCGAATACCTAGCGAAGATGGGCTTGCCGGAAGAAGACTTCAATTCCTACGCCACGCACCGCGGCGACCACCTGACAGCGCAGCGCGCCACGTTTGCCAACCCCACGCTCATGAACGAGATGGCGGTGGTGGACGGCAAGGTGAAGAAGGGCTCGCTGGCACGCATCGAGCCGGAAGGCCAGGTGGTGCGCATGTGGGAAGCCATCGAAACCTACATGGAACGCAAGCAGCCGCTCATCATCGTGGCGGGAGCCGACTATGGGCAGGGCTCTTCGCGCGACTGGGCGGCCAAGGGCGTGCGTCTGGCAGGCGTTGAGGCCATCGCGGCGGAAGGCTTCGAGCGCATTCATCGCACGAACCTCATTGGCATGGGCGTTCTGCCGCTGGAGTTCAAGCCGGGCGTGAACCGCTTGACGCTCGGTATCGACGGCACGGAAACGTTCGATGTGGTGGGTGAGCGCAAGGCCCGGCAGGACCTCACGTTGGTTATCCATCGCCGCAACGGCGAAAGCGTGGAAGTGCCCATGACCTGTCGTTTGGACACGGCGGAAGAGGTGTCCATCTACGAAGCGGGCGGCGTGCTGCAGCGCTTCGCACAGGACTTCCTCGAACACAGCAAGAAGCACTGAGAGCCGGGGTTCGCCCCGGTTCGCTTTCGG
>CAIOHZ010000294.1 GCA_903858165.1 uncultured Pseudomonadota bacterium
AAGTGCTCCTGCACGGCGGTAATGACGGCCTTCGCGTCAGGAATGCGCAGATTGATTTCGCCGCTGGCCGGGAAGGCCGCAATGCGCTCCTGCACCAGCTGCCCCAGCGTCTTGCCCGTCTGGCTGACCAACTGCGCCACCAGCAACCACGGCACCATACCGCTGTCGCAATAGAAGAAGCGACGGAAATAGTGGTGCGCGCTCATCTCACCGCCATAGGCAGCATCTTGTTCGCGCATCTTCGCCTTCATGAAGGCGTGCCCGCTCTTGCACATGACCGGCACGCCACCGGCCTGCTCGGCAATGGCGATGGTGTTCCAGGTGAGGCGCGGGTCGTAGAGCACGCGCGCACCAGGCTCTTGGGCAATAAACGACTGGGCTAACAGTCCGACGATGTAATAGCCCTCAAGGAAGGTACCGTGCTCGTCGAAGAAGAAACAGCGGTCGTAGTCGCCGTCCCAGGCAATACCGAAATCGGCCCCGGAAGAACGCACCAACTCCGCCACGCGGCCTTGGTTGACCAGGAGCATGGGGTTGGGCACGCCGTTGGGGAACGTGCCGTCGGGAGCATGGTCCAGCTTGGTCCAGCGGAACGGCAGACGGCCTTCGAGTTCGTCCACAATCAGTCCGGCACCGCCGTTGCCGGCGTGGCACACCAAGTGCAGCGGCTTCAGCGTCGCCACATCCACATAGGACATCAGGTGGTCGAGATAGTCCGCCATGGCGTTCACGGGCGTCACTTTGCCCGACGCTGCCGGTTCGGCAAACTCGCCAGCCTCGGCCAGCGCACGAATCTCCAGCAAACCCGTGTCACCGCTCACCGGCTTTGACTGCTCGCGCACAAACTTCATGCCGTTGTAGTCCGGCGGGTTGTGGCTAGCCGTGACCATGATGCCGCCGTCTGCACCCAAGTGCCCGGTAGCAAAGTAGACGCCCTCCGTACCACACAGGCCAATGTCCTCAACATCGCAGCCTTGGTCCGTGAGGCCGCGGATGAGCGCACTGCAGAGCTCCGCGCTCGACAAGCGAATGTCGCGCCCCACCACCACACGCTTGCAGCCGAGCCACACTGCGTAGGCACGGCCCACGCGGTAGGCCACGTCCGGGTTCAGTTCATCGGGAATACGGCCGCGCAGGTCGTAGGCCTTGAAACCGGAAATACTGATGCGTCCGAGCGATGCCATGGGAGTTCCTGAAGGAGGGGCAGTAATGAAAAAAGGCTAGTGAAGTGCCGTTACGTGGGTGGTGCCGAGTCCAGCGGCATGGTGCCCGCCACCAGCAGTTCCACCGGCCCACGATGGCTGAGGAAGCCGCGCGGGCTGGCGGTGGCACCGTAGGCGCCGGACATACCGATGACGATGAAGTCACCCTCCGCGGCCACCGGCAACTCGACGCGCTGCGCGAGCACATCGAGCGGTGTGCACAAAGGCCCGCAAATGGTCACAGTTTCGCTGGCCCCTGTCGCTATTGCTGTTTGCGGGAGGCCGCTTGCTGCCGACTTCTCGGTCGCGAGCAAGCCCGCCCCTACAGGGGCCTTGACCACCTGCACGGGGAAATTGCGGCGCAACACTTGACCCAGGTTGCCGCTGGCCGCCAAGTGGTGGTTCATGCCGCCATCGCACACCAGAAACACTTCGCCACGCGAAATCTTGCGGTCGACGACGCGTGTAACGTAGCGCCCGGCAGGCGCCACCAGATAGCGGCCCAGTTCCAGCACCAATTGCGCTTCGGGGAAATCCACGGCCGCCCGTTCCACCAAGCGGTGTAACGCCGCGCCAATCGGCGCCAAGTCCAGCGGCAGTTCGCCAGCGTGGTACGGCACGCCAAAACCACCACCGAGGTTCACCACGCGCACGGGTGCTGGCGCGTGCGCCGCGAGCTCCACCGTGCAAGCGTAGCAATGCTCCAGCAACGCCACCACGGTTGCTGCATCCAGCATCTGCGAACCGGCATAGAAATGAAAACCCGCAAAATCCACGGGCAGCGTCGCCAGCAATGCCAGCACTTCCGGCGCGGCCTCGGCATCAATGCCAAAAGGCCGCGGTCCACCACCCATCCGCTGGCCAGCACCACGCAACTGGATATCCGGGTTGATGCGCAGCGCCACACGCGGACGCACGGCAGCGGCTTGACCTGCTGCCGCTATCGCTCGCAGTTCGCGGACGCTCTCGCACTGGAACAAGACATCGGCGGCCACGCCAGCCCGAATATCCTCCAGCGACTTACCAGGGCCCGCAAAACCAATATCGAAGCCGCGCGGCAAGTGACATTCCAGCGCCACCGCCAGTTCACCACCCGAGGCCACATCGAAACCATCGACGTGCTCTGCCAAGTGTTCCACCAGCGGTGGAAACGGATTGGCCTTCACCGCGTAGTGCAGACGCACAGCGGCGGGCAACATGGCACGCAAGGCGGCAAGTTGCGCGTCCACCACGGCCGTGTCGTAAACATAGAAAGGGGTGCGCCCAGCGCGGGCTGCCAGTGCTTGCCATTGGGTGGCTAGCCCCGCAGACACCGCGGCAGAAGCTTTCCCACCGGCAGAAGTCTTCGTGTCTTCGGTCATGCCAAGCCTCGCAGGGTTTGGCCCGCCTCGGCTGCGAGCAGCACACGGTCGAACTTGCCATTCGCTGTCCGCGGCAACGCCGAGCGCCAAACGATAGCGGCTGGGTACAAATAGGCAGGCAAGGCTGTACGCAAGGCTAGCGACAAAGCTTCAGCATCGCTTTCCTTGGCCCGCGGCGCCGTGACGAAGAGCACCAGTTCATGGCCTAGCCGTTCATGGGGCAGACCCACCAGCACGGCATCACCGACCAACCCGGTGTCGTAGGCCACCTCCTCTACTTCGGTGGGGCTCAGACGGTAGCCGGAAGTCTTCAGCTGCCCATCGCGCCGGCCGGAGAAAAACAAGAAGCCTTCCTGGTCACGCCAGACGGTATCGCCGGACCACACTGCACGGTCACCTTGCATGAACGCCGGAGCAGGCCGAAAACGCGCCGCCGTGGCCATCGGGTCACCCCAATAGCCTTGGCCCACCAGCGGACCCGAATGCACCAACTCGCCCGGTTCACCCGCCGCACATTCAGTGCCGTCTTCACGCAGTACGCGCACATCGGCATTGGGAATGGCTTTGCCGATGCTGTCCGGGTGTTGGTCCAAGTCTGCGGCGGGAAGATAAGTACTGCGGAAAGCCTCGGTGAGGCCGTACATCAGGAACACTTTCGTCCTGGGCCAGTACTGGCGCAGCGTTCCCAATACCGCTTGCGGCAACACACCGCCGGAATTGGTGACGTAGCGCAGATGTTCACCCACGCTGGCCGGCCAGTCCTGCCCCGCCAGCGCACTCCACAATGGCGGCACACCAGCCAAACCCGTGATGCTCTCGCGGGAGACTACATTGACCACATCGCGGGGCAATAGGTAGTCGTGCAGCACTACCGCCGCACCGGAAAGAAATGCCGTAGTGAACTGGCTGAAGCCATAGTCGAAACTGAAGGGCAACACCGCCAGCAGGCGGTCTTCCTTGGTATTCCCCAAGTACTGCGCCACGCTCACCGCACCGACACACAGGTTCAGGTGACTGAGCATGACGCCCTTCGGCCGACCCGTGCTGCCCGAGGTATAGAACAAGCCAGCGAGATGGTCAGGGCCAACCGCGGGCAAACTGGAACCGTCTTCAACTTCGGCAGCCACGAACGGCAACACACGTAGCGAAGGCGGCAACAGCGCTGAAAGCTCGGACGTGGTGTCGGCGTCAACCAGCAACACCAGACGCAACGCCGGCAGCGTTAACGACTCCGGCGCCAACTGCGCCAAACGGGCCGCGGAAGTCACCAGCATCACCGCGCCAGAATCCCGAAGGATATGGGCCGCCTGCGCCGGCTTCAGCACGGAATTCACCGGCACGAACACGCCACCCGCCGCCGAAGTGCCGAAAGCAGCGACGACTTGCTCCACCTGCTTGGGCAACCACAGCGCAACGCGCTCGCCAAACTGCAGCCCGAAGGAAACCAAGCCGCGCGCGAAAGCTTCCACGCGCCAAGCCAGCACTCCATAGGTGGTCGGCCGCCCTGCCGCCACTACCGCTACCCGCTCCGGATGGCGGTGTGCGGTAGCTAGCACCAGTGAGTGCAGGCTGGTGGGCATGGGCTAGCCCTGCGTTCCCTGCCGGCCGTAGGTGTCCTCGAAGCGGACGATGTCGTCTTCGCCCAGATAGCTACCGGATTGCACTTCGACGATGTGCAGGTCCACCTTGCCCGGGTTTTCGATGCGGTGCACCGCGCCGATGGGAATGTAGGTGGACTCGTTCTCGCTCATCAGGAACACCTTGTCGTTGCAGGTGACCCGAGCTGTGCCCTGCACCACAATCCAGTGTTCCGCACGATGGTGATGCATCTGCAGGCTGAGCGTCGCGCCCGGCTTCACCGTCAGGCGCTTCACCTGATGGCGCTCGCCGTTGTCGACGCTGTCATAGCTGCCCCAAGGCCGGAACACTTCGCGGTGCAGCAGGTGTTCGCCACGGCCATGGGCCTTAATGTGCTCCACAATCTTTTTCACATCCTGCGCGCGCGAACGCGGCATGACGAGAACCGCGTCTTTCGTTTCCACAACCACGTGGTTTTGCAAGCCTACCGTTGCCACCAAGCGGCTTTCGGAATACACATAGTTGCCATGCGAGTCGTGGCTGACCACATCGCCACGCACCACGTTGCCAGAAGCATCCGGCGTATGGGCTTCGAACAAGCTGTCCCAGCTGCCCACGTCACTCCAGCCGGCATCCAGCGGCACCACTGCGGCGTCGCGAGTTTTTTCCATGACGGCGTAGTCGATGGAGTCTGCAGGACAAGCCTCGAAAGCAGCCTTGTCCAAGCGGCAGAAATCGAGGTCGGGCTTGGCACCGGCATGGGCCGCTTCCACGGCGGCCAACATGGCCGGCGCGTGAACCGCCAGCTCCTGCAAGTAGCGCCGCGCGCCCAGCAAGAACATGCCGCTGTTCCACAGGTAGTTACCAGAGGCCACGTATTCCGCGGCAAGCGCGGCATCGGGCTTTTCTACGAACGCTTCCACCGCATGAACGGGGCCAGCGCCGCCGCCATGGCGGATATAACCGTAACCGGTTTCCGCCCGCGTGGGCACCACGCCGAAAGTGACGAGTTTGCCTTCCGCAGCCGCTTGCAAGCCAGCCTGCACAGCACGTTCAAAGGCTGGTACGTCCTTCAACACGTGGTCGGCAGGCATCACCAGCAGCAAGGCGCCCTCACCTGCCAACTGCAGGGCAGAAAGCGCGGCTGCCGCCACCGCAGGCGCGGTGTTGCGACCGACGGGCTCGAGAATGAGTGCCGCCGCAGGCAAACCCACTTGGCGTAGCTGCTCTGCCACGATGAAGCGATGGTGTTCGTTGCTGACGACCACTGGCGCATGCATGCCCGGCCACTTCGCCACGCGCAAGGCGGTTTCCTGCAGCATGGTGTGTTCGCTGGTCAGCGGCAGCAGCTGTTTGGGGAACTGTTCGCGGGAAAGCGGCCACAAGCGCGAGCCTGCACCACCGGAAAGGATGACTGGGACGAGTGTCATTCCGTGAAACTCCATCGAAAGTTAGGAATAAAACGCGGAAATGCAAGCGACCACATAGGCCAACTGCTCTTCCTGCAGTTCCGAGAAAATAGGGAGCGCCAACGTTTCGTTGGCAGCACGCTCGCTTTCGGGGCAGTCGCCCACCTTGTAGCCCAGGTAAGTGAAGCAGCACTGCAAGTGCAGCGGCACTGGGTAGTAAATTTCCGTGCCGACACCATTTTCTGCCAAGTATTGGCGTAGTTCATCACGACGCGGCGCGCGAATGATGTACTGGTTCCACACATGGCGGTACCCTGCCTGCGCCTGCGGAATGCGCACCTTGCCAGCGAGGCCAGCAGCGGTGAAGGCCCGCTCGTAGAACATGGCGTTCTTCTGGCGCGCGCGCGTCCAGTTGTCCAGATGGCGCAGCTTGATGTTCAGGACTGCCGCTTGCAGTTCGTCAATACGGAAATTGCCACCAATGAGACCGTGGTAATACTTGGGCTTACCACCGTGCACGCGCATCACGCGCAGACGCTCGGCCAGGTCGCCGTCCTGCGCAGTGCACAGGCCGGCATCGCCAAAGGCACCAAGGTTCTTGGTGGGGAAGAAGCTAAGGCAGCCCACATCGCCCAAGCTGCCGGCACGCTTACCGTGCAAATATTCGGCGCCAATGGCCTGCGCCGCATCTTCAATCACCTTCAGCCCATAGCGCCGCGCTATTTCCAGCAGCGGCGCCATGTCAGAAATTTGGCCGTACAAGTGCACTGGCATGATGGCCTTGATGATGCCGCCCGTCTGCCGGTTCACCAGTACGCCATGGGCGCGCTCGCAGTGCTTGTCGATGAACGCCTGCACCGCGGCCGGGCTCAAGTTGAAGCTCACCGGGTCGATATCCACGAACAGTGGGCGGGCGCCCACGCGAGCGACGGTGCCGCCGGTAGCGAAGAACGTGTAAGGGCTGGTGATGACTTCGTGCTCAGGCCCGATGTCGAGGGCCATCAGCGCCAACAGCAACGCGTCCGTACCGGAACTAACGCCAATGCCGTGTGCCGACTGGCAATACTCGGCGCAGGCTTTTTCCAGCGCGGTGACGTTCGGGCCGAGGATGAACATCTGCGAATCGCAGACGCCCTCGATGGCTGCCATGATTTCCGCCTTCAGCGGCGCAAACTGCGGCTTCAGGTCCAGCAGGGGGACAGTCATCTGTTCCAATTAAAGTTCCTTCGCAGTGTCGTCAGGCTGCCGGCACGCGGTCACCGCGGCCAATGGCGTAGTAAGTGAAGCCCTGGCGGCGCATGAGGCCCGGGTCGTAAAGGTTGCGGCCATCGAACACCACCGGCGTGGCGAGCGCGGCCTTCAGGCCGTCGAAGTCCGGGCTGCGGAATTCCTTCCACTCGGTGAGGATGGCGAGTGCGTCGGCACCTTGCACGGCTTCATCGCCGTTGGCGCACATAGTCAGCATGCCGTCCGCCAACTGCGCGCCATAGAGGCGCTGCGTTTCTTCCATGGCCACCGGGTCGTAAGCGCGCACCTTGGCACCCGCGGCCCACAGCGCTTCCATCACCACGCGGCTTGGGGCCTCGCGCATGTCGTCGGTGTTGGGCTTGAACGCCAAGCCC
>CAIOHZ010000295.1 GCA_903858165.1 uncultured Pseudomonadota bacterium
ATGATCAGGATACGCAAACGCATGCCGAAAGGGACTCCGGGCGACGGACTTCCCAAGGGCGTTCTTGGTCGTCGGGAAGTGGTGTACCAGCTCACCGGTCAGCAACGCTACGCGCCTGGGGTCTACCATGACCGCCGGTCTAGCCGCGACCGTCGTCGCCCGGTCTGGCGGCAGGTGTTGGCCGGGAATGTTCGCTGCTTGGTCCGCAGTCGTGGGCGTCGTCGCGCTGACCGCATCCACGTCAGAGTCTCGGGGCCGTCTTTGTGGTTGATGGTGGGTTTGGCGGTGCTGGTGGCCTTGGGGCTTCGGCTGTTTGCCAGCTCGAGGTGATGCATAAAACTGTTCAACAATCCAACTATTGAATAGTTATTCAATGTAAAACTGAGATTGATTCGCATTTTGTCGGGGCAGCGCGCTCCGCTATACTGGCGACCGCAGTCGGAATGGCCCGCCCAACGGCCAGGCTCGCCCCCCAAGATGAACGACGCTACCCGCGCCCTGCTTGAAACTTCCCCTCTTTACGGCGCCAACGCCTCTTACGTAGAAGAGCTCTACGAGCGATGGCTCGTCGACGCTTCCTCCGTCAGCAGTGAATGGCGCGACTGGTTTGGCGCCTTGGTGCGCCAAGCCGGCGCCGACCCGCGGAACGAAAGGCCTCATGGCCCCGTCGTTCAAGATTTAGAGCGTCGTGCCCGCGCGCCGCGTGTTGCGGTGGCCGACAATGCCCGCGACACGCAGGCTGTGGAAAAGCAGGGCGCCGTGTCTCGCATGATCCAGGTCTACGCCAACCGTGGGCACTTGGTGGCAGACATTGACCCGCTAAAGATGATGAAGCGCGATACGCCGCGCGTGCTGGACCTGGCCTACTTCGGCTTGGGTGAAGCGGACCTCGATGAAAGCTTCTTTACCGGCAGCCGCACGCCTGCAGTGCCGGCGCGCATGAAGCTGCGCGATATCGTCGGCAAGCTGAAGCAAGCTTACTGCGGTCGTATCGGTGCCGAGTTTGCGCATGTGTCCTCCAGCGAAGAACGCTTGTGGCTGCAAGATGCCTTCCAGGAAGGCCGCATCAGTCATCGCTTCCAAGTGGAAGAGCAGAAAAACATTCTGTGGCAGCTCACAGCCGCTGAAGGCCTCGAGCGTTACCTGCATACCAAGTACGTCGGCCAAAAGCGGTTTTCGCTAGAAGGCGGCGATGCGCTTATCCCGCTCATCGACGACCTCATCCAGCAGGGCGGTGTGCAGGGTGTCGACGAAATGATTATCGCCATGGCGCATCGTGGGCGCCTGAACGTGCTGGTGAATTCGCTCGGTAAAGCCCCTTCCAAGCTGTTCGACGAATTCGAGGGCAACTACGACCTGGCCCACTTGAAGGGCTCGGGCGACGTGAAGTACCACAAGGGCTTCTCGGCGGACATCCGCACGCCTGGCGGCAACGTGCACGTGGTGCTCGCCTTCAATCCTTCCCACCTCGAGGTGGTGAATCCGGTAGTAGAAGGCTCGGCTCGTGCCCGCCAGGAGCGTCGCGACGATGCCATCGGCGACAAGGTCGTCCCCATCGTCATCCATGGCGACTCTGCCTTTGGCGGGCAGGGCGTGGTGATGGAAACGTTCCAGTTGTCGCAGGCTCGCGGCTTCTACACCGGTGGCACGGTGCACTTGGTCATCAATAACCAAGTGGGCTTTACCACCAGCGACCCGCGCGACACGCGTTCCACGCTGTACTGCTCCGACGTGGCCAAGATGGTCGAAGCACCCATCTTCCACGTGAATGGCGACGACCCGGAGGCCGTGGTGTTCACCGCGCGCTTGGCGCTGGCTTACCGCATGAAGTTTCACAAGGACGTGGTCATCGACGTCGTCTGCTATCGCCGCCATGGCCACAACGAGGCGGACGAACCTGCGGCTACCCAGCCTGTCATGTATCAGGTGATTCGCAAGCACCCCACCCCACGCCAGTTGTATGCGCAGCAGTTGGAGTCGCTCGGTGTCGTCGCGGCAGGGGCTGCCGATGCGATGGTGGCCGAGTACCGCCAGGGCCTTGACGAGGGCAAGCCGCAGGCACGCGCCGCGCTGGGCCTGATTGGTAATAAGTACACGGTGGACTGGACGCCGTTCCTGGATGCCGACCCGAATGAGCTGCCGCTAACGGGCGTGCCGCTGGTGGACCTGAAGCGCTTGGGCGTACGCCTGACGCACGTTCCGGCGGACTTCACGCTGCATCCGCGTGTGGCGAAGATTATCGACGACCGTCGCAAAATGTATGCCGGCGAGCAGGCATTGGATTGGGGTGCAGCCGAAATGCTCGGCTATGCCACCTTGCTGGATCAGGGTTACCCCATTCGCTTGGTCGGGCAGGATGTCGGGCGTGGCACGTTCTTCCATCGTCACTCGGTACTACACGACCAAGCCACCGCGAACACTTTCGTGTCGCTTGGCAACCTTGCGGACCGGCAGCCCAAGTTCACGGTTATCGACTCGGTGTTGTCGGAAGAAGCCGTGTTGGGCTTCGAATACGGCTTCAGCACCACGGACCCGACCCAGTTGGTCATCTGGGAAGGCCAGTTCGGCGACTTCGCTAACGGCGCGCAGGTCATCATCGACCAGTTCATTTCTTCAGGTGAAGTGAAGTGGGGACGTTTGTGCGGCTTGGCGTTGTTCTTGCCGCATGGCTATGAAGGTCAAGGCCCCGAACACAGTTCGGCGCGTCTTGAACGGTTCCTGCAGTTGTGCGCCGAGAACAACATGAGCGTTTGCGTGCCGTCCACGCCCGCGCAGATGTACCACATGGTGCGTCGTCAGCAGGTGCGTGCCTTGCGCAGGCCGCTGATAGTGATGACTCCCAAGAGCCTGCTGCGCCACAAGTTGGCGGTGTCGGCGCTCGAGGAACTCTCGCGCGGGCGTTTCCAGTTGATTATCGATGAAGTCGATACATTGGATGTGGCCAAGGTGAAGCGCGTGGTCTTCTGCTCCGGCAAGGTCTATTACGACCTTCTCGAGCACCGTCGCAGCCGCGCGCAGCAAGATGTAGCCATTGTGCGTATCGAGCAGTTGTACCCTTTCCCCAAGGACGAATACCGCGCCATTCTCGACAAGTACGTCGCCGCCACGGAAGTGGTGTGGTGTCAGGAAGAGCCGCAGAACCAGGGGGCTTGGTACCAAATCCGTCATCGCTTGCAAGACCCCATGGGCAGCAAGCAGCACCTGTTCTATGCGGGTCGTCGCGGCGCTGCCGCACCGGCTACCGGCATTGGGGCTATCCACACTGAGGAGCAGGCCCGTCTCGTGGCGGCTGCCATTGAATTCATTCCGGCCGCCACGCCTACGAGCGCGCCAGCCAAGGCCAGCAGGAAATAAGCCATGATCATTGAAGTCCGTGTTCCGAACCTTCCCGAATCCGTGGCGGATGCCACGCTGGTGAAGTGGCACAAGAAGGCCGGCGAAGCTGTCTCGCGTGACCAGAACCTGGCCGACCTGGAGACCGACAAGGTCGTGCTGGAAGTGCCTGCCACCGCCGGTGGGGTACTGAAGGAGATTCTGGTGGCCGAAGGTACCGTGGTAGTGGCCGGCCAAGTGTTGGCGCTGTTGGAAGAAGGTGCCGTGGCCGTGGCGTCTGCTACTGCTGCGCCTGCCGCGGCCGCTTCAGCTTCGGCTGCTGCTGCCAAGGTGGCGCCTTCTGCCAAACGCCTCGCTGAAGATACTGGCGTGGATCCGGCAAACGTTGCTGGGTCTGGCAAGGACGGCCGCGTGACCAAGCAAGACGTGGCCAAGGCAGTGGACAAGCCAGCATCGGCTCCGGCGCCTGTGGCTGCTGCTGCTCCTGCTATGCCGCCGGCTGCCCCGCGTGCCGGCCGTAGCGAACAGCGCGTGCCCATGACCCGTCTGCGTACGCGTATTGCCCAGCGCCTCGTGGAAGCCCAGGCGACGCAGGCTTTGCTCACCACCTTCAACGAAGTGGACCTGAAGGCGCTGAATGAATTGCGCACGAAGTACAAGGACAAGTTCGAGAAGGCGCACGGCGTTCGTCTCGGCTTCATGTCTTTCTTCGTGAAGGCGGCTGTCGAGGCGCTGAAGAAGTAC
>CAIOHZ010000296.1 GCA_903858165.1 uncultured Pseudomonadota bacterium
GACGCACTTGGCGCGTCAGCTTCATCTCTTTCGTATTCGCATGCTCGCGGGCGAAGTGTTCCAGCACGCGGTCACGCAGGCGCTTGCTTTTGCCCACATAGAGCAGAGCCTCGTCTTCACCATAGAAACGATAAACGCCCGGGCCGTCGGGCAAGTCGTCAAGCAAATCTGGCGGCAACTGCGGCGGCAATGGCGCCAGCCGCAGTAGTTCGTCCAGCACCGGCGCGAGTTCGTCGGGCGCAAACCGTTCGCGCACTTGCGCCAAGAATCCCACCAGCACTTCGGCATCGCCCAAAGCACGGTGCCGTGCGGTACAAGTCAGGCCGTGCCGCGCGATGACGGCATCCAGGTTGTGCCGGTGTTCAGCGGGAAACAAGCGACGCGACAGCTTCACCGTACACAGCACCGGCACTTGCAAGCGCAGGCCCACCCGACGGAACTCGGCACGAAGAAAACCGTAGTCGAAGCGCGCGTTGTGGGCCACGAACAAGCGGCCCTGCAACCACGCCATCACTTCATTGGCTATCTGCTCGAACCGCGGCGCATCTACCACCGCTTCGTTCGTGATGCCGGTGAACGATTCGATGTGCGACGGAATGCGGCAACCCGGGTTGACCAGCGAACTGAAGGTCTCGGTGCGCCCGTCAGGCGCCACCGCCACCAAGCCGACTTCGATGATGCGGCTGTGCAGCGCGTTGCCGCCTGTGGTCTCCAGGTCGACGCAAACATAGCCTTGGTCAAGCATGGATATCGGCAGCGAGCTGCCTCCTACCCCTGCACCGGCCGGGTGTGCCCGTCGAGCGTGGTTAGCGCGGTATACAGTTCCGGGCGGCGGTCGCGGTAGACACCCCAGTTGCGGCGATAGTCACGCGTGGCGTCGAGGTCGAAGGTGTGCACCAGCACGCCTTCGCTGATGCGGTCCGCCACTTGCACCAGTGCGCCGGTATGGTCCGCAATGAAACTGGAGCCGTAGAAGGTAATACCGTTCTGCTGGCCATCTTCGCGACCGATCCGGTTGCTCGCGATCAACGGCACCATGTTGGCGGCAGCATGGCCCTGCATGGTGCGCGTCCAGTGGTCCTTGCTGTCGAGCGTCGGGTCCTGTGGCTCACTGCCGATGGCCGTGGGGTACAGCAGTAGTTCAGCGCCGTGCAAAGCCATCACGCGCGCCGGCTCGGGGAACCACTGGTCCCAGCACACCGCGGCGCCAATGCGCGCGAAGCGCGTGTCCCACACCTTGAAGCCCGTGTCGCCAGGAGCGAAGTAAAACTTCTCGTGGTAGCCCGGGCTCTCGGGAATGTGCGCCTTGCGGTAGTGCCCCAACACGGCACCACCGGCATCCACCATCACCAGCGTGTTGTAGAGGCTGTTGCCGTCGCGCTCGTAAACCGACACCGGCAGCACCACCTGCAACTCCGCCGCCAGCCGGCGCAGCAGGGCTAGCGCCGGATTCTCCGCCAGTGGCACCGCCAAGGCGTGGTAGTCATAGCGATGGTCCACGCAGAAATACGGCGTCTCGAACAACTCCTGTACCAAGATCACTTGGGCACCCTGCGCGGCAGCAGCACGAACGACGCGTTCGGCAGCCGCCAGATTGGCAGCACGGTCCCAGGAACAGGCGAACTGTGTGGCAGCAACGGCGAGATGACGGGGCATAGCGGAGGCCTCAGGAAACACTGACGCCATGGTAACGGCTAGGAGCCACCAACGGAAAACCACCTAGAACGTGGGCGGTGTGCTCGCCGAGATAATCTCGCACTCTTCGCGCCCCGGGTTCCGGAAGCGGTGCGGCACGGAACTGGAAAAGTAGTAAGCCTCGCCGGGCTGCAGCACGCGACTGCTACCACCCACGGTCAGTTCCATGGTGCCGCGCACCACGACGCCGCCCTCCTCGCCCTTGTGGGTGAGCATTTCCTCCCCGGTGTCGGCGCCGGGCGCATAGCACTCATGCAGGATGGACATGGCCCGGTTAGGCCGCCGCGCTGCCACGAGGCGCAGCGATACTTCGTCGCTGCCGAGGTTCGTCAGTTCGTCGCTGCCGAAGAACACCTGCGGCGCCTGCGCCAAGTCCAGCGTGAAAAACTCGGACAGCGACATGGGGATGCCATCCAGCACCTTTTTCAAGGAACTGACCGAAGGGCTGACCCGGTTCTGCTCGATGAGCGAGATCATGCCGTTGGTCACCCCGGCGCGTTTGGCCAGTTCCCGTTGGGAAAGGCCATACATCTGGCGAACTGCCCGCAGATGGGCTCCCACATCAATGCTCATGATTACTGCCCACGGCCAATCCTCGCGCCAGAAAAATTTGAACAAACCGTTGATGATTTTAAACACCCAAGCCCTTTTTTGTCAGAAAGTCGCACTTGGTGTCAATTTTTCTTATCATTCACGCCTTAGCCTTCCCTCTCACCGGCCCCCCGCGCCCCGCTTTCCAAGGACTCCGCCATGAGCGCCAACCCCATCGAACTTGCCAAGCTGCCCCTGTCTCGTCAGGACATGGAAGCGCTGTGGATGCCCTTCACCGCCAACCGCCAGTACAAGGCCGCCCCACGCTTGCTCGCCAAGAGCAGTGGCATGTACTACTGGACCCAGGACGGTCGCGAGATTCTCGACGGTGTTGCCGGCCTGTGGTGCGTGAATGCCGGCCACGGTCGTAAGGAAATCAGCGAGGCAGTAGCCGCGCAGATCGCCGAGATGGACTACGCGCCGCCGTTCCAGATGGGCCATCCGTTGGGCTTTCGGGCAGCCAATGCGCTGGTGAAACTGGCCCCGGAAGGCATGAACCACGCCCTCTTCGTGAACTCCGGCAGCGAGGCCGTGGACACGGCGCTGAAGATTGCGCTGGCCTACCATCGCGTCCGTGGTGAAGGCACGCGCACCCGCCTCATCGGGCGCGAGCGCGGCTACCACGGCGTGGGCTTCGGCGGCATCTCCGTCGGCGGCATGGTGAACAACCGCAAGTTCTATGGCGCGCAACTGCCCGGCGTGGACCACCTCCCCCACACCTTCAATCTGTCGGAAGCTGCCTTCAGCCGCGGCCTGCCGAAGTGGGGCGCACATCTTGCGGATGAACTCGACCGCCTCGTCGCCCTGCACGATGCTTCAAACATTGCCGCCGTCATCGTCGAGCCCATTGCCGGCAGCACCGGCGTGGTGTTGCCGCCCGAGGGCTACCTGAAGCGTCTGCGTGAGGCCTGCGACCGCCACGGCATCTTGCTCATTTTCGACGAAGTCATCACCGGCTTCGGTCGCACCGGCTCGGCCTTCGCTGCGCAGGAATTCGGCGTCACGCCGGACATCATCGTCTGTGCCAAGGGCCTTACGAACGGCGCGCTGCCCATGGGCGCGGTGATCGTGAAGCAGGGCATCTACGACGCCTTCATGCAGGGCCCGGAAGCTGCCATCGACCTGTTCCACGGCTACACCTACTCGGCGCACCCGGTGGCCTGCGCCGCGGCACTCGCCACGCTGCACATCTACGAGCGTGACGGTCTGCTGACGCGTGCCAAGGAAATGGCCCAGTACTGGGAAGACGCCGCGCATTCGCTCAGGGGCCTGCCGGCGGTCATCGACATTCGCACCTACGGCCTCATCTGCGGTATCGAGCTGGCCCCCATCCCGGGCAAGCCCACGGCGCGGGCCTACGACGCCTTCCTCAAGTGCTTCGCGAAGGGCCAACTAGTGCGCACCACCGGCGATATCATCGCCATGTCGCCGCCGCTCATCATCGAGAAGTCGCACATCGACCAGCTGTTCGGCACGCTGCGCGAAGTACTGCAGACGGTCTGAGGCGCGACACCCGCGCAGAAAAAAGGCGGAGGGTTGCCCCTCCGCCTTTTTGCTTCCCGATGGCTGAAGATCAGTCCTTAGACCAGGGGAAAGTGGTCGACACCTGGAACAGGATGCGGTTTTCGTTGTTGAACACGCGGTCGCGGGTACGGGCAGCGGCGTCCGTGCTCACCACCGAGTACTTCAACGAGGCAGTGACCGGACCAAACGCACGCGATACACCAAGGGTGTAGTCGTCGTATTCGCCGTTCACGCCTTCCACGGCATTCTTCCAGTAATCGCCACGCGAGAAGCCAACGTGCGCCGTGAGCGTGAAGCCAGCCGGCAGCTC
>CAIOHZ010000297.1 GCA_903858165.1 uncultured Pseudomonadota bacterium
AGATTTTAGCGATGTCTTTTTGCGCCGTGCGGGTTTGCTTGCCCGCCCACTTCTTGGTCAGGTACGTCGCCCACCGTAGCACTTGGTTCGCTTGGAAGCGTGCCTTCTCGATGAACAGCAGCACGTCACGGCCCTTGCCGTTGGCCTGCTTTTCGTCGCGGAAGTATTCGGCCATGGTCAGGCCCGTGAGCGCCACGCGCAGACGGTTGCCGGGCGGCTCGTTCATCTGGCCGTACACCATGGCCACCTTGTCCAGAACGCCCGAATCCTTCATCTCGTGATAGAAGTCGTTGCCTTCACGGGTGCGCTCACCCACGCCGGCGAACACAGACAAACCCGCGTGCGCCTTCGCGATGTTGTTGATGAGCTCCATCATGTTGACGGTCTTGCCCACGCCGGCGCCGCCGAACAGGCCGATCTTGCCGCCCTTCGCGAACGGGATGAGCAGGTCGATAACCTTGATACCCGTGACGAGCAGGTCTTGGCCGCCCGCCTGTTCGTCATACGACGGAGCAGCACGGTGGATGGGCCAGTATTCCGTGACCTGCACAGGGCCGGCCTCGTCTTGCGGCGTGCCGAGCACGTCCATGATGCGACCCAAGGTGCCGGTGCCCACGGGCACGGAGATGGGGGCGCCCGTGCGGCCGACTTCCAGCCCGCGGCGCAGGCCTTCCGAAACGCCCATGGCGATGCAGCGGACGACGCCGTCGCCGAGCTGCTGCTGCACTTCCAGCGTCAGGCCACCGTCCACGAGCTTGAGGGCTTCGTAAACCATGGGGATGCTATCGCGCGGGAACTCGACGTCGATAACGGCGCCGATGATCTGGACGATCTTGCCTGTGCTCATCGTTTTCTCCTCATCGAGCGGGGCCATTTGCCCTGCTCGTCCTGATAGTGATCGAATTCTTGACCGGTCAGACCGCAGCCGCACCGCCGACGATTTCCGCCAGCTCCTTGGTGATAGCCGCCTGACGCGCCTTGTTGTAAACCAGCTGCAGCTCGTCGATGAGCTTGCCGGCGTTGTCGCTGGCACTCTTCATCGCGACCATGCGCGAAGCCATTTCGCAGGCGACGTTTTCCACGGCGGCCTGGTACACCTGACTTTCGATGTAGCGGGTCATGTAGCCCTCGAGCAGCTCGGCTGCCGAAGGCTCGTAGATGTAGTCCCAGCGGTCCTGCAAGTCGCCGGCGTCCTGCACGATAGCGGGCAGCAACTGCAGCGCTTCAGCCTTCTGGCTCATCGTGTTCACGAAGCGGTTGTGCACCAGGAACAGACGGTCCGTCTTGCCTTCCAGGTACATGTCCAGCTGCACTTTGATGGTGCCGATGAGGTCCGCGAGGTGGGGGCGGTCCCCCAAGTGCGTGATGCTGGAAACCACCGGCAGCTTCAAGCGGCGGAAGAACGCGAGGCCCTTGCTGCCGATGAGCGTCAGGTGCACTTCCACGCCTTGCGCCTGGAATTCACGCAGCTGCATCAGCACCGACTTGAACAGGTTGGTGTTCAGGCCGCCGCAGAGGCCGCGGTCGGTGGAGATGATGACCATGCCAACCGACTTCACCGCACGTTCGATGGTGAACGGGTGGCGGTAGTCGGGGCTGGCCGCGCT
>CAIOHZ010000298.1 GCA_903858165.1 uncultured Pseudomonadota bacterium
CTGCGGTTATTGCGGCCGCCGCCGAAGCAGTGGACTGCACGCCGATGGAAGGCTTCGACGATGCAGCAGTAGACGAGATCCTCGGTTTACGAGCTCGTGGCTTGCGCAGTGTGGTGCTGTTGCCGCTGGGCTATCGCCAAGCAGACGGAGACTGGCTCGTGAACTTGCAGAAAGTTCGCTGGCCGCGCGAGAAGTTCATCACTGAAGTCCGCTGAGATGGTCGCTTCGACCTTGCCGTCGCAAAGCGCAGTTAGCGCCGTGGTTGCCGAACTCCATGTGATGGCGGGTGCACTGGTCGGCAAAGATGGACGGGTGCTTATTGCCCAACGCCCGGAGGGGAAAGCGCATGCTGGCAAGTGGGAATTTCCCGGGGGTAAGAAGCACCCGGCGGAAGTGCCGCAGCAAGGCCTCTACCGTGAACTTGTTGAAGAGTTGGGCATCGAGGTCACTGAAGCGCGACCGTTGCTGAAAGTGCGCCACGAGTATCCGGCAGGTGTTGCCGGAGAACTGCCACGACGTGTGCTCATCGATGCATGGGTCGTCACGGGCTGGCGCGGATTACCAGTAGGTCTGGATGGGCAACGGCTACAGTGGGTGATGCCGGAAGCGCTTGAAGAGATCGACCTGCTCGAGGCGGATGCGCCGTTAGTGACCGCGTTGCGTTTGCCCGCCGTAATGGCACGTGCGACCGATGCAGTGTCGTTGCGCGCCCGTGCGGCGCGCGCGCCGCGTTCCCGCGAGCGCCTAGGTTGGTGGCTGGATGGTGCTTGGAATTTCGCTGATCCGCACACCCGCGAAGTACTGGCTGAAGTGCGTGCCCGTGGCGATGTACTGCTAGCCGGTGGTGCGCAGTGGTGCCCGGAGGCTGGCGACTGTCTTGACGGTGTGGTGTGGGCGGAAAACGAGGAACCTCAGCCACTGCCAGCGAGGCTGCTCGCTGGTCAAATGGCCGATACGCTGCCGGAAGCCCGTGCGGCGCTAAAGGCCGGTATGCGCTTTCTTTGTGTGCGCGACCCGTCGCTGGATGCTCGGGACTTGGCGGTGTTGTCCACGGTCGGCTTGCCCATGGTGGTAGATGCGACGAAACCCCGCGAGGGTGGACATGAGACGGCTACCACCAAGCTTTGGTGGCGTTAGGCAAGTCAGCGCATCACCGACGTCATCAGGTCGGTTTCCCAACGCACCGTTTGGGTATAGAGCAGTTGGCTGCCATCCGGCGAAAGTCCCAGCGAGCCCCCGCCGGCCAGACGGGCCAGTGGACGTAACTCCGTGCGTACCCGGTCTGGCCAGCCGACGCGCACCAGGCGGGTGATACCAGCGCCACGATGGCCTTCCGTGAGGTCCTCGCGCGCAACGATATACAGCGCATCTTTGGCGACGGTCCACTGGGCGAAATCGGGCACGGCGGGTTCGCGCGAAACCAACAGATCGTCACCTGCGCCGCGCGTTGGCCTGGCGTACAGTCCTGGGCGATCGGGCCGTGTGAAGAACAGCGTGCTGCCGTCCACGCTTTCCTGCGCCGCGAAGCCACCATCTGTAGTGATTTGCTCCGGGTTCGCATTTCGCTGTCCCGGTGCTGGGCGACGCCAAAGTTGCCAGCGTGCACCTCGCACCAAGGGGCCACCGGCAACTTCAATCACCACGGCGCCGCGCGTAGATCCGTAGTAAATCCAGCGTCCATCGCGTGACCACGCGGGAACGCGTTCGTCGGCCTCATCTGTGGTCAGTTTCTCTGCCTTGTCGCGTGCTACGTCCAGTAAATGGAGTTGGTAATAGCCGCCAACAGCTGCCGCCACGACCAGTGAGCGGCTGTCCGGTGACCAGCGCGGGGCATCCATCCGGGTAGCCTTCAGGCTGTCCAGTGCGCGTGCGCCGCTGCCGTCGGCTCGAGCCACCCAGACGCGTGCCTGGCCGCCAGCATCACTGACATAAGCGACCTGCGTGCCGTTCGGAGAAAACTGTACGCCCGACACGTGGGCGTTGGACTCAAGCCATTCCACTGGCGCTGCCACCTCACGTGGTAGGTCGGTGTTGCCGCCAGATGGCAAGGGCAGAGCCAGTACACGAGTAAGCTCCCGCGCGCGCTCGAACACCAGCCGTGTCCCGTCTTGGGACAGCGTGGGTTGCCGTAAATCGGCGGAGTCTTCTAGCACCAGTTCCGGGGTATCGGCCGTGATCGGCAACCGCCACAGGGCCGAGGCACCACCGCGGTCGCTGCTGCCCAGCAGGTTGCGTCCGCCTGGTTCGACTAACAAGCCGGTCCAGGTCGCGGCATCACGAGTCAGTCGGCGAATTTTGGCACGGCCAAAGTCGATACCGGCGATGTCCATGTTGCCCAAGGCACGTTCACGAACGAAGTAGAGCGATTGCTGGTCGGCAGAGAATGCCGGCAAGGTATCGCCGGGCTGTCCCACGGCCGGGGTGGTCAGTGCTTGTCGGCGGCCCTGACCAAACTTGTCGTCGAGGTCGAAGGAGACGATACGGACGGGCATGTCGGGGGCGGTGCGCTCGGCGAAGACCACGGAAGCGCCATCGGGTGACCAAGCTAGCGGGCCCACGTCTTCGGAATTGCAGACAGTCAAGGCGCGGTCGCCATCACCCACGGGCGATACGGCGCGCAACTGGCAGTCCTGCCCTTCGAGTTGGTAATAGGCGATGAGCTTCGCCGTGGGCGACCACACTGGGAAGCGCCGCTCGACGCCGGGACCGGCTGGCGGCAGCAAACGCTGCGGTTGCTGCTGACCGAAAGCGAGTATGAACAGGTCACTCAGCCCGCTAGGTGGGGTCCAGCTGAACACGAGACGCCGACCATCCGGTGCAAGGCTTGGCGATTCTTCGCGACCTGGCCATTGGGTAAGCGGCATGGGCTTGGAGGGTATCCCGCGTACGACGACACCATCATTGATCCAGTCGACGAGGCTGCCGCCAATCAACAGCGTGATTACACCTGCGGCAGCACCGAAGATGAGGCGCCGCTTACGACGCGCCGTGAGGAAATGGCGTACTGCATTGGCGCCAGGCACGTCGTCGTCTAGTTCGATGCCCCCGGGGCCGTGGCCGATCACCAGTTGGTAATGTCCCGGTAACGGCGAGTCGATACGCGCGTCTTCGCCATCGAGCAGACGACGCAGTTCGCCTACCGCCAGGCGAACACCGTTCGTTTGCTTCATCTTCCCGAAAATGCGCAATGCGCAGTGGCTCACTTCCACCACGGGGCCATATTGGTCGGCAAAGCCCTCACGCAGCACCAGCAACACCCCGAGCGTGGTCGTTGGCAACTTGATGGTCTTGCCGTCTCGCTCCAGCGTGGCCATGGCAGGCCTCACACGCCAGCGCCCTAAATCAAAGTCTTCATGGCGGCTGGCCAGCGGTGGTGGTGGTATGTCGGCTGGTGGCTTTGGCAGGTCCGCATTACGTATGAAGCTGCGCTTGCCATCGGAAAGGAACTTGCGCTTACCCGCTTCGAGGAATGATGACCGCTGGTTCTTCATGGGGTGGTTGCTGCTCAGTCCTGCGCGGTATTGCCGTTGCCGGCGTTGTTGGTGCTGTTGGGAGCCCCGCCCGGCATTTGCAGATGGCGAAACAGGAAGGCGAATTGATCAGCCCAGTCTTCTACCTGCATCCAGGTCGGTTTGCCGGCACCATGCCCGGCGCGCGTTTCGACGCGCAGGAGCACCGGGTTGGGGCAACCCTGAGCATGTTGCAAGGCTGCTCCGAACTTGAAGCTGTTCCACGGTACCACGCGGTCGTCATGATCGGCGGTCGTGATGAGGGTGGGTGGATAGCAGCGACCTTCCTGTACGTTGTGCACAGGTGAGTATTGCTTCAGTGCGCGGTAATCGCTTTCCACTTCGGAGAGGCCATAGTCGCTGGACCAGCCGCGCGCGTTCGCGCTCGCGGTGTGGTAACGCAACATGTCCAGCACGCCAACGCCGGGCAGTGCAGCAGCAAATAGGTCCGGCCGCTGCAATAGCGTGGCGCCGATGAGCAGGCCACCATTACTGCGTCCATGAATGGCAAGGCGGTCCGGAGCGGTCCAGCCGGACTTCACTAGCCATTCGCCAGCGGCGATGAAATCGTCGAACACGTTTTGCTTGTGCTGCTTGGTGCCGGCCTCGTGCCAAGCGGCGCCATATTCACCGCCCCCGCGCAAGTTGGCCACGGCGTACACGCCACCCTGTTCCAGCCACACGGCAATTGGCACGCTGAAGCCTGGGGTCAGTGAGATGTCGAAGCCGCCGTAGCCATAGAGCAGCGTGGGCCGCCGGCCGTCTTTTGGGAGGTCGCGACGATAAGTCAGGAACATGGGTACACGCGTACCGTCCTTGGACTGATAAAACACTTGCTCCGTCACGTAGTCGACGCCACGGAAGTCCACGCTGGGCGAACGGAACAGCGTAGTAGTGCCGTTGGTCATGTCATAACGGTAGACCGCCGCTGGCGTCAGATAGTCGGTATAGCTGAAGAACGTTTCGGTATCGTCGCCACGACCGCCGAAGCCGGCAGCGCTGCCAAGACCGGGCAGCGGCACGGCGCCGAGCACTACACCGCTACGGCTGTACAAACGGACACGCGAGCGGGCGTCCTGCAGCACGTTCACTACAAACTTGCCACCCACATATGAAGCGTTACTGATGGTTTCGGCGGCCTCTGGCACGAGCGTCTGCCATTCGATGGCAGCCGGGCGCGACATGTCGACGGCGATGATGCGCCCGCGAGGTGCACCTGACGTAGTCTGAAAGTACAAAACGCCGGCGTCGTTGCCGAGGAAACCATAGAGCCCATCCCATTGGTCTAGCGTGCGCTGCAAGGGCAAGGACTGGCCGGGTTGCCAGCCGGTGAGATCGGCGACATGGATGGCGTTGCGGTCGAAGCCATCGCTGATGCTGATGAGAAGCCAGCGACCGTCATCCGAGACAGTGGCGTAGGGGTTGCGGGTCTTGTGGTCCGTGACGGCATAGACCGGCACGTCGGCGGTCTGCGGTTGCCCGACCACGTGGTAGTACACCGCGACTTGTTGGCGGTCATCGCCCACCAGTCCCGTGGTATCGCCAGTACGTTGCGGGTAGCGTGAATAGAAGAAGCTCTTGCCGTCAGGCATCCAAGCGATGCTGGTGAACTTCGTCAGGTGCAGTTCATCGGTCAGGTCCTGGCCGTCTGCCACACGACGAATGCGCCATGTCCTCCAGTCCGTACCCCCGTCGGATACTGCGTAGGCGATGAGGTCCCCTTGTGGCGCGATGTCGTAGGAGGCAAGCGAGACGGTGGCGTCTTTAGAAAATGCGTTGGGGTCAATAAGAACCCGTGGGGCAGCATCGAGTGCATCCGCCACGTAAAGCACTGACTGGTTTTGGCGGCCGTCATTGCGCTGGAAAAAGTACCGCTGCCCATACCGTGCGGGCAGACCGAAGCGTTCGAAGGTCCACAGTTTGGTCAGTCGGTCCTTCAGGCTGGCGCGGGCGGGAATGCCAGTGAGGTACGGTTCAGCGAGTTGATTTTGCCCTGCGACCCAAGTGCGCACTGCTGGGTCATCAACATTCTCCATCACTCGGTAAGGGTCGGCGACGGTCTCGCCGAAGTAGGTATCGCGGTGGTCGCCGCGAGCAAATGCGGGGTAAGTCAGCCCTGGGCGGAGGGTCTTGGTGGCTACCGCCGCGACGGACTGGACGCCCGGTTTGGGGGATGGCGTGGTCACCACCGCGCCGGCTTGAACGGCGTTCGACTTTTGGGCCGAGTTCAACGGGGAGCAACCGGTGAGGGCGAGGAGGGCGAGGGCCACCAACAGGGGCCGCAGGGAGGGCTGGGACACGGGTTAGACTCCGGAGTGACGGATTGGTGAAGTCTACCGGAGTCCCCATGCCTGCTGCTCTCCCGGCGAAATTCTTACGCAGTTTGCGCGCGGCGCTTGCCCGTGGCATCCCTTTGGCTATGCCTCTGGTCGGGCCTCTGGTCAGACCTCTGGTCGTGCCTTTGGCTTTGCTCGGCGTAATTCTGCCTGCCGGTGCGGCGGGCGCCTCCGGTAGCGTTTCTGGCCCCCTAGCGGGTGCGGCGGTTGGCGACGCCAAGGCCTTGACGTTGGAGCGTTTGTTCGCGGCGCCGGAGTTGGCCGGTGCGGGTCTGCGTGGCCTGCGCTTTTCCCCAGACGGTACCCGCGTTACCTGGCTGCAGGGGTCGGTCGAGGACAAAGACCGGTTGGATCTTTGGGCTTATGACCTGAAGACCCGCGAGAAGGCGCGGTTGGTGGATGCCCGCGCGCTGCTGCCCGAGGAAGCGACGCTCTCTGTCGAGGAAGAGGCGCGTCGTGAACGGGCGCGAACGGCCGCCCTGCGCGGTATTGTCGAGTATTCGTTCTCCGCCGATGGCAAGCGGCTGCTATTTCCGCTCGGTGGGGACCTATACCTGTACGACCTCACCTTGCCGGCGGCCAATGCCGTGCGTCGCTTGACGCGTAGTGAAGCTTGGGAGACTGACGCTCGCTTCTCGCCCAAGGGGAGGTTCGTCAGTTTCATTCGTGCTCAGGACCTTTGGGTCATTGACCTCGCCAATGGCGCGGAACGCGCCATCACCACCGGCGGTGGCGGAGTCATCAGCCATGGCGTGGCGGAATTCATCGCTCAGGAAGAACTGGCTCGCGACACGGGTTACTGGTGGTCACCCGACGAGGCTTATCTGGCGTACGCGACGGTCGACGAAACCCCGGTTCCCGAAGTGGAGCGCGTGGAAATTTTAGGGAATGGCACCCGCACCGTGAAGCAACGCTATCCCGCCGCTGGGCAGCCGAATGCGCTGGTGTCGTTGCAGGTGGTGCCGATGGCAGGCGGTGAGCCAAAGAGGGTGGACCTCGGCAAGGACACCGACATCTACTTGGCCCGGGTGGATTGGGAGCGCGATTCGCGCGGCGTGTTGGTGCAGCGCTTGAACCGCACGCAGACCCAGTTGGACTTGCTACGCGCGCAGGCTGCGGATGGCGCTACTCGGTTGGTGCTTAGCGAACGCAGCGACACCTGGGTGGAGCTGCACGACTTGCTACGCCCCTTGAAGGATGGGGGCTTCCTGTGGGCCTCGCAGCGCAGCGGGCATCAGCATCTTTACCGTTATGCGATTAGCGGCGAGCTGGTAGCGACGGTCACTCGTGGTGACTGGGCGGTGACGCAATTGGGCGCAATGGACGAGAAGGCGGGACGAGTGTGGTTTGTGGCCTCACGCGAAGGACATTCACAGCGGCAGCTTTACAGCGCCGCGCTGGATGGTCGCGAGGCTGACCAGCCGCGCCGTCTGACTCAGGAAGCGGGTTGGCATGCGGTGCAGATGTCGCGTGATGCCAAGTTTGTGCTCGATACGCATTCTTCGGTTGACGTGCCAGCGCGTACGGTCCTGCGCGATGCCGGTGGCAAGGAGTTGGCAGCATTGGTGCCGAACACTCTCGACGCCACTCATCCGTATGCGCCTTATCTGGCAACGCACCCGCGGTATGTATTCGGTACGCTGGCAGCGGCGGATGGCCAGACGCTGCACTACCAATTGGTGCAGCCGCGTGACTTTGACCCGGCGAAGCGCTACCCGGTGGTGGTGCAGGTGTATGGCGGGCCGCATGGGCAGCAAGTGATGAACGCTTGGGACGATGGCTTCGCGCATTACCTCGCCCGCCGCGGTTTTCTGGTGTTCTCGCTCGATAACCGTGGTAGTGCGCTGCAGGGCACGCGTATGGACGGCGCGCTGTTTCACCAGATGGCCGCGGTGGAAGTACAAGACCAGCTCAAGGGCGTTGAGTGGCTGAAGAGTCAGTCGTTCGTGGACGGCCAGCGCGTTGGGGTGTTCGGCTGGAGTTATGGCGGCTACATGGCGTTGAACCTGGTGATGCGCGCACCTGGCGTGTTTGCGGCGGCGGTGAGCGGCGCGCCGGTGACTGATTGGTCGTTGTACGACACGGCCTACACCGAACGCTACATGGGTACGCCGCAGGCCAATGCCGCCGGCTATGCCAGTTCCAGCGTGCTTGGCGTGGCCACGCAGCTGCAGGACCCGCTGCTGGTGTTGCACGGCATGGCCGACGATAACGTGCTGTTTGCACACAGCACGCGTTTGTTCAAGTTGCTGCAGGAGGCCAACAAGCCCTTTGAGGTGATGGTCTACCCCGGCCACAAGCATGGTTTGTTGCGGCAGGCGAGTGTGGGCCCGCATGGGTACCACACCATTGCGCGCTTTTTGGAGCGCCACCTGCGGCCTGAACCGGGTGCCCGACCGGCGGCGATTGCGCCCTGAGGCCGGCCTGCGTTGGCGGATGCGTGTCCGCCAGCGTTAGCGCTTTCGTTCTAGTTCCGATACCGCCTGCTTTCAGGCCTTCGCTGAAGGCCTGACGCCAATGCGTGCCATGTAGGCCTTCAACTGAGGGTGTTCTTCACTGACACGTACGCCGCCGACCTTGGCGAATTCAACGCTCGTGTAAGCGACGATATCCGCCATTGAGAACCGGTCGTCCACCAGAAAGGCGCGGCCGTCCGTCAGCCAGCCTTCGATGCGTGTGAGCTCCTCGCGGAGCAGTGCGCGCGCCACATCGCCGTACGGCAAAACCTGCGTGAGCCGAGTGGCCCAGTAAGCATGCGTGTGCTTGAACGCTTGCGTGGCCGGAACGTACAGACGGAACATCAGATGATCAACACATTGGGCGATGCGGGCACGCTCGAGCGCGCTGCTGCCGAACAGTGAGGGCTGCGGATACAGTTCTTCGAGGTACCGGCAGATGGCCAGCGATTCGGTGAGAACGGTGCCTTCGTCCAGCACCAACGCGGGTACTTCGCCCACCGGGTTGACAGCCAGAAACGCGGGTGCGTGGTGTTCGTTGTTGGCGAAATCGAGGTTGACGGTTTCCAGCGTCAACCCCTTTTCGGCAGCGAACATGCGCACGCGGCGCGGGCTGGGCGCAAACGCGTTGCTATAGAGCTTCATTGGAGTGTTCCAGGTTCGGTATCGGGCGACGAGGGGGTGCTTTGCGGCTCGCCATCGGCGTCGGGCGCGGGCTGCCCGGGGATGCGAAACCGTTCCTCGAACCAACCGCCTAAATCGATGAGTTTGCAGCGTTCGCTGCAGAACGGGCGGTAGGGGTTGCTGCTGGACCACGGCGACATGGCGCTGCAAGTAGGGCAGGCGACTTCCGGCGTCGACATCAGTTGCAACAGGTGAGAACGAAGTCGACGTCGCTGGTGGCTTGTGCGGGACGCTGCCCGGCTTCGCCCCAGCGCAGGAAGCGCATGCTGCAGCGCATCTGGTTGCCAGATACTTCCGGGTAGAGTTCGCTATCGGCGGGCAAGCTGATACGCAGCAGCTGCAGGGGGTGGTCGCGTTCGAAGGTGATGTGAAACTGCCCGCCGGTGGCCTTCTCGCGGCGCGGCCGAGCATTCTCGCGGGTGACCCACAGCAGGTCCGCCACGCTGTCACACAGTGGGCGGAACGGCGCCAGCCAAGACTCGAATTCCTGCTGTCGGCGGTTAGCCGCCAGCCCCAGCCAATGGGTGTAGGCAGGCAGGTCGAATTCGCAGGTGCCACCGGGGATAGTGCTGCGATGCTTCACGGCTGCCAGGAACTCGTTGTCACGCAGGCGCTGCAGGAAATTCGCACCGGCGGCATGCAAGGCTTCGCGGCGTTCGCCCAAGGTGGCGACGACGGCGCGCAGACGCCCAGCGTCCACGCCGGGGCGGGATTGGTAGTCGCGTAACAGGCCAGTCTGGCGGTCGAGTTCCTTCAGGACATCCGTGCGCGTATCGCCGCGTGCCGTGATGGCCATGAGGTCGAGCAGTGCCGTGACGGCCGCGCGGGTAGCCCAGGCGTCCGGTAGGTCAAGGCTGTCATCGTTGTGGTGGCAGGCCTGCCGATAGAGAAACTCCAAGCGCAAGAAATTGCGCATGCGTTCGTTCAGCGGTTGCTCGTAGACCACCGGCCCGCTCGGCGCGCTGGCTGGCCGCGCAATCGCCGCTGCCGGGCACAGCGCCGCCTGCGGCGCTACCGCTGCCGACGCTTCCTCCGCCATGGGTGAACTGGGGGTCATTTTTGTATTGTGTCTGATGCGGGCGCGGCGTGGAACAGGTGTGCACCAAAAAAATGCACTAGCGTCACGACCGGGTGGCCGCAGCTTCCAGATACTGTGCGTGGAGCACCGCAACGGTTGCTGCCAGTTCGTCCAGCGTTCCTGTATTCACGATGACTTCGGTAGCGACCGCTAGCCGCTGTTCCCGAGTGGCTTGGGCAGCCAGAATGGCTTCGGCCCGCTCTAGCGTCTCTTGGTCCCGGGCCAGTAACCGCTGCAACTGCGTTTCGCGGGGGCAATCCACCACCAGCACCCGCTCGTATTCCTTGGCGCGGCCAGATTCAGCCAGCAGTGGGATGGCGTGGATTTGGTAAGGGCCGCCGACAGTCGCGCTGGCGGCAGTGAAGGCCTGCCGGATGGCAGGATGCAGGATGGCTTCCAGTTGGCGACGTGCTTCGGGGCGGGCAAACACCAGCGCTCTTAGCGCTGTGCGGTCGAGCTGCCCATCGGGCCCGAGCACCGCGGGGCCGAACTCGCTCACGACCGCGGTGAGGGCGGGCTGTCCGGGCTCGACGACTTGCCGGGAGATAACGTCAGCGTCGAGGACGGGGACGCCGTGGCGCGCAAAAGCAGCCGACACGGCTGACTTGCCGCTAGCGATGCCGCCGGTGAGGGCAACCACGAACGGGCGTTCTGGCACGCTGGGCCTTCCTAGAGGCCGCTCAGGCGGAGGTACCAGGCTACCAACGCTGGGCCCCACAGCATTGCCACGAAACCGGCCGCCGCCAGAAACGGCCCATAGGGCATGGGTAACTGGTGATCGCGGCCGCGGAAGACGATGAGGACCCCGCCGACGATGGCACCGACCAAGGCCGAGAGCAGCACGATGAGCGGAATGGCGGTCCAACCCAACCAAGCCCCCAGCGCCGCCAGCAGCTTGAAATCGCCCCGGCCCATGCCTTCACGCCCGGTAATGAGGCGGAACAGCCAATAGACGCTCCACAGACAGAGATAGCCTACGACCGCTCCTACGATGGCATCCGTTGGACCGACGGGGAAGGGTGCCGCGCCGCGGCCCGTGGTCACCGCGGCGAGCAACCCCAGCCAGAGCATTGGCAGGGTTAGGCTGTCGGGAAGGTACTGGGTGTCGAAGTCGATGCCGGACATGGACACCAAAAAGGCCACGACGATGCAGCCGTAAAGCGTTTCGATGGTTGCACCGAAGTGCCAGCCGACGACGGCGAAGGCCACGCCCGTGAACAATTCCACCAAGGGGTAGCGGACGCTGATGGGCGTTTGGCACCCGGCGCAACGGCCGCGCAGGAGCAGCCACGACAGCAAGGGGATGTTTTGCCAGGCATGGATGAACGTGCCGCAAGCGGGGCAACGCGAGCGCGGGGTGATGAGGTTGAAGCGCGGTCCGGCCACCAGCGTAGGCGCTTCAGCGGAAGCGTTCACGTTCAGAATCTCGCATGCCTCGCTTTCCGCATCCGCCTGCATCATGCGCGGCAGGCGGTGGATGACGACATTCAGGAAGCTACCGACCAGCAGACCAAAAAAACCCGCCACCCATGCAGGGCCTGCAGGACCCAGCGCTGCGAGCAGCGTGGCAATGCCTTCCAGTGCCATGGGCGCTAGACGACCGAACCGAGCTTGAAGATGGGCAAGTACATGGCGATGACGAGGCCACCGACTAGCACGCCGAGGATGGCCATGATGAGGGGTTCGAGTAGGCTCGACATGCTATCGACGGCGTTGTCGACTTCCTGTTCGTAGAAGTCCGCTACCTTGCCGGCCATCTGGTCGAGTGAGCCGGATTCTTCGCCGACGGCAATCATCTGGTTGACCATGTTGGGGAACAGGCCCGTGGCTTCCATGGTGCGCTGCAAGCGGTTGCCGGTAGCTACTTCGTCGCGCATCTTGAGCACGGCATTTTCGTAAACGATGTTGCCGGTGGCGCCAGCGACCGAGGTGAGGGCTTCCACGAGGGGTACGCCGGCGGCGAACATGGTGGCCAATGTGCGTGAGTAGCGGGCGATGGCAGCCTTGACCAGAATGGGCCCCAGCACTGGCATCTTCAGCATGAAGCGGTCCACCGACTCGCGCAACGGACGGGAACGCTTATGCGTGTACATGAAGAAGTACACGCCGCCGCCAACAATGGCCGCAATGTAAAGGCCATTAGATTGGAGTCCCTTCGAGAGATCGATGACGAAGCGCGTGAAGGCGGGGAGGTCTGCACCGAAACCGGCGAACAGGCTCTCGAACTGTGGGATGACGAAGATGAGCAGGATGACGGTGACAACCACGGCGACGATCATGACAGCGGCCGGGTAAAACAGCGCCTTCTTGATCTTCTTCTTCAAAGCTTCCGTCTTTTCCTGGTAGGTGGCAATTTTATCCAGCAGCGTTTCCAGTGCACCGGCTTGTTCACCGGCCTCGACGAGATTGACGAACAGGTCGTCGAAGTAGAGTGGATGCTTGGCCAGTGCTTCATGGAGCGTACTGCCGCCTTCGACGGTGGCCTTGATGTCGAGGATGAGGCGCTGCATGGCGGGTTTGTCGTGTCCCGCGCCGATAATCTCGAAGGCCTGCACCAGTGGGATGCCCGACTGGAGCATGGTGGCCAGCTGGCGCGAAAAGACCGCGATGTCTTCCGGTTTTGGCTTGCCCTTGCGGCCGGTGCCACCCTGCTTACGCACCTTCAGCGGGATGATACCTTGACGTCGCAGTTCGGCGCGCAGCGTAAGTTCATGCGTCGCGAGCGAACGACCGGTGACCCGGTTGCCCTTGCGATCCTTGCCTTCCCAGGTAAAGGCGAATTCTTTCTTGATGGCAGTGGCCATGTGTTACTTCCTAGTCCACGGTCACGCGGTTGATTTCTTCAAGGCTTGTCATGCCTTCCTTGACCTTGTTCAGGCCGGCAGTCCGCAGGTCCCACACGCCTTCGCGACGGGCCTGATCGGAGATGCTGATGGCGTTACCGCCTTCCATGATGACGCGGCCGATGGCGTCGGTGACGGGCATCACCTGGTAGATGCCGACACGGCCCTTGTAGCCATCCGTGCAACTGGGGCAGCCCTTGGCTGCGTAAATACGCAGGCCGCTTTGCACTTCGGCTGGCGCGAAGCCTTCCTTGATGAGGGCATCGCGTGGCACGTCCACCGGTGCTTTGCACTGGTTGCAAAGGCGTCTGGCGAGGCGCTGCGCGATGATGAGGCTGACCGAGGTGGCGATGGCATAGGGTTTCACGCCCATGTCTACCAAGCGGGTGAGGGTTTGCGGGGCATCGTTGGTATGCAGTGTGGAGAGCACCAAGTGGCCTGTCTGCGCGGCCTTGATAGCGATTTCTGCCGTTTCCAGGTCGCGGATTTCGCCAACCATGATGACGTCCGGGTCCTGACGGAGGAAGGCGCGCAGTGCACTGGCGAAAGTGAGTCCCACCTTCGGGTTCACGTTTACCTGATTCACACCCTGCAAGATGATTTCCGCCGGGTCTTCCGCGGTGGAGATATTGGTATCTTCGGTATTCAGGATGTTGAGGCCGGTGTACAGCGACACCGTTTTGCCGGAACCCGTCGGGCCGGTGACGAGAATCATGCCTTGCGGCTTGGCAAGATACTTCAAATAGATTTCGCGTTGCGCTGCCTCGTAACCCAGCGCGTCGATGCCTAGCGTGGCACTCGAAGGGTCGAGAATACGCATGACGATCTTCTCGCCGAAGAGCGTGGGGCAGGTGCTGATGCGGAAGTCGACTGAACGCGTCTTGGTGAGCTTTAGTTTGATGCGCCCATCTTGCGGGATACGACGTTCCGCGATGTCGAGGCGGGCCATGACTTTAACGCGCGCGGCCAATTTGCCGGCCAGTTGCACGGGGGGTGCCGCGGTTTCCTTCAGGACGCCGTCGACGCGTAGGCGTACGCGGTAAACCTTTTCGTAAGGTTCGAAGTGAATATCCGAAGCGCCCTTCTTGATGGCATCGATCATGACCTTGTTGACGAAGCGGACGATGGGGGCGTCTTCGATTTCGTCGCGGCCTTCCGCTTCGTTAGCATCGTCACCCGCGCCGACGTCGAGTGTTTCCAGGTCGAAGTCGTCGTCCGTCATGGAGGACATACTGGTGTCGGCCTGGTCGATGGCCCGTGACAGCATGCGCTGCAGTTTGTCCTCTTCCACTACGACCAGTTCGACGTTGAGCGTCGTCTGGAAGCGGATTTCGTCGACCGCGTGCAGGTTGGTGGGGTCGGAGATGGCGACAAAGAGGCGACGGCCACGCTTTGCCAAGGGCAGCACGTGGTGCTTTTGGAGGAGCTTGTCGTTGACGAGGCGGACCACTTCGGCATCGACGGTGAGCGCGTCGAGGTCCATGAGGGGTGCGCCGAACATGGACGAGGCGGTGATGGCGATGTCGCGGGCGGACACCAGATTCTTCGCGACCAGCCAGGAAACGAGGCCCTGTTTTGCTTCGCGGGAGGCCTTGATGGCGTCCGCGAGCGCGGCTTCGGCGATGAAGCCGTCTTGAACGAGTTTGTCCGGCAGACCAACGTTCGCGCCGGTCCGCAGGACGGACATGGTTCCGGTGGCGAGGAAGGCGGGGTCGTTCATGGGGGCGTTCGGTACCTTACAAGGCGGTGGCAATGGTGCGAATGGCGGGCCACCCACACGATAACCGATTTGACAAAAAGTCTACCCGATAGCGTAACGCAGTCCACGCGGCGAACCGTTGCACTGTTCACAAAACGTACGATGTCTGCGGAAATGACTAATGGATAGCGGTTCCGTCCAACAAAAGAAAAGGGCTCCCGAAGGAGCCCTTTTCAAAGAGCGATTTTTAAAGAAAGGCGCTGCTTTAGACGCGGCAGCTGGCTGGCAGGTGCTTCGGCAGCAGGTCGGTATCAACAGCGCCGGACGCGCCACTGGTCGGGTCTACGGCGCCAGCAGGAGCGACAGCTAAGCCACAAATCCAGATGATATCGTCATTGGCGCTGACCATCGGGCGCAGCGAAAGCGTCTTGCCATTAATGACTGCGTTAGCGCTACCACCGTAGGTGATGGTGATGGTGCCATTTACCACGACGATGCCGGTGACGTACTTGCCCGACGGCGGCAAGAGGGGGTCGCCGCCGGCTTCGGTGAGGGTAGCGGGCCAAGTGCCAGCATTGGCATAAGACTCGCCCACACCGGCCTTCACGGCGCCGGCAAGGTTCAAGCCTTCAGTGACTTGAGCGCGGATGGTGTAGTCCTGGTAGGCCGGGATGGCGATGGCGGCGAGGATGCCGATGATGGCAACGACGATCATCAGTTCGATGAGCGTGAAGCCCTTCTGGATGGACTGGCGCATGGAGGATTCCCCGTTAATGACGTTCACAAGAGATAGAAAACAACTTTTTGGCGCGGTTATCGGCACCAAGTTGAGAAGGTAAAGCAAGAGCCATGCCAAAAATGTGTCCCGTTTCTCAGCTGGGGGTTTTCCGGCGCAATTCGGGTTTTGGCTGAGGATTGCCAGGGGATTTACCCCGGTTTCAGAGCCATAGTGTCAACAAAATCGACGATAAACACGGTGATCCCGATAGCGTGTAGGCAAGCTGCATGAGCGAGCGCGTGCGCAACCGCCGGTCTGTCGCGCTTTAGGAGCCGACATACTTGTCAGATAGTGACAAAAAACGTCACCTCGGATCGGGCGGGACGCTATCGACCAGTCCGAGTTTCGCGATTCGGTACCGCAATTGGCGAAAGGTGAGGCCCAGCAGTTGGGCGGCTGCCGTGCGGTTCCAACGTGATTTTTCCAGTGCCTGCAGGATGGCGGTGCGCTCCAGGTCGGCCAGTTGGTCGGTCATCGTCCCGGTGGACGTCGCTCCAGGCATGACACCGGGGGGCAGACCGGCGCCCGGCGTTGCCACCGGCAAGCTGCCCACGGTCGTCCGTAGTTGCAGTTCTTCTGCAGTCACCGTGGAGCCTTCGCTGAAGGCGAGGGCGCGCTCGAGGATGTTCTCCAGTTCCCGAACATTGCCGGGGAATGGATACGACGCCAGGCGGTTCTGTGCCTCGCGGCTCAAGCTGGGGACAGGGCGCCCTTGTTCCCCGGCGAGACGGGTAAGAACGTGGTCCACCAGTTCCAGCAAGTCCTCGACGCGCTCCCGGAGTGGGGGTACGCGAATCTCGATGACGTTGATGCGGTAGTAGAGGTCTTCCCGGAATTGGCTGTTGGCGATTGCTTGTTCCAGGTCGCGGTGTGTGGCAGACAACCAGCGCACGTCGACTGCAATTTCGCTGGTTCCTCCCACGGGGCGCAGCGTCCGCTCTTGGATGACGCGAAGCAATTTCACCTGCATGTGCAGCGGCAAATCGGCGACTTCGTCGAGAAACAGCGTTCCGCCCTCCGCTGTCTGCACCAGGCCCTTGTGATCCGCAATGGCTCCAGTGAACGCACCGCGCTTGTGCCCGAACAATTCGCTCTCGAGTAATTCGGCCGGGATGGCGCCACAGTTCACGGCTACGAAGGGCCCGTCGCGGCGTGGGCCACTGTCGTGAATGAGGCGCGCCACCAGTTCCTTGCCGCTGCCGCTCTCTCCCGAGATGTGGATGGGTGCTTGGCTTCGCGCTACCCGTGCCACTAGCGTGCGCAGCGCTTGCATTGGACCCGAAGCGCCTAGCAAGACACGACCGTGGTTGGTGCGTGGTGCGCTGCGCAGTGCCTGAGAGACCACCCGTCGCAGATTGGCGAGGTCAAGTGGCTTGGAGAGGAAATCGAAGGCACCGAGTTTCAAGGCGCGGACGGCGCTTTCCACATTACCGTGAGCCGTGATGACGGCGACCGGCAGTCCCGGGTGGCGCTCTTGCAGCCACGCGACCAACTCGAGGCCATCGCCGTCAGGTAGTCGCAGGTCGGCGAGGCACAGGGCGAAGGGTGTCGCCGCCAGCGCTTCTTTGGCTGCAGCCAGCGAATGCACCGCCTGCGAGGGTATTTGCATGCGTTGCAAGGTGATACCGAGCAACTCGCACAAGTCGGGTTCGTCGTCGACGATGAGCACCGGCTGCGGCAGACGATGACTACCAGTAACGTTGCTCATTTAAGCCTCCCAGCGCTGCGGGTCAGCGAAGACGATGCGGAACAACGAGCCACCCTCCGGTCGGGGTTCATGGCGCAACGTGGCGCCGCTGCAGGCGGCGAGTTCGCGCGCGATGAACAGGCCAAGACCCGTACCGCCAGCGCGCCCGCTGAAGAACGGTTCGAACAGGTGTTCCGCGATACCGGGCGGGATGCCGGGTCCACGGTCTGCCACTTCCAGATAGGGTCTGCCGCCGACGAGGCGCCCGCAAATCCACTCGATGGTGGTTGGATGGTCGGTGTTACACAGGGCCTGAATGGCGTTTTCGCCAAGGTTCCACAGCACCTGCCGCAAGTGCACCGGGTCCATTCGGACCTCGAGACCCGTAGTCCCCATCAACGCCAAGCTGCTGCGCGGCCACTCGAGGGTGTCTGCCAATTCGTCGAGGAAACTCGGCAGCCAGGCAGCCAGGTCCAAGCGTTCCGGGTTGGCGGATTCTCGCCGCGAAAGTTGCTGTACCGAAGTGACGATCTGGCTGACCCGTTGTCCGTGGGTATGCATTATCTCCGTGAGTCTGCGGTCTTCCGGGCTGAGGCCTGGGGACTCCGCCAGTAGTTGCGCGGCGTGGCTCATGGCACCCACGGGGTTGCGGATTTCGTGCGCGATACTCGCCGAGAGACGGCCCAGAGCGGCGAGTTTGGTTTGCTGAGTATTTGCTGCCACGCGGGAGAGGTCTTCCAGAAAAACCAGCACGGGGCCGGGCCGTTTTTGGCCAAGCAGGGCGAAATGGGGTTCCACCTCATGGCTCGCGTCAGCCGATGGGAACGGGAGGGCCTTGGGGGGCGCTACGCCGGCCGGCTGCTGGCGCCACTGCACCAAGGCGGCCTGCAGTTGCGGAGCCACTTCCGCAAGTTTGTGCCCGGCAATGGCGTTTTTGCCCAGCAGGTGGGTGGCGGCCGGATTGACGAGCCGCAGTTTATCGTCCGCATCCACTACTAGTAGCGCTTCCCGCAGGTGTTGCACAATGTACTCAGAAAGCTCGGCGAGATTTGCCAAGTCCAGATCGCGCTGCTGCACCAGCGCCTGCGTTTCCCGCAGTTGCCGCGCCAGAAAAGCCCCGCTACCGGCGACCAAAAAGTACGTGACGCCGAAGTAGCCGGTTTGCGCTAGGGCGCCAATGCCCTCCGCCAAGCCAGTGACAGTCAGGGCTGCTTGCTGCACCAGCAGCAGCAACGAACCCACGGCCGCCGCCAGCAGCGCGCTGCGCCATTCCAGCAGCAAGGCGGTGCCGCCCAGTGGTACCAAGGCCAGCAGGGGGAGTCCGCTTTCGACACCGCCACTGGCCGCCGTGAGTAGCGTGAGCGCGGCGCCGTCCACGGCTACGGCAAGCAGTGCCGCATGGCGTGGGTCAGTTTGCTGACGGTCGGCAAGCCAAGGGAGCAGCAGGCCAAAGACCATCCAGATGCCGCTCACGCCAATGAACAAGCGGGGGAAAAGGCCCCCTACTAGATGGTAGGAGCCACCGATTGCCCACAGCGAACCAAGCAGCAACGGGGCCAGCCAGCGAAAGAGGGTGAGCAGACGCGGCAGACGCGCGGTGACGTCATCGACGCGCGCTGCCGGCATTGACGGCAGGGTTGCCGCTGCAGGAGGAGGGACGGACGGCGCGGAGCGAACCATGGCGAGGCGACTCTACCATGCAGTCCGTGGCCCTCCGGGCAGGTTGCGTCGCCCTCAAGCCCAGGCAAACCCCTATATGGCCCTTCCCAGGGGGCGGGTCCTACCCCACAATAGGGTCTTACCGCAGTGCAGGAAGACCCATGAATCTCCACGAGTACCAATCGAAGGAACTGTTCGCCAAGTACGGCATCCCTGCCCCGACGGGCAAGGTGGCCGCTTCTCCGGAAGAGGCGATCGCAGCGGCCAAGGCGCTCGGTGGTTCGCTGTGGGTGGTGAAGGCCCAGGTTCACGCGGGCGGCCGCGGCAAGGCCGGTGGCGTAAAGGTGTGCAAGGACCACAAGGCCGTGGCTGCCGCCACGAAGGCCATGCTGGGCACGCGCCTCGCTACCCACCAGACCGGTCCGGAAGGCTTGCCGGTGAACAAGGTCTATGTTGAAAGCGGCAGCGCTATCAAGCGCGAACTTTATTTGTCGCTGCTCCTTGACCGTGCCCGCAGTCGCCTCAGTTTCATCGCCTCGCAGGCGGGCGGTATGGACATCGAAGAGGTGGCAGAGCACACCCCCGAGAAAATCATGAAGGTGGAAATCCACCCGGCTGCTGGCCTGATGAGTTACCAGTGCCGCCAGCTGGCCTTTGGGCTGGGCCTGAGCGGCGACCAGGTGAAGCAGTTCGAAAAAATTGCCCGTGGTTTGTATCAGTTGTATCTCGACGCCGACCTTGCGCTCATCGAAATCAATCCGCTCATCGTTACCGAGGAAGGCAAACTGCTGGCGCTGGACGGCAAGCTGAACGTGGACGCCAACGCGGTTTACCGCCAGCCCGTCATCGCGCAGTACCGCGATGTATCGCAGGAAGATGCGGCCGAAGTGGAAGCCAGCAAGCACGACCTGAACTATGTTTCGCTGGGTGGCGATATCGCCTGCATGGTGAACGGTGCGGGCCTGGCCATGGCCACCATGGACCTCATCCAGCTGCATGGCGGCAGCCCCGCGAACTTCCTCGACGTGGGCGGCGGCGCCACCGCGGCGCGCGTCACTGCGGCGTTCAAGCTCATCTTGTCCAACCCGAATGTGAACGCCATCTTCGTCAACATCTTCGGCGGCATTGTGAAGTGCAACCTCATCGCCGAGGGCATCATCGAAGCCGTGAAGACGGTGGGTGTGCAGGTGCCGGTGGTGGTGCGCCTGCAGGGCACGAACCGCGAACAGGCCGCCCAGTTGCTGGCCGAATCTGGCCTCGCCATCGTGGCCCGCAACGACTTGACCGAAGCCGCGCAGGAGGCTGTGCGCCTCGCCGCGCAGTACGCCGCCACGGCTTCGGCCGCCTGAACCCTGCAAGGACATAGCTTCCATGAGCATTTTGCTGAACAAGAAGAGCCGGGTGATCTGCCAAGGCTTCACTGGCAACCAGGGCACGTTCCACAGCCAAGGCTGCCTCGACTATGGCACCCAGTTGGTTGGTGGCGTTACGCCTGGGCGTGGTGGCCAGACTCACCTCGGGCTGCCAGTCTTCGACACCGTCCATGACGCCGTTAAGGCGACGCGCGCCGATGTTTCCATGATCTACGTGCCCGCTGGTGGGGCTGCCGATGCCATCCTCGAGGCCGCGGACGCGGGCATTAAGCTCATCGTCTGTATCACCGAGGGCATTCCGGTGAACGACATGGTGCGCGTGAAGGAGGCATTGAAGTCTTACGACACTCGCCTCGTGGGTCCCAATTGCCCCGGTGTCATCACGCCGGGTGAGGCCAAGGTCGGCATCATGCCGGGTCACATCCACCGTCGTGGTCGCGTCGGTATCGTTTCGCGTTCGGGCACGCTCACTTACGAAGCCGTGCACCAGACGACCCAGCTCGGCCTCGGCCAGAGCACTTGCGTTGGCATTGGTGGCGACCCGGTCCGTGGCATGAACTTCGTCGACGTCTTGGCTCTGTTCGAACAGGACCCGCAGACCGAAGGCATCATCATGGTCGGCGAGATTGGTGGTACGGACGAAGAGGCTGCGGCCGAGTTCATCCGGAAGAACGTCACCAAGCCGGTCGTGGCTTATATCGCCGGCGTTACCGCTCCTCCGGGCAAGCGCATGGGCCATGCCGGCGCGGTCATCTCGGGTGGCAAGGGCACGGCGGCGGATAAATTCGCAGCGCTGGAAAAGGCGCGCGTTATCACCGTGCGTTCCCCTGCCGACCTCGGCAAGGCTATGGCAAAGGCGCTGGCCAAACTTGCCGCAAAGCAGAAGCCCAAGGCGAAAGCCAAGGCAGCGGCGAAGCCAAAGCCGGCGGTGAAGTCCAAGCCTGCGCCGAAAGCGAAGGTTAAGGCGAAGGCGAAGCCCAAGGCTGCCGTAAAGACCAAAGCCAAGACCAAAGCAAAGACCAAGGTCGTGGTGAAAGCGAAGGCGAAGGCCAAGCGTTCACCCGCCCGCAAGAAGAAGTAGCACCGCCATGAAGCTGCGCATTGCCTTGGCGCAGCTGGACCTGCTGGTCGGGGATGTGGACGGCAACACTGTCCGCCTCCTCGATGCAGCGCGCGAGGCGCATGCCGCCGGCGCGACTGTCCTGCTGACGCCTGAACTTGCGCTGGCGGGTTATCCGCCGGAAGACTTGTTGTTCCATCTCGGATTCCGTCGTCAGGTGGAAGCGGCGCTACAGCGTTTGGCGGCGGAAGCGCCGCCGCTCGACCTGGTAGCGGGCTACCCGGAATATGCCGGCGACGATCTCTACAACTCCGCGGCGCTGTTCCGCGGTGGGCGTCGCTATGCGAACCATCGCAAGCAGTTGCTGCCCAACTACCGCGTGTTCGACGAGAAGCGCTATTTCCGTGCGGGTGCTGCGCCGACGCTGGTAGATATCGGTGGTTTGCGGGCCGCCTTGCTGGTGTGCGAAGACCTCTGGGAGCCGGAACCTATCCTGCAGGCGCGGGCGGCTGGCGCCGAACTGGTGTTGGCACTGAATGCCAGCCCGTTTGAAGTAGGCAAGCAGGCACAGCGCGAGGCTGTGGTGCGCGAACGGGTTGCGGCGACGGGCATACCGGTCATCTACGTGAACCTCGTAGGTGGCCAGGACGAACTGGTGTTCGATGGCCAGAGCTTTGCCATGAATGCCGATGGCACGCTGGCCTTCCGTGCACCTGCCTGGGAAGAGGGCTTATATACGCTCGAACTGGAAAGCAGCGCGTCCGGTGTCCGGGTGTTGCAGGCGGCTGTCGCTCCTGAAGTAGACACGGTGGCCATGATCTACGGCGCGCTGGTCACCGGTGTGCGGGACTACGTGGAGAAGCATCGCTTCCCTGGCGTGGTCATGGGGCTTTCCGGCGGCATCGACTCCGCGCTCACCTTGGCCATTGCGGCCGATGCGCTCGGTGCCGACCGCGTGCACGCGGTCATGATGCCCTCCCGTTATACCTCGCAGATGAGCCTAGACGACGCCGCAGCGCAAGCGCTCGCCATGGATGTGCACTACAGCCTGCTCAGTATCGAGCCCATGTTCGACGCCACGCTGGCTACGCTGAGTGACGAGTTTGCGGGCCGGCCCGTGGATACCGCGGAGGAGAATATCCAGTCGCGTTGTCGTGGGGTCCTGCTGATGGGCCTGTCGAACAAGACCGGAAAGATGCTGTTGACCACCGGTAACAAGAGCGAGATGGCGGTGGGCTATGCCACGCTCTATGGCGACATGGCGGGAGGCTTCGCGCCCATCAAGGACTTGTCCAAGCAGTGGGTCTACCGCGTGGCCGCGTGGCGTAACGCCAACGCCTGGCCGGGTTCGCGGTGTGCCTTGGTGCCGGTCATTCCGCAGCGCGTCATCGACCGTCCACCGAGCGCGGAATTGCGTCCTGACCAGAAAGATTCGGATTCGCTGCCGGACTATGCAGTGCTCGATGCCATTCTCGAGGCCTTCATCGAAGAAGACCTTTCAGTGGCAGAGATTGTGGCGAGGGGTTTTGACCGCGCCACGGTAGGGCGGGTATTGGCCATGGTGAAGCGCAACGAATACAAGCGTCGTCAGGCGCCACCCGGCGTGCGTATCAGCCAGCGCGCTTTCGGACGCGACTGGCGCTACCCGATTACTTCGGGGTACCAGTCGCGCTGAAGTTCAGCGCTGCTTCCAGAACTGATACCAACTGCGCTGCTTGGAGACCGCTTCCCAGTTCGGGGTGGGCTCGTTGTAGTTCGCGGTGTAGACCTGCCGCGCGGTAGTCGCCTGCTCCGGCAACTTCAGGCGGTCATAGCAGGCGGCCATCAGTACCAACGCCGAGCGTACCGAGGGCGAGCCATCGTAGGTCTCGACCACATAGCGAGCACGGTTCAGCGCTGCCACCTCGGCGCCACGCGCAAAGTAATAGCGCGCCACGTTCATCTCGTATTCCGCCAGACGGTTACGCAGATAAACCATGCGCCGCCGGGCATCGTGGGCGTAATCGCTGCGGGGGTACTGCGTAACCACCGTTCCAAATGCCTGAAACGATTGACGGGCGTCTTTCGGCGGGCGGGCGGAAAGGTCGACATCCATCCAGCGCTCGAGGATATTCGGTGTGCGCTCGAACCAGACCAAGCCCTTGATGTAGTAGGCGTAGTCTAGGCGCGGATGAGTGGGGTTTTCGCGAATGAAGGTATCCGCGGCATCAATGGCCTGCTCCGTGGCGCCCGCCCGGTAATAGGCGTACATGAGGTCTAGCCTCGCTTGGCGGGCGGCGTCGGTAAACGGAAAGCTGGCCTCAAGGGCTTCGTAGGTGCGAACGGCGCCGGCAATATTGCCGCTCATCAGTTCGTCGTAAGCTTTCACATAGCCCTGGTCCGGGTCCGAAAGGATGAGCGCTTTCTTGTCCTTGCCAAAGAAGGAGCAAGCGGAGAGCAGCGACACCGCGGCGACCAGCAGAGCGGTCCGGATGAGGCGGCGGGAAAAACGGGCCTGTGGCGTCACGGCGAACCTGCGCGAGCGAAGAAGGTGGCAAAGTATACTCTCTGTGATCGCCTGTGCCCGTTCCGGTTCCACAGGCCATTGGCTTCGTTCCCCGAACTCTACTTTGGGTTCGAGGCTTAGCCCGTTTTTCTCTTGCTGCTCCCCGGTGTTGCCATGTCCCTGCCTTCTGTGCCGCCCGATGACGATCTCGCCGAGGGCGGCGAGGCCTCCCTGCAGCTGCGTTTCGACCACGCCCTGGCCGGGCGGCGAATGGACCAAGCGCTCGCCGAGGCCTATCCGGACTACTCCCGTTCCCGTTTGCGCGGTTGGTTGGACGCCGGGCGCATCACGGTCAATGGCGCTGTGCCGCGGGCCAAGGATCTCGTCGTCGGTGGAGAGACCGTGGTGGTTGTGCCTGAAGCGGCCCCCCGCGTCGATGCGCTGCCAGAGAACCTGCCGCTGGAAATACGCCACGAGGACCCGGACGTGTTGGTGCTGCACAAGCCGGCTGGGTTGGTAGTGCACCCGGGGGCGGGCAACCCCACCGGGACCCTCATGAACGCACTGCTCTACCACGACCCGCGCTTGGCGGATTTGCCGCGGGCTGGCATCGTTCATCGGCTCGACAAAGACACCAGCGGCTTGATGGTGGTGGCGCGAACCCCGCGCGCGTATGAAGGGCTGGTGAAGCAGTTGTCCACGCGGCAGGTCACTCGCGAATACGAAGCTATCTGCATCGGCGTCATGATTGGCGGCGGTACGGTGGATGCGCCTATCGGTCGTCACGAAATCGACCGCTTCCGTATGGCGGTGCGGGGTGACGGTCGCGAAGCGATTACCCATTACCGTGTCGTGCAACGCTTTCGCGCGCATACGCACGTGCGTGTGCAACTGGCCACCGGGCGTACTCATCAGATTCGTGTCCATCTCACGCACGCGGGCTATCCCCTCGTCGGGGACCCTGTTTATGGAAAACGCCTCGTAGTGCCGCGTGGCGCGGATACGCTGGTGGCGGAGGGCCTGCGAGCATTTCGTCGGCAAGCGCTGCACGCGGCCCATCTGGCCTTCGTCCATCCGGTGAGTGGCGATACGCTGGCATTCGATGCGGCAGTCCCCACGGATTTTGCGGAGCTCTTGGCCTTGTTGCACGGCGATCTGGCGCGTCACCCTGAAGAAGGTCCGGTGGATGTCTGGCGCTGAGGCGCTTGGCGCGGGCCGGTTCGTCACACGCGACGGCTTGTGCTGGTTAGAGCCTGCGGCCCTGCTGATGCCAGGGGTAAGAGTGGCCGTGACCACTCGCGCCGGCGGTGTCAGCCTGGCCTCGCGCGAAGGTTTGAATCTCGCTTCCCATGTCGGCGATGAAGCGGAACGGGTAGCGGAGAACCGGCGCCGATTGCGCCATGCTTTGGCTCTGCCCGCGGAACCGTGTTGGTTGCAGCAAGTGCATGGCATCGAGGTCGCGGATGCCGACGAAAGCCATTCCGTTCCTCCTGTGGCGGATGCTGCCATTACTCTGGGTGCTGGCGTCTTGGCTATCCTCACGGCCGATTGCCTGCCCGTGGTGTTCGTCATGCCGCTGCGGGCGGCGACGCCGGGCGTGCGTCCGTTACTGGGCGTCGCGCATGCCGGGTGGCGTGGCCTCGTGGGGGGTGTGCTCGAAGCCACCTTGGCGCGACTTGAGGCTGCTGGTGGCGACCTCGCTGGTGCCGTGGCTTGGTTGGGCCCGGCTATTGGGCCGGCGGCCTTCGAGGTGGGTGATGAAGTCCGCGCCGCATTTGTCGCTGCCGACTCGGCCGCCGCGGCCGCGTTCGCCCCGAACGCACGGAGTCGCTGGCAAGCGGATCTTTTCCTGCTGGCGCGTCAGCGGTTGGCGCGGGCGGGCGTGCCCACGGTGCTAGGGGGTGGCGTGTGTACGGTGAGTGATGCCGCGCGCTGGTATTCGTACCGGCGAGATGCCCGCCCCGGTGCGGACACCGGGCGGCTGGCGACTTTGGTTTGGCAGGAGCGTGTTACCCTGTAACGCTGTTTTGGGCCGCTGCTGCTGCAGCTTGCCCCCTTCTCCGGAAACTGCGCGATGTTCGCCAACCTGCCTAATTGGGCTGCTGTCACCTTGCTCACCGCCGCCGGCGGTGTCCTGAGTGCGCTGGCAGCGGGGTTGTTCCTCGCCTTGCCGGGAACCGTGCGGCAGCGTGCCATTCCCCACTTGTTGAGTTACGCCACCGGGGCCTTGTTGGGTGCGGCCTTGGCCGGGCTGTTGCCCGAGGCCATCGAGGCTATGACGGCGGTTCGTGGAGCGGCAGCTCCCCACCGTGTCGGTCTCCTCCTGCTGGGTGGCGTGCTGCTGTTCTTCATGCTGGAAAAACTCGTGCTCTGGCGGCACTGCCATGACCCGAGTCACGACCCCGGGCACGACCACGGTATCGCTTTCAGTCCGCTGCCCGCGGCGGCAGGGAGTGGGGTATTGCTGGGGCAGGCCCACGAACATGGGCCCGACTGCGGTCACGCTCATCACCTCCCTCCGCAGCGTCGCGCAACGGATGGCGGGCCACTTTCTGCGGGCCGTGCTCGCGCCGCGGCCATGCTGGCACTGGCAGGCGATACCCTGCACAACTTCCTCGATGGCGTGGTCATCGCCGTGGCCTGGCTGTCGGACCCGGCCGTTGGTATCGCCACTGCAGTGGCGGTTTTCGCGCACGAAATTCCCCAGGAAGTCGGCGATCTCGCCGTACTGCTGCACGGTGGCTTCAGTCGCGCTCGGGCTTTGTGGCTGAATACGCTGAGCAGTGCGGCGGCGGTGGCTGGCGGTTTGCTCGGCGTTTTCTTTTTGGGAGGCGCCGGCAAACTGTTGCCGGACGTCATGACTATCGCTGCCGCGAGCCTGCTTTATGTCGCCGTGGCAGATCTCATCCCGGGGTTGCACCAGCGGGTCGACCCGCGGGCTGCCTTCACGCAGATAGTGCTGATGGGCGCCGGGCTGGCCACCGTGCTTATGTTGGGGCCATCACATAGCTGACCCAACGGCAACCCATTGCGGATGCCCGCAGTTGAATTCGCCGTATCTGCTCCCACTGTCTTCGGCAACCAATCTCATTTGCCGGAGCCCAAGCGCATGCGCATGGACAAGTTCACTGCCCGCTTTCAAGCAGGCCTGGCCGACGCCCAATCCCTTGCCGTAGGCCGCGACCACGCCACCTTGGAGCCGGCCCACCTCATGCTGGCCTTGCTCGACCAGCAGGGCGGCACGGCGCGGCCGTTACTCGACAAGATGGGCGTTGCCTTGCCCACTTTGCGCTCCCGCTTGGGCGCCACGCTCGACCGCTTGCCGAAGGTGGAGGGCACGCCGGGCGAAATCAGCCTGTCGAACGACCTTAATCGTTTGCTGAATGTCACGGACAAGTTGGCGCAGCAGCGTGGCGACCAGTTCATTTCCTCTGAGTTGTTCTTGTTGGCGGCGTGTGAAGACCGCGGCGAACTCGGGCGCGCCTGCAAAGATTCCGGGGTGCTGAAGCCTGTGCTGGAGCGCGCCATCGACGAAGTGCGCGGCGGCGAGAAAGTGCAAGACGCGAACGCCGAAGAGGCGCGCGGTGCCCTCGACAAGTACACCATCGACCTAACCGCGCGTGCTGCTGCGGGGAAGTTGGACCCGGTGATTGGCCGTGACGATGAAATTCGTCGGACCATCCAGGTGCTGCAACGCCGAACCAAAAACAACCCGGTGCTCATCGGCGAGCCCGGTGTGGGTAAGACGGCTATCGTGGAAGGCTTGGCGCTGCGCATCATCAATGGGGAGGTACCCGAGAGTCTGCGTGACAAGCGGGTGCTGTCCCTTGACATGGGCTCGCTCATCGCTGGCGCCAAGTTCCGTGGCGAGTTCGAAGAGCGCCTGAAGAGTGTGCTGAACGAACTCGCCAAGCAGGAAGGCCGGGTCATCCTGTTCATCGACGAACTACACACCATGGTGGGCGCGGGCAAGGCTGAGGGCGCCATGGATGCGGGCAATATGCTCAAGCCGGCGCTGGCGCGTGGCGAGTTGCATTGCGTGGGCGCCACCACGCTCGACGAGTACCGCAAGTATGTGGAGAAGGACGCGGCGCTCGAGCGGCGCTTCCAGAAAGTGCTGGTCGACCAGCCTTCGGTCGAAGACACCATCGCTATCCTGCGTGGATTGAAAGAGCGCTACGAACTCCACCACCGGGTGGATATTACGGACCCAGCCATCGTGGCCGCCGCGACGCTCTCCCATCGTTACATTGCCGATCGCCAGTTGCCCGACAAGGCTATCGACCTGATTGACGAGGCCGCTTCGCGCATTCGTATGGAAATCGACTCCAAGCCGGAATCGCTCGATCGACTCGAGCGGCGCTTGGTGCAGTTGAAGATCGAGCGCGAGGCCGTGAAGAAAGAGACGGACGATGCTTCGCGCAAGCGCATGGAGCAACTCGAGGAATCCATCAGCGAGCTCGGCAAGGAATACGCCGACCTCGAGGAAGTGTGGAAGGCCGAGAAGGCCATTCTCCAGGGTGCCGCGGCTATCAAAGAGCAGCTCGAGGCGGCTCGTTTCGAGTACGAAGCGGCGCGGCGCCAAAACGATTTGGCTAAGCTTTCGGAGTTGCAGTACGGGCGTATTCCGGAACTCGAGAAGCGCTTGCAGGCGGCACATGAGGCCGAAGGCAAGGAACGCACATTGGTGCGCAACAAAGTCACCGACGAGGAAATCGCCGAGGTGGTTTCCAAGTGGACCGGTATCCCTGTTTCCAAGATGCTCGAAGGCGAGCGCGAAAAACTGCTGCGCATGGAGCAGGTGATTGGGCAGCGCGTGGTGGGCCAAACAGAAGCCGTGGGTGCTGTCGCCGATGCCATCCGCCGTTCGCGTGCAGGCCTTTCTGACCCGCAGCGCCCGAATGGCAGCTTCCTGTTCCTCGGCCCCACGGGCGTGGGTAAAACGGAACTCTGCAAAGCGCTCGCGAATTTCCTGTTTGATACGGACGAGGCGATGGTCCGCATCGATATGTCCGAGTTCATGGAAAAGCATTCCGTGGCGCGGCTCATTGGCGCGCCTCCGGGCTATGTCGGCTACGAAGAGGGCGGCTATCTCACGGAACTGGTGCGACGCAAACCCTATTCGGTGGTGCTGCTCGACGAAATCGAAAAAGCGCACCCGGATGTCTTCAATGTCCTCTTGCAGGTGTTGGATGACGGCCGTCTGACCGATGGGCAGGGTCGCACCGTGGACTTCCGCAACACGGTCATCATCATGACCTCCAACCTTGGCAGCCAACTCATTCAGGAAAAGGCCGCCGAAGGCGATTACGAGGATATGAAGGAGGCGGTGCTCGAGGTAGTGCAGTCGCACTTCCGGCCGGAATTCCTCAACCGTATCGACGAAGTAGTGGTGTTCCACCCGCTCGATCGCGCGCAGATTCGCGCCATCGTGGATATCCAGTTGGCGACTTTGCGTTCCCGTCTCGCCGACCGCGATCTGGCCTTGGCACTGACGGACGCGGCTTGCGACCGCTTGGCCGAGGCCGGTTTCGACCCGGTATATGGCGCTCGGCCACTGAAGCGGGTCATTCAGCAACAACTGGAAAATCCGCTGGCGCAACGCATCCTGAAGGGCGAATTTCTGCCCGGCGACCAAATCGACGTGTCGGCAGTCGGCCCGGAGGGGCGCGCGGGGCTCTCATTCAGCGTCCGCAAGGCGTAAAATCGCAAGCTTCCGGGAGGAACCATGCCCTTTTACGAGTACGAATGTGCTGCCTGTGGCCACTACCACGAGGCCATGCAGAAGATGTCCGATGTACCGCTGAAGGCATGCCCTGCCTGTGGCAAGCTGCGATTGGTGCGGCTTATCTCGGCCCCGCAGTTTCGCCTGAAGGGCGCCGGGTGGTATGAAACCGACTTCAAGGGCGCCGCTGATGCCAAGCGTAACCTCGTCGATTCCGCAGAGCCCGCCGTCAAGGCGGACGATGCCAAGGAAGACAAAGTGCGCCTGAAGCCGTCCAAGCTCGCGGCGGGCGCTCGCAAGGCCGCGGCGCCTATTAAGAAGACGCGGCAGAAGGCGGCCAAGCCGGCCCCTAAGGTCGCCAAGCAGGCGACCAAGCAGGCTGCCAAGAAGAAAGTCCTGAAAAAAGCCATAAAAAAGGTGGCCGCCAAGCCCTTGGCCAGCAAAAAGGCGCCGGCCAAAAAGAAATCTGCTACCCGCCAGGCCGCGCGCCCAAAGTAGGCGTACCAAAGTAGCGGCAGGGCCGGCTTCTTGCGCTGCAAGGGGCCCGCCCGTTACCCTAGACGGCTGTTTTCCAACCCTTTTCAGTTGCCGCCGTGCCTCCCGGGCCGGCGGTGCCTTGGTGCTTTCCCATGCGTACCCATTACTGCGGCCAGGTCAACGAAGCGCTCATCGGCCAGACGGTTTCCGTCGCGGGCTGGGTGGGGCGGCGGCGTGACCATGGCGGTGTCATTTTCATCGACCTGCGCGACCGCGAAGGCCTACTGCAGGTGGTGTTCGATCCGGACCGTGCCGATATCTTCCGCGAGGCGGAGCGGGTGCGTGGCGAGTTCGTGTTGCAGGTGAAAGGCGTGGTGCGCCAGCGTCCGGCAGGCACCGCGAATGCGAACCTCGGCACGGGGCAGGTGGAAATGCTGGCTCACGAACTGGTGGTACTGAACCGCTCCGAGCCGCTCCCGTTCCAGTTGGATGAGCATGTCAGCGAAGAAGTGCGCCTGAAGTACCGCTATCTCGACCTGCGTCGCGACGTGATGCAACAGCGCATCATGCTGCGCCATCAATCTACTCGCGCTATCCGCCAGTATCTGGACGATAACGGCTTCATCGATATCGAAACGCCAATGCTCACCAAGGCCACGCCCGAAGGTGCGCGCGACTACCTCGTGCCGAGCCGGACGCATCCCGGCAGTTTCTTTGCTTTGCCGCAGTCGCCGCAGATCTTCAAGCAGTTGCTCATGGTCAGCGGCTTCGACCGCTACTACCAGATTGTCCGTTGCTTCCGCGATGAAGATCTCCGTGCTGATCGCCAGCCTGACTTCACGCAAGTGGATATCGAAACGTCCTTCCTCTCGCAGGACCAGATCATGGACATCATGGAGGAGTTGGCCCGCCACCTCTTCAAGTCCGTGAAAAACGTGGACCTGCCGAACCCGTTCCCGCGCCTGCC
>CAIOHZ010000299.1 GCA_903858165.1 uncultured Pseudomonadota bacterium
AGCGCGGCAGCGAGGCCCCACAAGGCCGGCTCCAGATAGTCCATCATCGACACGTCTCTGCCTTCCCCCGCGCCACCTGAGTACATCGCCCGGCAGCGTCACGGCAAAAAAATTCCTTCACCGGTGAGAATACCGGACGCCATCGCCACGCAGCCCCCCTATTAACCATAATCACCTTCGCGTAATCACGCGATGCGACTTGGGTTCGCGCGCGGGAGAACCGTCCGTGAAAACCGCAATCTGCTTGCCGCTGCCGCCGCTGCCCCGTACGCTATCGGATTGTCTGAACCCCGCCTGAGTTCCCGGTGAATCCCATGAATCTTGAAGCCACTCGCCAGCAGATGATCGCCCAACAGGTTCGCGCCTGGGACGTGTTCGATCAGGCCGTTCTCGATGCCCTTGCCGGCGTGCCCCGCGAACTGTTCGCGCCCGCGGCCTATGCCGCCGTCGCCTATGCCGATACCGACATCCCGTTGGCCCACGGCGAGGTCATGCTCGCCGCCAAGTGGGTTGGGCGCGCACTGCAGGCATTGGCCGTCCGTCCTGGCGAATCAGCCTTGGTGGTCGGTGCCGGCAGCGGCTACGTGCCAGCCTGTCTGGCCAGGCTCGGCGCACAAGTCAAAGCGTTGGAAATTCACTCCGATCTCGCCGTGGCCGCCCGGGAGAATCTGGCCAAGGCCGGTATTGGCGGCGTCGAGGTAGAGACGGCCGATGGCCTGTCATTGCAGGAGCAAGCGCGCTACGACGTGGTGTTTGTCACCGGTTCGCTGCCCATCGACGAGGAGCGCTTCCGGCTGGCATTGAAGCCGGGCGGGCGTCTATTTGTCATCATCGGCGAAGCACCCACCATGGAAGCCCTGCTGGTACGCCGCGACGCTGAACAGCGCTTCTCCAGCGAAATTCTGTTCGAGACCGTGGTGCCGTCGCTGGCCCATGCGCGCCGCCCCTCAGCCTTCCAGTTCTAGCCCTACCCGAGGTCGCTGCATGTCCACCCCCAGCGTCGGCGCCATGACGCCCACCGAGTTCGTCGCCCGCCAGCAAGCCGGCGGCAATCTGTTCCTGCTGGACGTCCGTGAACCGGCCGAGCTCGCCTCTGCCAGTGTCGCTGGTGCTGTGCATATCCCCATGGGCGACGTACCGGCCCGCCTCGCCGAGTTGCCACGGGACCGCGAAGTGGTGGTCCTGTGCCATGCTGGCAGCCGCAGCCTGCGCGTAGCGAACTTTCTCGCGGCGCAGGGGTTCCAACCGGTCACCAACCTTAGCGGCGGTATTGCTGCGTGGGCTGTGGAAATCGGGCTCTAAGGTCGCGGTCTGTAACCGCCTAACCGTTCAATCATCGAAAGATAGGTGTTATGCTTAAGTACAACACCATATCGGTCAAGGGAAAGTCCATGAAGCGTCGTCGGTTCCCCACCCTGCTCTCCTTCGCTAGCGGCCTCGCCGCCGGCAGCGCCTTGCTGCTCACTGCGTCTTTGGCGCACGCGGCGGACCTCAGCGAGGTCTACCAGCAGGCCCTGCGCAACGACCCGCAATTGCGCGAAGCCGAAGCCATCCGCCTCGCCGCGCTGGAATCCAAGCCGCAGGCACTCTCGGCCTTGTTGCCGCAGCTCAGTGTCGGCGGCAGCTACTCCAAGGACCAGTCGAATGGCTCGCAGGTGGTGTTCGACGGCCAAGCCTTCACCACGCGCTCCAGCGAATCAGACCTGTCCACGAAGGGCTGGGGCCTCACGCTCCGCCAGAGCCTGTTTAAATGGGACAACTGGGCGGCCCTGAAGCAGGCCGACGCGCAGGTAGCGCAGGCCGAAGCGGATTACCACACGGCACAGCAGCAACTGGTGCTGCGTACGGCGCAGGCCTACTTCAGCGTGCTGGCAGCCCGCGACACCCTTAACGCCGGACAGTCCGCGCTGGAAGCCATCACGCGCCAGCTCGAGCAGGCCGAGAAGCGCTTCGAAGTCGGCCTCATCGCCGTCACGGACGTGCAGGAAGCCAAGGCTGCGCATGACCAAGGAAACGCCACGGTCATCGCCGGCAAGCGCGCCCTGGCCACTCGACTCGAAGAGCTGCGTGAACTCACCGGCGTAGCGGTAAGCGAATTGAAAGCTCCGGGCGATGACATGCCGCTCACCGCGCCGTCGCCGGCCGATGAGGAGCAATGGGTGCGTCAGGCCTTCGACCAAAATCTGGCGCTCACCTCGGCCCGTCTGTCAGCGGATGTGGCTCGTGAAGGCATCAGTGTCGCCAAGGGGGGCCACGGCCCCACCATCGACCTCGTCGCTCGCAAGTCGGGCTCCAACACCAACGGCGATACCGCTACCGTCACCACGCTTGGTACCTTGAACAACCCCATCGATACGAACTCGGATGCCGACAGCATCAGCGTGCAGTTCAGCATCCCCCTGTACTCGGGTGGCGCCACACAGTCGCGCGTGCGCCAAGCCGTTTACCGCCACCGTGCCAGCCGGGAGCGCCTCGAGCGCGTGGCCCGCGCCACGGAACGCGATGCCCGCGATGCGTACCTTGGTGTCACCAGCGAAATGGCACGCGTCACCGCGCTGAAGCAGGCCGTGGCCTCTACTCAAGTCGCTTTGGAAGCGACCGAAGCCGGCTACGAAGTCGGCACCCGCACTGCGGTCGATGTGTTGGAAGCCCGCCGGCGACTGACCGACTCGCAGACGAACTATGCGCGCAGCAAGTACGACTATCTGCTGAACGTATTGCGCCTGCGTCTCGCCGCCGGCTCACTGGATGAAGGCGCGCTGACGCAGACCAACGCGCTGCTCACGCAGCCGGCGCCGGTCAGCCGATAAGGCAGTCGATAAGTCCGCCTAGAGGTCAGCCGACAAGTCAGTTTATGGCCTCGAGAATGGCGCGTAGCGCCCCGCGATTGGTGTCCACCACACCAACCGCGGCCAGCCCGCGGCGTTGGCGCAACGCCGCATCTGCGGCGAGTGCTTGCAAACTGGCGCAGAGGCCAGCCGCGTCTTCCACCCATTCCAGCGCACCGGTGGCACACAATGCCGCCGCCACTTCCGGGGCATTGAAAACCTGCCGGCCGCTCAGCAACGGCAAGCCTAGCGCTGCCGGTTCCAGCAGATTGTGGCCGCCCACCGGCACCAAGCTACCGCCAACGAAAGCGGCATCAGCTGCCGCATAAAGCGCCAGCAATTCTCCCAGCGTGTCACCCAGCAAGACGGCCGTACTCGCAGCCACATGCCCAGCTTCACTGCGCGCGACGAACGGCAAACCCGCCGCCTGAATATTCACCGCCGCCGCCGCGAACCGCTGCGGGTGCCGTGGCACCAGCACCAGCAAAGCATCAGGCACGGTCTGACGCAGCAGACTATGCGCCGCCAACAAAATCTGTTCTTCGCCTTCGTGGGTACTGCCTGCCACCCAGATAAAGCGCGCCGCCGCACCCGCCCACTGTTCCTGCCAAGCACGGCCCACGGCGCGAGTTGCCGTAGAGATTTCCAATTCAAATTTGAGGTTACCCACTGCGCGACACTGTGCCGGCAAAGCGCCCAGCTCCAGATAGCGCGCGGCGTCGGCAGCGCTCTGGGCAAGCACCGTGACCCCGCCACTGCCCAGTGCCGGGGCAAACCACCGACGTAGACGTCGATAGGTAGCCATAGTGCGCACCGACAGACGCGCACTGGCGAGTGTCAGCGGGATACCGCGGCACAAACACTCAGCGTAAAGGTTCGGCCAGATCTCCGTTTCCAAAACCACGGCCCGTGCTGGCTGCACGCGGTCGAGGAAACGTGCCACTGCTCCGGGATAATCGAGTGGCAGAAAACGGTGTTCAACCGCCGCGCCGAACAAGGCCGCGACGCGCGCCGCACCGGTACCGGTGGTGGTGGTCATCACCAAACGCCGCGCCGGCGACTGCTGCAGCAAGGCACGTACCAACGGCACCGCCGCCTGCACCTCACCCACCGACACCGCGTGCAACCACACGGTGGGGCCGGCAAACGAAGACACCACCGGCGCCCCGTAACCCCAGCGCTCCCGCCAGCGGCCGCGGTAAGTGGGCTCGCGCCAACTCCGCCACGCCTGATGCAACAGCACGGCGGGCGCCAGCAGGCGCAGCAGCAAGGTGTAAAGGAACCGGTTCACCCTGCCAGTATCGCCTAGTTGTTACCGAGAATGCCGCCAACGGCTACGTCGGCCCGCACCTCGTCTATGCTTGCAGCCCTGATGAACGCCAAAGAACCCACGCCCCTCCCGACCACCACCGCAACGCTGAACGAACGCGCCTGCGGCGTTCCCATGCCGCCTTTGCGGCAGTTTCTGGGCCCGCGGCATTGGCCAGTGTGGTTGGCCATCGGCCTCATGGGCGTCTTCGCTTGGGTCCCGTGGGCGTGGCAACGCCGCTTGGCGCAAGCGCTGGGCACCCTGGGATGGCTGCTGGCCCGGCGCGACCGGCGCACCACGGCGGTGAACTTGCGGCTCTGCCTGCCGGAACTCGCAGCGGCGGAACAACGGCGTTTGGCGCGCGCGCACTTCGCCTCGCTGCTGCAAAGCCTGTTCGAAACGGCGGCGCTGTGGTTTCGCCCAAACGGACGCCTCGCGCAGAGCCCCGTGCTCGCGGGTCGCGAACATCTGGACGCCGCCTTGCAACGCGGCAAAGGCGTCCTGCTGGTGACCGCGCATTTCACTACGAACGAAATGGCGGCAGCGGCACTGGGACGCGCCGGGCTGGACGCGGACCTGATGTACAAACGCTCCTCGAGCCCACTCATCCAGGCATTTTCCCTGCGCCAGCGCCTGCGACAAGCCTCACCCGCCACGCGACTCGTGCCGAGCGAGGGGCTGGTGGAAGTGCTGCGTTCGCTAAAGCGCAATCGCGTCGTGCTTTACGCACCCGACCAGGTCTATGCCGGCCCGGGGCATCTGCGTGTGCCCTTCTTCGGTGTACCTGCGCTCTGCAACCCGGGCATCACCACACTCGCCCGCGCCACCGGTTGCGCGGTGCTGCTCTACTTCCCGGAGC
>CAIOHZ010000300.1 GCA_903858165.1 uncultured Pseudomonadota bacterium
AGCCAACGGAACACGGGCGGCAGTTCCAGTGCGCGCTTTTCTAGCACGATGCCGAGGCCTTCCGGGATGACACGCGGCAGGTTGTCGGTGATGCCACCACCGGTGACATGGGCTAGACCATGCACGTCGAACTCCTTGAGGAGTTGCAGCAAGGGCTTCACGTAGATGCGAGTGGGGGCCATCAGACGGTCGAACAGCGCCATGCCTTCCACTTGCGTGCTGGCATCGGCGCCCGTGTGCGCGATAAGGCGGCGGATGAGCGAATAGCCGTTCGAGTGAGGCCCGGAAGAGGGCAGGCCGATGACCACGTCGCCGGCGCGTGTCTTGCTGCCGTCGATGATGAGATCCTTCTCTACCACGCCTACGGTGAAGCCAGCGAGATCGTAGTCGCCGGCGTGGTACATGCCGGGCATTTCGGCGGTCTCGCCACCGACCAAGGCGCAGCCCGCTTGCAAGCAGCCTTCCACGATACCCGCGACGACCCGTTCGGCGACGGCTACTTCCAACTTGCCGGTGGCGTAGTAGTCGAGGAAGTAGAGCGGTTCTGCTCCCTGCACCACGATGTCGTTGACACACATGGCGACGAGATCGATGCCGACGGTGTCGTGACGACCGGTATCGATGGCAAGGCGCAGTTTGGTGCCCACACCGTCCGTGCCGGAAACCAGCACCGGGCGACGGTAACGGTCCACCGGGACTTCTACCAGCGCGCCGAAGCCACCGAGGCCGCCCAGGACTTCTGGGCGGAGCGTCCGGCGGACATGGGGCTTGATGCGCTCGACGAGTTCATCGCCCGCGTCGATATCGACGCCGGCGTCGCGGTAGGTGATGGCCATGGGACTCTGCGGGTGTGGTGGTCGAAAATGGTATTTTACACTGCATGACCGCTCGCACCTCGCCCATCGCCCATCGTGTCTCGTTCCTTTTCCCTCCAGGGGCTGGTGGAGGTTGGGTGTTAGGCAGCCGGTTCCGTCGCATCATTGGTGCTGCGTTGGTGCTGGGGTTGCTCGCCGGCGCCTTGCCATTGGCCCAGGCTGCCCCTGTTCCGGGGCTTTACGAAGGCACGGTGCCGGCCACCGACCGCAGCCCCAAGGGCTTGGCGATGGTCTATCCGGAGGCGCTCCGGCAGGTGGCGGTTCGCGTCACTGGGCGCCCGGCTGCAGCTGCGGACCCCACCCTCGCGACGTTATATGCCGACGCTAACCGGTTCGTGCAGACATGGCGCCCGGCAGGTTCTGGGCAAGTGGCCGTCGGCTTCGATGCCCAAGCGGTGGAAGCGGCGCTCGTTGCCGCGGGACAGCCCTTGTGGCCAGCAGACCGACCCGTGGTGTTTGCCGCCGTGATGGTGGAGCGGGCGGGCCCTGGGGGAGTGGCGCGAACCTTGGTGACTGGCGCAATTACCGGTGATGAGCGCCGGGCGCTGGAGCGGGTCGCTCAGGCGCGGGGGCTGGTATTGGCCTGGCCGGCAGTGGAGTCCGCGCCGGTCCTGATGGATTTGGCCCAGAGTGGCCCTGTGGATTTCTTGCTGGCCTTTGCTCGCGAGCAGAAGGCGCAGGCGGTGTTTTGGCTGCGGACCAGTGCGGTGGCCGGTAGCGCCCCGCAGTGGTCTTGGGCGACGGACGGCTTGGTTGGCAGTGGGCGTGGTGATGCTGCCATCGCGCTGCAAGGCTTTGCCGATGCGCTGGCCGCACGTGATGCCAGTGCTCCTGGCGCAGCCTTGGCGCAGTTGGTTTTGGTGGTCAGTGGCGTCGATAGCCTCGCGGACTATGCGGCGGTGTTAAACGCCATCGAAGGGCTACCGACCGTGCGTGAACTGGGAGTCACCAGCGTGGCGGGGAATGTGGTGCGCTTGCGCGTCCGGTTGCGCGGGGATGCCGGTGGACTGTTGCGCGTGTTGGCGCCGGCCGGCCGGTTGGTAGCGGACGCCGCAGGCACTGCTGCTGGCGACGGCAGCCTGCGGCTGAAGTTGCAGAAGTAGGCGCGGCGGCGGGGCAAGCGGGTATGTGGCGTCACCTTCCAAACGCGTTGTGTGTGCTCCGGATTATCCTCATCGGGCCCATTGCCGTGCTGTTGCTGCAGGGGCGTCTGTCGCTAGCGCTGCTGGTGTTTGCCTTCGCGGCTCTCACCGACGTACTCGACGGTTACCTCGCCAAGCGCTTCTCGTGGCAGACGGAGTTGGGCAAGCGTCTCGATCCACTGGCCGACAAACTGTTGCTGGTCACGGTGTTCGTGGTGGTAGCCCTGCTCGGGAAGGCCCCCGTCTGGCTGGCCGCCACGGTGGTCGCGCGTGATCTCATCATCACAGCGGGTGGCCTCACTTACCTCTGGCTCTATGGCGACCCGCAAGGTCAACCCACCGTGATCAGCAAGGTGAACACGTTTCTGCAGGTGGCATTTGTTTTGGGTGCGGTCGGGAGCGAAGCCCTACTTGGCGCCGCCGGGACTCGGCTGCCAGTGGGGAGCGGTGGCTGGTTGGCCTGTAGTCTGGCCGCGCTCGGGGCACTGGCGTTCGTCACCACCGTGGTGAGCGGGCTGGATTACGTACTTCGCTACGCCGCTAAAGCTCGAGTTGCGCGACGTGGCCACCAATCGCTGGCGGCAGACTGACCATGCAACAGTTGCCACTCGGCGTGCAGTTGCGCGCCACGGCCGTGTTCACTTCCTACGCGCCGGGCCGTAATGTCGCAGCGCTGGCAGCAGTGAAGCATGTGGTGAGTGCAGGCGCCGGCGCTCCGTTGTGGTTGTGGGGCGCAGCCGGTAGTGGCAAGACACACCTGTTGCAGTCTGCATTGGCGGCTTGGGACGAGGCGAACGGGGCCGCCGCCTACTTGCCGCTAGCGTTGCCCGGACTGCAGGCTTCCATGCTCGCTGGCCTCGAGAACTTTGGTTTGCTGGCCTTGGACGAACTAGATGCCGTGGCTGGCAACACCGCCATGGAAACGGCGCTGTTCCACTTGTGGAACGGCTTGCTGGAACGAGGCGCGTGCGTGTTGCTGGCGGCACGCCAGCCGCCGGCGGGGGTTGGTATTCGCTTGCCGGACTTGGCTTCTCGCTTTGCCAGTAGCCTCGTCATGCAACTGCAGGCGCCCGACGACACCGAGTTGCCTGAGGTGTTGCGGGTCATGGCCGTCCAGCGCGGTTTGGAACTGGGCCCGGGCGTGGCAGCCTTTTTGCTGCGTCGAGTGCGACGCGACACGCACCAACTGACGGTGCTGATGGAGCGCCTAGATGCGGCTGCGCTGGCAGCGCAACGGGCTTTGACCGTGCCGTTTGTCAGGGAAGTGATCGGGGGCGGCTGAAGCGCAGCCATGCTCCCGCGAACACGAATACCCCGAAAGCCGCGAACAAGGTCGCTGACGCCCAGGCATGAGCCCCCCGGTTCGTCAGGACTTCCATCAGCGCATAGCCCATGGTGGGAGTAGCCAGTACTGCCGCCAAGACATGGGCTTGCCGGTGCTGTCGCCACACGCTCGGCATCAAGGCCAGCCATGGGCCGGTTGTCAGCACAATAGCCACCCAAGCGCCGGTGGGCTGCAGACGGCTGGCATGCCAGCCAACGAGCAGTACGAGCAACAGCAACCAGCAGGTCAGCAGGGCGCGACGCGCTGGGCTGGTGAGCGCATGTTGCATCATGACGGTTCCCCGAGGCGCCGTGCCACGTCGGCGACGCGGGCCCCGAGCGCGCGGGCGATGGTTTGTTCATTGGCAGAAAGCATGCCGGGGCTACTTGCCAGTTCGCTGACATGCGAAGCGCCGTACGGGCCACCACCGGTGGCCGTGTAGTGGATGGCCGGCTCCGTGAAGGGCACTCCCAAGATGACGGCGCCGTGGTGGAGAAGGGGCAGCAACATGGTCAGCAGAGTGCTTTCTTGCCCGCCATGGCTCGTTTGCGAACTGGTGAACACGGCGGCGGGCTTGCCCACCAGGGCACCCGCCAGCCACTGCGCGCTGGTGCTGTCCAGAAAATGCTTCAAGGGAGCCGCCATGTTGCCGAAACGGGTGGGGCTGCCCATGACGAGGCCGCTACATTCGGCGAAATCTTCAGGGAGCGCGTACGGTGGACCATCTGCGGGGACTGCAGGCTGCGGTTCACTGATGGCCGTGACTACTGGTGGCACGGTGCGCAAACGGGCCGACATCCCCGGGATCGATTCGATGCCGCGGCAAACCTGTCGCGCTAGCGATGCGGTTGCGCCGTGGCGCGAGTAATACAACACCAGAATTTCAGACACGGCTTGCTTCCTCGACGTTTCAGTCTTGCCGCGATTTCACAGCGTTGCTAATGATGGCATGAATCGCTGGCAGCATTCCTGCGGCGCTTGGCTTGTAACAACCGGTCTGGCGCAGTTGTCGGCCCCGTTGCTGCCACCGTCGTCTCCTGCCACGCCTTCCTCGCCCCACTGAGGGTGCGGTCAATCGGCTGCGTGTTGGGGTTTAGCCGCGCCAACGCGCTTGCAGCCTACCCAATACCAAATCGGGGTAAGTGCGGCGGCCCAAGCTGCCGTTGTAACGTGCCAGTGCGCGCACGTAGTCGTTACGTTCCACGTACAAGTAGTAGCCGAGAATTTCGGCCCCCAGCCGAATGTTGAAATCCGTATCGCCGAACAAACGGTTTTCCACTTTCAGTTCGCGCGGCCAGAAGGGCATCACTTGCATGAGGCCAACGGCACCGGCGGAAGAGACGGCATAGCGATTGAAGCGGCTTTCCACATCCATGACGGCGAGCAGTAGCTCTGGCGGCATCTTCAGTGCGAAGCGCTTCTCGACGCGGTACTTGCGAGTGACGCGCTCGGCCTGGCAGTAGGCATGCGTCAGTAGTTGCAGACGCTGGCGGGGGTCCCGTTCAAAGCGCGCCAGTTGTCGGTCGTGCAAGCGCACGAACACTTCCTCGTCGAAGCGGTCGGCGTGTTCGTCGCAGCCGGTGTCACGGATGGCTGCCCGCAGGATGGGGCCCAAGGCCGCTTCCTGTTGCGCGCCCGCTGCCTGCGCGCTGCCGCCAAGACCCAGAATGCCTGGCGCTGCCAAACTCAGCAGCACTGTGCCTAGCAAAGCGCTCCAGTACCGGCGCCTGTGCGGACGCAACTGTGGACGCTCGCTTGGGGGCATTAGCGGCCGAGACGCTCGCGCAGGAAGGCGAGTGCGCCTTCCTGCGGAATGGCCTCGTTGTCTGCGGCGCGACGATGGCGGTATTCCAGCGTGCCCGCTTCCAGTCCGCGCTCTGCCACCACCACGCGATGCGGAATGCCCCACAACTCGGCGTCGGCGAATTTCACGCCCGGGCGCGCGTCGCGGTCGTCGAGCAACACGTCGACGCCAGCCGCTTGCAGGTCGGCGTAGAGTTTGTCGGCCACTTCCTTCACGCGCGGGCTCTTGGCGGCTGCCAGGGGCACTACCACCACCTGGTAAGGGGCGATGGGATCCGGCCAGATAATTCCGCGCTCGTCATGGTTCTGTTCGATGGCTGCCGCCACAACGCGCGTGACACCAATGCCGTAGCAGCCCATGAAGGGGATGGCATCCTTGCCTTCGGCGTCGAGTACGGTGGCCTTCATGGCCGCACTGTACTTCTGGCCGAGTTGAAAAATGTGGCCCACTTCGATGCCACGCGCGATTCGCAGCACGCCGGTACCGGTGGGGCTGGGGTCGCCGTCGACCACATTGCGCAAGTCGGCGGCAGTGGGTTCCGGCAGGTCACGGCTCCAGTTCACGCCAGCGAGATGGTAGTCCTTGCGGTTGGCACCACAGACGAAATCCGCCAGCGCGAGCGCCGAGTGGTCCGCGTAGATGCGAACACCCTTCGCCGCGAGGCCCACGGGGCCGATGAAGCCCGGTTCACAACCGATGACCTCGACGATGCGCTCTGGAGCCGCGAGGTGCAGCGGGTTGGCTACGCCGGCGAGCTTCTGCGCCTTGATGGCGTTTAGTTCATGGTCGCCACGGAGGCACAGCGCGACGAGGCCGCCGTCGTCGGCATCCACTACCAGCGTCTTCAGCACTTGATGGGCGCCACAGTTCAAGAAGGCGGTGAGGGTCTCGATGGTCTTCGTGCGAGGCGTTTCCACTTCGGCAATTGGCTTGGCGGCTGCTGCACGTGGCATGGCCGGCGCAATGGCCTCGGCTTTCTCGACGTTCGCGGCATAAGCGTCGCCGTCGGAGAAAGCGATGGCGTCTTCACCTGAATCGGCGAGCACGTGGAACTCCTGCGAGCCCGTGCCACCAATGCTGCCCGTATCCGCTTGCACGGCGCGGAAGTTCAGGCGCATACGGGTGAAGATGGCGTTATAGGCGTGGTACATGGCGTCGTAACCGCGCTGCAGGCAGGCTTCGTCCAAGTGGAAGCTGTAGGCATCCTTCATCAGGAACTCGCGGGCACGCATGACACCGAAGCGCGGGCGCACCTCGTCGCGGAACTTCAGCTGGATTTGATAGAAATTCACTGGCAACTGCTTGTAGCTGCGCAGTTCGCGGCGAGCCAGGTCCGTGACCACTTCCTCGTGGGTGGGGCCGTAGACGAATTCACGCTGATGGCGGTCCTTGAAGCGCAGCAGTTCCGGGCCAAACTGCCCCCAGCGGCCACTTTCCTGCCACAGTTCGGCGGGCTGCGTGGTCGGCATCAGCACCTCCAAAGCGCCAGCGCGATCCATTTCTTCCCGGATGATGTTTTCCACCTTCCGCAGCACCTTCAGGCCCATCGGCAGCCAGGTGTACTGGCCCGCGGCGAGGCGGCGGATGAGCCCGGCGCGAAGCATGAGTTGGTGGGAAATGACCTCCGCTTCGGCGGGCACTTCCTTGAGGTTGGTAACGGGGTAGGCGGAAAGGCGCATGGGCAGGAATCTCGGCAGCAGACCAGAATCCGGCCAGTTTAGCCGAGGTGCAGTATCATTCCCCTGCCTTTCCAACTTCCCCCGGGACCGAGCATGCCAGCTGAAGAGCCTCTCCGCCCCAGGCGCGCCATCTACCTGCTGCCCAACCTGTTCACCACCGCGGCGCTGTTCGGTGGTTTTTACGGCATCGTCGCCGCCGTCAATGGCGAGTTCGAACGGGCCGCGCTGTCGCTGTTCCTCGCCGGCGTGTTCGACGGCCTCGATGGCCGTGTAGCGCGCTGGACCAAGACCGAGAGTGCCTTTGGTAAGGAATACGACAGTCTCTCCGACATGGTGTCGTTTGGTGTTGCGCCTGCGCTCATCTGCTACCAGTGGGGCATTGCCGGCATCGCGGACTACGGGTCTGCCTGGGCGCGGTTCGGTTGGCTTGCGGCGTTCTTCTATGCGGTAGCGGCAGCACTGCGCTTGGCGCGGTTCAACACGCGTACCTCGTTGGTAGACAAGCGCTACTTCGAAGGACTTCCGTCGCCGGCAGCCGCTGGGCTGGTGGCCAGTTTCATCTGGACCGCCGACACTTACGACTTGGGCGGACAGGCGGGGCTGGCCGGGCTCGCGCTGGGCTTCGGGGTCACGGCCCTGGCCGGGTCGCTCATGGTCAGCCAGTTCGCCTATCCCAGTTTCAAGGGCAAGAGCGGCGAAAACGGCGCCAACCGGCGCGTGAAGTTCGCTTCGCTGCTGTTCGTGCCGCTATTCTTCATTGCGGTGGCGACGAATCCGCCGGTGGTGTTGTTGGCCTTCAGCGGCACCTTCGCGTTGTCTGCCCCATTGCTGTGGGTATTCCGGAAGCTGTTCCGGCGCCGGCGCGAGACGGGCGAGGCCTGAGCCGTGGAGGCCCGCCGCCTCGCTTACCTCGAGGCCATGGGGCTCGAGGTATTGGCTCTTCGCGGTGCGCCAAGCGAAGCGGCGCTGGCGCCCGTCGCTGCTGAAACCACAGCTGTTGCGGCTAGTCCGACAGCGGTTCAGGTGCCAGTCGAGGTTCCTGCTCCGGCAGCGGTCCGCGCCCCTGCCGCTACTCCTGCTGCTGTCCCGAGCGCACCCAAACCACTGGCGCAGGTCCCTAAGCGCTCGCCGCATCCGGCGGGGCAACTCGCTTGGGAACCGCTCGCCGCGGCCGTGGCCGGCTGCGAGCGCTGCGGCATGTGTGTCGGGCGCACCCAAGCGGTTTTCGGCATGGGCGCTCGGCGCGCCCGCTGGATGGTGATTGGCGAAGCCCCAGGTGTCGACGAGGACCGCGACGGCGACCCTTGTGCTGGCAAGGCTGGCGAGTTGCTGACTGCCATGCTGCGCGCCTGCGGCGTGCAGCGCGATGACGTCTTCCTGACCAACGTGCTGAAATGTCGCCCCGAGGATAACCGCGAGCCGGAGGCTGCCGAAGTAGCCGAGTGCTTGCCGTACTTGCTGAACCAGATGGCCCTAGTGCAGCCCGAACTCGTTATCTGCCTAGGGCGGGCTCCAGCGCAGTACCTGCTCGGCACAGACCTGCCCTTGGCGAAGCTGCGCGGGCAGGTGCACCATCTGCAGTCGCCGGCGGTGCCGGTGGTGGTGACTTATCACCCTACCTACTTGTTGCGGGCGCCGCAGGACAAGCGCAAAGCGTGGGAAGACCTGCAGTTGGCCATGGCGCAGGTGCCGCCGCTTCCGGCGGAGCGGGAGGGCTGAGGTGGCGGCGAACCCAACCGACAGTGGGCGCGCGCCGGTGCGTCCGTTGGCCCCGGCCAGCTTGCGCCAAAGGCGTATGCGCGAAAGCGACGTGCCCGCGGTCATTGCCATCGAGAACGAGAGCTATCCGTTCCCGTGGAGCGACCCCATCTTTCGCGATTGTCTGCGCGTGGGTTACACCTGCCGGGTCCTCGAGGACCGTGATGGGCTGTGTGGCTACGCCATTCTGTCCATGGGCGCGGGCGAGGCGCACGTGCTCAATATTTGCGTTGACGCGTCGCTGCGTGGCTGTGGTGCCGGACGGCAGCTCCTCTACTGGCTGCTGCACCGTGCCCGCGGTGCCGGCTGTGAGGCGGTATTCCTCGAGGTAAGGCCATCGAACCCCCACGCCGTACGCCTCTACGAGTCCACTGGCTTCGAGCAGGTCGGGTTGCGCCGTGGCTATTACCAAGCCGTGAACGGCCGTGAGGATGCGCTGGTGTACCGTTTGGCGCTAGGCGGTTGGCCGACACCTGCGGTCGCTTTGGCGGCACCTTTGCCCGGCGAACCTTAGCGGCGCTTCGCGCTTGGGCGCTTGCCGGTGGCATCCCGCCGGCTGACGGCGCATGATTCGCGCGCTTGCCGGCCTCTCGGCTGTGGCGGGCGCTTCGCAGTCCTTTGTTTTCCGGATCCTTTGCCATGAGCCTTCCCCGCCGCACCTTCGCCATCGTCTCGCACCCCGACGCCGGCAAGACCACCCTTACCGAGAAGCTATTGCTGTTCGGAGGCGCCATCCAAATGGCCGGCACGGTGAAAGGGCGCAAGGCGGCGCGACACGCGACCTCCGACTGGATGGCTCTCGAACAGCAGCGCGGCATCTCTGTTACCTCTTCGGTGATGCAGTTCCCCTATCAGGACACGATCGTCAACCTGCTGGACACACCGGGTCACGAAGATTTCAGTGAAGATACCTACCGCACGCTGACGGCTGTGGACAGTGCACTCATGGTCATTGACTGCGCCAAGGGCGTGGAAGAGCGCACCGTGAAGCTGATGGACGTGTGCCGCCTGCGCGATACGCCCATCATGACTTTCATCAACAAACTCGACCGGGAAGGCCGCGCACCCATCGAGTTGATGGATGAAGTGGAAGCGGTACTCCGTTTGCGCTGTTCGCCCGTCACGTGGCCGATTGGTATGGGTCGGCGGCTGAAGGGCATCTACCACCTGCTCGAAGACCGCATCTATGCCTATGAGGCAGCGGAGAAGGGACGTGCGGGTACCAATCTCATCATTGAAGGAATCAGTTCGCCGGAGGCCGAGGCTTTCCTGGGCGACGAGGCGGCGGAGTTCCGTGACGAAGTGGAACTGGTGCGTGGTGCCACGCCGACGTTCGATGCGGCGGAGTATCTGGCTGCCAAGCTGACGCCTGTCTTCTTCGGCAGTGCCATCAGCAATTTCGGCGTGGAAGAGCTGCTGAAGACTTTCGTCAAGGAAGCGCCTGGGCCGCGGCCGCGTGGTACGACCACGCGCGAAGTGCAGCCCGAGGAAGCCAAGTTGACTGGCTTCGTGTTCAAGATCCAGGCCAATATGGATCCTTCCCATCGGGACCGCATTGCCTTCATGCGGCTGTGCAGCGGCCGCTACGTCAAGGGCATGAAGCTTTATAACGTGCGTCTAGGCAAGGAAGTGCGCGTGGCCGATGCCTTGACCTTCATGGCCTCCGACCGTCAGGCCGCCGACGAAGCCTGGGCCGGCGACATCATCGGTCTGCACAACCACGGCACCATCGGCATTGGTGACACCTTCACTGAGGGTGAGAAGCTGTCCTTCACGGGCATCCCGAATTTTGCGCCGGAGATTTTCCGCCGCGCCGTGCTCAAGGACCCCTTGCGCATGAAAGCCCTGCAGAAGGGCTTGGCGCAGTTGTGCGAAGAGGGTGCTACGCAGTTGTTCAAGCCGCTGCGCAACAACGACCTTATTCTAGGGGCGGTCGGTCAACTGCAGTTCGACGTGGTGGCGTTCCGCCTCGCGGACGAATACGGTGTGCAATGCGTGTTCGAGCCGATCAGCGTAGCCACGGCTCGCTGGGTGCGGTGCGCGGACGACAAGAAGGCAGCCGAGTTCCGCGAGCGCGCCTACGAGCATCTTTCCATAGACCACGCCGGTGAACTGGTCTACCTTGCACCTACGCGCGTGAATCTGTCGCTGACGCAGGAGCGCTGGCCCGATGTCGGGTTCCGCGAAACACGGGAGCATCTTGCTGCATGAAGACCGCTAGCGAACGCCGGGCCGTGCTGCTGCGCCGGCCAGTCTGGTCCTGGGCCCTCGTGGACTGGGCCAATTCGGCGTTTGCCACGACCGTGATGGCCGGGTTCTTTCCGGTGTTCTTTAAGCAATACTGGAGTGTTGGGGTGGAGGTGACGGAAAGCACCTTCAGGCTCGGTATCGCCAACACGATTGCTTCGGCCTTTATCGCCTTGGGCGCGCCCTTGCTAGGGGCGGTGGCCGACCGTGCGGGACGACGCATGTTCTTGCTCATGCTCGCCACCTTCCTCGGGGCCACCATGAGTTGCGGCCTTTATTGGGCGGGACAGGGACAGTGGGAACTGGCCTCGGCCTTGTATGTGCTTGGCTCGCTGGGCTTCTGGTGGAACAGCCAGTTCTCCGACAGCTTGCTGACGGATGTGGCGGAGCCGGCGGAATACGATTTCGTTTCGGCCTATGGCTACGCCATGGGTTATCTCGGCGGTGGTGTGCTGTTTATCGCTAACGTGCTTATGGTGACGCAGCCTGCTTGGTTCGGGTTGAAAGACGCGGCCGAGGGTGTCCGACTGTCATTTCTCACTGTGGGTGTCTGGTGGGTGCTGTTTACCGTGCCGGCCATGCTGTTCGTGCGTGAAGTGCGGCCGTCCGTCCGTCCGACGGTTTGGCGTGCCATGGTGGAAGGGGTCACAGAGTTGCGCGGAACACTTTCCGGGCTGCGCTCCCATCGTACTTTGTTGGCTTTTCTGCTGGCGTACTGGTTCTACATCGACGGCGTCAATACCGTCATCAAGATGGCGGTGGACTATGGGTTGTCGATTGGCCTGCCATCGGACGCCTTGCTGAAGGCCTTGCTGCTGACCCAGTTCGTGGGGTTCCCGGCCGCACTCGCGTTTGGCGCTCTGGGACGCAAGTGGGGCCCGCGGACCGGTATTTTCATCGCCATCGCCGTTTACACTGGAGCGACCGTTGCCGCGTCGTTCCTCCGTACCGAAAACGACTTTTACGTGCTCGCGGTGGTCATTGGGCTGGTGCAGGGGGGTATTCAGAGCCTCTCGCGCAGTTACTTCGGGCGTCTGGTGCCGCCTGGGCGGGCGGGGGAATACTTTGGGTTCTACAACATGATGGGCAAGTTTGCCTCGGTACTTGGGCCCCTGCTGGCGGGGGTCACCGCGTTACTGACGCGTGACCCGCGCCTGTCCATCCTGTCCATTGCCGTCCTCTTTGTCATCGGCGCGGCTTTGCTGGCGCGGGTACCCCGCGACGCGGGCTAAGGTAGACACCCGGGGGGGATATGCAAGCTGTTGAAACTTACTGTACCGCGTCGGTTCGTCCGCACGAACGTTTGCAGTTCTGGAACCTTATCTCCAACCGCATTTTCAGCGGTACGCAGGTGCGTTCTGCAGACCCGTTGTTCGACGCCGAAATGTGGTGGTGGCGCGTCGGCAGCTTGTCATTGCTTCGTCCGCGTTGTCCCATCGCCGTGGTCGATCGCTATGGCGACCCGCAGGGTCGTGAACCGACCCACGTCGTGCTTCATCTTCAGCACCGCGGTACGTCCCGTATCCTTCAGGGAAGCCAAACTGCGCAGCTGTGCGCCGGCGACTTGGTGCTGAATACCCCGGCCGAACATTACCGGCTCGACGTGCTCGCCCGCACGGACATGCTTTCGGTCGAAATGCCCATTGCGCCGCTGGAAGAGCGTTACCCCGATATTCGTGAGGCGCTGGGACAGCGTCTGCCGGGGACGTCCAGTGCCGTGCAGACGCTGCACTCCTATCTGCTGTCCTTGTGGCACAGTGGCTTCGCGGCAGATGTCAGCGATGAGTGGCTCGAAGATGCTGAGGCTGTGTTCTATTCACTGCTCGGTGCCGCGGTCCGTAATGGACGTCGTGGGCCGGCTATGGCGGTCACCAAACCGTTGGTACATCGTTTGAAAGCCTTGGTGCAGGCGCGCTTGGAAGATGCGGACCTTGGGACTCATCGCCTAGCGCGCGAGGCTGGTGTGTCGCCGCGCTCCGTTCAGAATGCTTTTGCCGAGGTGGGGCTGACGCCCTCGATGTACATCACCCAGTGCCGTCTAGAAAAGGCAGCCTCCTTGCTGTCCGTGCACGCGGGCCGGGCAGTCACGGAAATCGCTCACGAGTGCGGCTTCAATGACAGCGGATACTTTTCGCGCTGCTTCCGTGCTCACTACGGCGTGGCGCCCAGTGCGTGGCGCAAGGGCTGATTGCGCAGCCTCTGGTGCTAGGGCTGTTTCACTCCTTCGGTAGGTAGCGCCAAGCGGTATAAGCTTGCGCTGCTGCCCGTAACTCGGTGGCGAGTGGCGGGTGCGCCATGGCCACGCGCTCGGCATAGCTCTGTTCACCTTCGCCCACAGCGCGTGGCAGGCCTGCTTTGGCTGCGCGCTGGCAGGCGCGGCGCCATTCTCGTTCCCATCGCGAAGGGCGCCGCCAGTTACCGGTGCGCACTACCATCACGAACAGCACTGCTCCTGCCACGCCAAGTAGCGCGACGAGCGCACGGACGACGCTGCCAAGGCCGTCCTCGCCGAATCCTAATTTCGCCGCCAGTTGTTCCTGGGCGGCTCGATCGAATTGCAAAAACTGCTGCTGCCAAGCGGTGCGAGCTGCATCCACCAAGGCGCGCGCCTCGCCAAGCCACCGCCAACGCGACGACCATCGGCCGGGGACGGGTTCATCGGCGTCCAGCGCACTGTCCAGACCTTGTTCCACGCGTTCAGGAGCCACCGCAGCAGTGGGGTCGATGCGTACCCACCCTTGCCCACGCAGCCAGACTTCCACCCAAGCGTGTGCGTCGGCTTGCCGCACCAGCAGGTATTTGCCGATGCGGTTCCATTCGCCTCCCTGGTAGCCCGTGACCACGCGCGCTGGAATGCCGGCGGCACGGGCCACTGCCGCCAGAGCCGAGGCGTAATGGCCGCAAAAACCTTGCTTCGTTCGGAACAGGAATTCGTCTACGGCGTTGGTGTTGTCGAGTTGCGGCGGGGTGAGCGTGTAGGTGAACGGCGGTTCGCTGAAGTACTGCAGCACGGCTTGCACGAGTTCGCGGTCGTCGCGATAAGTGGAGCGGAGTTGTACAGCCCAAGCCAAGGTTTGCGGGTTCGTTCCTGCTGGCCACTGTAGTGCGCGGCGGTGTAGCGACAACGGCAGTTCCCCCGCAATGACGGCGGCGGGGTCGCTCGTGGCTGCATAAGCGAGTAGCGAAGTCACTGGTTGCGCTGCTTGCAGCGTTAGGTCCCAGCCTTGGCTGGCCTGCGGCAGATCCCAACTGAGCCCACGTTCCAGCAGGGGCAGGTAGCGGTGCTGCGTGGCTTCCAGCAACACCCGGTAGGAGATGGCCGGGCCCTGGGGTTGTGTTGCCAACTTCGGGTAGGGCGTGCCGCGTGCCGCACGCCACGTGCCGCCGTCAAAGTCATGCAGCACCGGCCCGCGCCAATAACGCTGCGACCGCGGCGGCAGTTTGCCGATGAAGAACACGCGCATCACGGGGTCGTCGGACAGGGACAGTTCGCTGATGTCGCCGGGACGCATCTCGTCGCCCAGACCGCTTAGCGCACGGCCATCCGCCGGCAGTGACCAAAAATGACCTTCGATTCGCGGAACGAACAGGAACAGCAGCGCCGTGATGGGCAGGCCGTAGAGCAAGGTTCTGCCGGTCTGTCGCAGGAGTGGCAGTTCGCCGGCACTGCCGGGGGGGCGGACGCATGCCACCAGGGCCGCCAACGCCAACCATAAGGTGCCGAGCGCCAGCAGGGCGGTGGTCGGTGCACCGCTGGTCAGGACGGCGGAGTACGTGATAAACGCCGCCAGGAAAAACAGTACGCCGAGGTCGCGCCGATCGCGGGTTTCTGTCAGTTTCAGGGCTGCCATGGTGACCAGCAAGGCGCTACCGGCGGCCAAACCGTTCCAGGTGCGGAAGGCGAGCAACACGCCCATGGCTGCCACCAAAGCCAACCACAGCTTCAGCCAGCGGGGCGGCAACGGCCAGTGACGGGTGGTGACCAGCCAACGCCACAGGAGGCAGGCTGCCAGGAACCCGCTGACCAGCCAAGGCACATGGCCCCATAGCAAGGCACCTGCGGTACCGAGTGCCAACAAGGCCGGCTTTAGGGTGCGAGGGTCCAGCGCGGTGTTAGCCGGCTGCAGCAGCTCGGCGGGCCTCAACTGCTGAATAGGTTGGCTTGGCTCGGGTGGTGCCTGCCACGCGCGTTCCATCACCACCCGGCGTCCGAGGCGCGCTGAAGCGCGCCAGGCGATGCGTTGCCAGAGGTCGCCCTGCCGCCAAGCGCGAAGGCTGACGATATCGCCGTCACCCGTCGGCGAGGCTGCAAGTTGCTCGATGTCACCGGTATCGCCGCGCCTTGGCGTAGTAGCCGCCAATGGGGCGGGGCTAGGCGGCGGCGGATGGATCCAGGTCCAGGCGCGGAACAACCCAAGGGGGTAACGGGTGGCGAGCCGAACCCGCAGCAGCCCTGGCGTCGTGGGATGGGTCCAATGAACGTGAACCGTTTGCCCGGGGACGAGAGACACCACGCGTGGTTGAGGCAACCCGGCGCGCGCGGGCCCATCGATTTCGAGGTCCGGGCGTGGTCTGTGGTCCGGAATGCGCAGGGCGAGATGAAAGTCGACTGGCCCGGTGGGTGCCGTGGTGTGTGCTGTTCCTTGCAGGCGTCCCAGGATGCCTTGCAAGTTGGCATGGGCTTGGTGCATGGCGACCCAGCCCGCGGCGGCCAACAAGAAGGTGAGCAGCAGGGCGAGATTGTTGCCGTAGTTCAGCCCGCCCACCAGCATGGCCAATAACATGGTGGCGTAGGTGAGCCCCAGCCCTGTGGGTACGATGTAAAGGCGACGTCGATGGAGTTCGAACTCGCCGAGGTCCGCTCCTTGGCGGCGGAGTGTCCAGCGTGCAATGGCTTGCCGGAACCGGGACATGTGGGATGCCTTCAGGGCACAGGAGTATTGGCAAGAAGGTCTGTCAGCACGGCCAGACTGCTAGTGGCGTTACGCGGTGAACCGGTATTGCCGCGCACCTGCACGCGGTGCGCGACCACGGCCACGAAGACAGCCTGTAGGTCTTCCGGGATGACCCCGTGCCTGCCGTTCAGCAAAGCCTGCGCCTGCGCGGCACGCAGCAGGGCCATGACGGCCCGCGGCGAAAGTCCGCCCTCGAGCAAGTCGTGGTGCCGTACTGCACCGACTAGCGCCTGCAGGTAATCGAGGAGGGCGGGGGAGGCATGGACACGGCGCACGCCTGCTTGGACTGCCAGTAATTCTTCGCGCGACAAGCACGGTGTGAGGCGTGCCACCAACTCGCGGCGGTCCTCGCCAAGGAGCAGCGCGCGCTCATGTTCTGCGGACGGATAGCCCAGTGATAGCCGCATGAGAAAACGGTCCAGTTGGCTTTCGGGCAGTGGGAATGTGCCTGCTTGTAGCAATGGGTTTTGCGTGGCAATGACGAAGAACGGTACCGGCAGTAAGTGCGTTTCGCCGTCGACGGTAACCTGCCGCTCTTCCATGGCCTCGAGCAACGCGCTTTGCGCCCGCGGGGTGGCGCGGTTCAGTTCATCCGCCAGCAGCACTTCCGCGAATACGGGGCCGGCATGGAACACGAAGGTGCCCGTGGCGGCATCGAATACCCGGCTACCGGTGACATCCGCGGGGAGCAAGTCGCTGGTGAATTGGAGACGACGAAACCCCAGCCCAAGAGCACGAGACAAGCTATGCGCCAGCGTGGTCTTGCCGACGCCGGGCAGGTCTTCCAGCAGCAAGTGGCCGCCGGCCAGCAAGCACGCCAGCGACAGTTCCAGCTGTGGGCGTTTGCCCAGAACAATACCTTCCAGCGCCGCGAGCACGGGCTGCAGCGTTTGCCGGGCGGCTTTTGCTTCCTGGCTGCCCAGCACCATGGTTTATGCTCCAGCCAGCGCGCGCACGCGTGCCAACTGGGTATCGAAGGTGGCCAGTTCCTGAGCGAACTTCGCGATACGCTCCCGTTCTTGCGCCACCACCGCCGGTGGTGCGTTGGCGACGAAGCTTTCCTTGGACAACTTCGCTTCTGCCTTGGCCACCTCAGTGGCAATTCTGGCGCGCTGCTTCTCCAGTCGGCCAATTTCCGCGGCGACGTCGATGAGGCCCGCCATGGGCACCAGCAATTGCATTTGGTCCACCAAGGCCACCGCGGATTCCGGCGTCGTGGCGCCTGGCGCGACGATTTGCGGAGGCTCCGTATTGGCGAGGCGCTCGATGGCACGGCTGTTCGCCGCGAGACGTGCCAGTTCGCTGGGCGAAGCGTCCTTCACCCATACGGCGAAGCGCTTGCTGGGTGGAATATCCATCTCGCCGCGAATGCGTCGCAAGCCGAGCACCACCTGTTGCACCCAGCCGAGTTCGGCTTCAGCCGCTTCGTCACGCGCGCCGGCCACGGGATAGGGCTGCCGCATGATAGTGGTAGCCTCCATGCCGAGCGCCGGAGCAGTGCGCAGCCAAATCTCTTCGGTGATAAACGGCATGAGCGGGTGCAACGCGCGCAGCGTGGTTTCGAGTACTTCCACGAGCGTACGGCGCGTACCGCGCTTCTGCGCCTCGGTCGCGGTGTCCGACTGCAACACGGCCTTCGACAATTCCAAGTACCAGTCGCAGTACTCATACCAACTGAACTCGTAGAGCGCTTGGGCATGCGCATCGAGACGATAATCCTTGAGGCCCGCCCGTGCGCCGCCGACGGCATGCGCTAGGCGCGAGCGAATCCAGCGGTCTGCCAACGACAGTTCGGCACCCTCTGCGCTAAGGTCCTGCCCTTCGGTGGTCATCAGCACATAGCGCGCCGCGTTCCACAACTTGTTGCAGAAATTGCGATAGCCCTCGATGCGGCCGACGTCGAAGCGAATGTCGCGGGACAAGGTGGCGAGCGAAGCGAACGTAAAACGTAGCGCATCGGTGCCGTAGGCGGCGAGGCCATCGGGGAACTGCTTCCGCGTCGATTTATCGATGGCTGCCGCCAAGTGCGGCTGCATGAGGCCGGTGGTGCGCTTGGCGACGAGGTCTTCGAGGGCAATGCCGTCGATGAGGTCGATGGGGTCGAGCACATTGCCCTTCGACTTCGACATCTTCTGGCCTTCGTGGTCGCGAATGAGACCATGGACATAGACGGTGCGGAATGGCACATCGTCCATGAACTTCAACCCGAACATGATCATGCGGGCGACCCAGAAGAAGATGATGTCGAAGCCGGTAACCAGTACTGCCGTGGGGTAAAAGCGCCGCAGTTCCGGCGTCTTCTCCGGCCAGCCCAGAGTGCTGAACGGCCACAGGGCCGAGGAGAACCAAGTGTCGAGCACGTCCTCGTCGCGGTTGAGGACGAGGTCGGCGGCAAGTGAATGCTTTGCACGGACTTCGGCTTCGTCGCGTCCTACGTAGATATTACCGGCGGCGTCGTACCACGCTGGAATGCGATGGCCCCACCACAGCTGGCGGCTAATGCACCAGTCCTTGATGTTGCGCATCCATTCGTAATAGGTGCGGTCCCAGTTCGCCGGGACGAACTGGATGCGTCCGTCTTCCACGGCCTTGATGGCCGGTTCCGCGAGCGGCGCAATGCGTACGTACCACTGGTCCGTGAGCCAGGGCTCCACGACGGCGTTGCTGCGATCGCCGCGCGGCACCATGAGGGTGTGCGCTTTCACCTCTTCCAGCAAGCCGAGCGCTTCGAGGTCCGCCACGATGCGCTTGCGTGCCACGAAGCGGTCGAGGCCACGGTAAGCCTCGGGTACGTCGTCCGTCAGGCGCGCGTCCTTGGTGAGGATGTTGAGTAGTGGCAGCGCATGGCGCTGCGCCATCTCGTAGTCGTTGAAGTCGTGTGCCGGCGTAATCTTGACGCAGCCGGTGCCGAATTCGCGTTCGACGTAGTCGTCCGCAATGATGGGGATGTCGCGGCCCGTGAGTGGCAGACGGATGTGCTTGCCCACCAAGTGTGCGTAGCGCTCGTCCTCAGGGTGTACGGCCACGGCCGTGTCGCCGAGCATGGTTTCCGGACGGGTGGTAGCCACCACGAGATGGCCGCTGTCATCTGCGAGCGGATAGCGCAAGGACCACAGTGAACCCTGCTCCTCGTGCGACAGCACCTCGAGGTCCGAGAGGGCGGTGTGGAGCACCGGGTCCCAGTTCACCAAGCGCTTGCCGCGATAGATGAGCCCCTCGTCGTGCAGGCGTACGAAGGTTTCGGTCACCGCCTTCGACAGGCCCTCGTCCATGGTGAAGCGATCGCGACTCCAGTCCAGCGAACTGCCTAGGCGACGCAGCTGCCCGTTGATGGTGCCGCCGGACTGGCCCTTCCACGTCCATACACGTTCCAGAAACGCGTCGCGGCCTAGGTCATGGCGCGTCTTGCCTTCAGCATTCAATTGCCGTTCCACCACCATTTGCGTGGCGATGCCAGCGTGGTCCGTGCCCGGTTGCCACAGCGTGTCGTTGCCTTCCATGCGGTGGAACCGCACGAGCGTGTCCATGACCGTATTGTTGAAGGCATGCCCCATGTGCAAGGTGCCGGTGACGTTCGGCGGCGGAATGACGATGCAGTAAGGCGGCTGACCATCGTCTTCGGCGCGTGGCGGAAAGCAGCCTTCTGCTTCCCACTTGGCGTAGAGACGCTGCTCGATGTCCTGGGGCTGGTAACTCTTGTCCATGTCGACTCGCAAGGGAATTCGGAAAGCAGGAAGCGGGGTTTAGCCCTAGGTTCAGCCCTGGGTTCAGCCCTGGGTTCAGCCTTGGCGCAGCAGGTAGTCCACCAGCAGGGGTACCGGGCGTCCGGTCGCGCCCTTCTGAGCGCCCCCGAGCCAAGCGGTGCCGGCGATGTCCAAATGGGCCCACTTCAGGCCGTCGGTGAACTTCGACAGGAACGCGCCAGCCGTGAGTGCTCCAGCATCGCGACCACCGATATTGGCGAGGTCCGCGAAGTTGCTGCGCAGCATCTCCACGTACTCATCACCCAAGGGCAAGTGCCAGGCACGGTCGTCGGCGCGACGGCCGGCGGTGTCGAGGTCGCGGATGAGTTCCTCGTCGTTGCCCATGAGCCCCGAGTACGGAGCACCCAGCGCCACCACGCACGCACCGGTGAGCGTGGCGATGTCGATGACCACCTTCGGCTTGAAACGCCGCGAATAGGTGAGTGCATCGCACAGGATAAGGCGGCCTTCTGCGTCCGTGTTCAGCACTTCGATGGTCAGGCCCTGCATGGAACGTACCACGTCGCCGGGCTTGGTGGCGCGACCGCTGGGCATGTTCTCGCAGGCAGCGACAATGCCCACTACATTGACCGGAGCACGCATCGAGGCCAGTGCTTCCAGCGTGCCGAAGACACTCGCTGCACCACCCATGTCAAACTTCATCTCGTCCATGGCAGCGCCGGGCTTCAGGCTGATACCGCCGGAATCGAAGGTGATGCCCTTGCCGACCAGTGCCACCGGCGCCACGCCGGAAAGGCCGCCGTGGTATTCCATGACGATGAACTTCAGCGGTTCATCCGAGCCACGCGCTACGGACAGGAACGAGCCCATCTTGAGTTTGCGCACCTCGGCCTCGCCGAGGATCTTCACGCGCAAGCCCTTATGGCGGCGGGCGAGGTCCTTGGCGGTGTTCGCCAAGTGCGTCGGCGTGCAAACGTTGCCCGGAAGGTTGGCGAGATTGCGCGTGAGCGCGACGCCGGCCCCGATGGCGGCGCCTTCCTTGAGGCCGCGCACGGCTCCCTTGAGGTCGCCCTTCTCGGCCACGGCTAGGCCTAGGCGCGATAGCTTCGCCGGTGCCGGCTTCTTGGCGGACTTGAGGTCATTGACGCGGTAAAGCGCAGCGAGTGCGCCTTCGGCGAGGAAACGCGCGCGGTAGTAGGTGTCCGTGTCTGGCAGGGGTTCCTGCGCAAACAGCACGATGGCTTCGGTAACCTGCGTCTTGGCGAGGGCCTGAACGGTATTGGTGATAGCGCGGCGATAGCCCTTGCGGGACCAAGACTTCCTCGAGCCCAGACCGACCAGCAAGGTGCGGGGAGCGCCTTCTAGCAGCCAGCTTTCACCGGCACGTCCGGCGAAGTCTCCAGCCTTCAGCAGCGCTGCGATACGACCCTTCTGGCGGGCGTCGGCGGCCTGTCCGGAGGCGGCCATTTCGCCGCCCTCATAGACGCCTACCACGGCGCAGGCTGCGGACTTCGAAGACGGGCCACCCGCCACTGCGTAGAATTCCATTTGAGCACCTCTGGACGGTAGCGGCTTGGGCTGCGCGTGCGGATGGTGTAGCGTCACGCCGCGAGCTGTTGCCAAAGGCCCCAAGTGTACTTCATCCGTCTCGGAACCTTCGATCGCTACGTCCTCCGCGAGGTCGCCACAGCGTGGCTGGCTGTTACGGGAGTGCTGTTGGTCATTCTCGTCTCGAATCAAGTGGCGCGGGTATTGGGTCAGGCGGCCTCCGGCCAGTTGCCGCGCGAAATCGTCGGGGCCGTCATTGCGCTCACTTCGGTACAGAACCTCACTGTGTTGGTCCCGGTGGGTATGTTGCTGGCAGTGGTGATGGGCGTCGGCCGGCTGTACCACGAGAGCGAACTGGCCGCGATGAAGGCCTGCGGTCGCGGGCCAGCCTCCTTGTACCGGCCCATTCTGCTGCTGGCTACGGTTGTGGCCTTGGCGTTGGCGTGGCTAACGCTGGACCTCGCCCCTGCGGCCTCGGCACGTGCGCAGCAATTGAGCCGCGAGGCCCTGCGCAATGCGCAGTTCGGGCAACTGGAGCCGGGGAAGTTCCGCTCATTCGCGGGCGGCAAGGCGGTTTTCTACGCTGAGTCCGTAACACCTGAGGGACGTCTGCTGGGCGTCTTCGTGGAACGGCGTGATGGCGACGCGGTGGAGGTGGCGACAGCCGCCAGTGCTACGCATGAGGTGGCTGACGGCGGGGACTTGCACGTCATCCGTCTGTTCGATGGCGAACGCTACGAAGGTACGCCCGGCAGCCGGGAATTTCGCCGCATCCGTTTCGCTGAGCATGCCATTCCCGTGCGCGTCACGGTGGGCAATACGGGCGCCGACCGCCGTGAGGCCAAGACCACGCACCAATTGTGGACATCCGGTGACGCCGGCGATCTTGCGGAATGGCAGTGGCGGGTGTCGCTACCGCTCATGACGCTGGTGTTGGCGTTGCTCGCCGTGCCTTTGGCGGAGCTACAGCCGCGGCAAGGGCGCTATTCCCGCATGGGCTACGCCATCTTGCTGTACTTCATCTACAGCAACCTCATCGGTGCCGCACGCGTGTGGTTGGAGAAGGGCAAGATTGGCCCTTGGGTCGGCGTCTGGTGGGTGCACGCGCTGGTGGTGCTGCTGGCCTTGTGGTTGTTGCACCGGCAGTCGCCGTTGTGGTTGCGTCGCCGTGGCACCGTAGCACCGCAGGCGGCCGCATGACACTACTCGACCGCTACCTAGCGAAGACTGTGCTGCTTTACACGGCGCTAGTGATGGCCGTGCTGCTCTCGCTTGGCGCGCTGTTCGTTTTTCTGCGCCAGCAGGGTGACATCGGTCATGGCTCCTACGGCACGCTGGATGCCTTCCTGTTCACCTTGTGCCAGTTACCCGGACAGGCATTCGAACTCATGCCCATGGCGGCGCTGGTCGGTACATTGCTCGGTCTAGGGACCCTGCAGCGTGACGGGGAACTCGTGGTGATGCGGGCGACCGGTATCTCGGTTTGGCGCCTGGCCTTTGCCGTAGCGGGTGGGGGAGCCATGCTCTCGGTGCTGATGCTGGTGCTGGCGCAGTGGGTGGCGCCCTCGCTCGACTTGCTCTCGCGCCAGTCGAAGGCCTTTGCCCGGTTTGCTGATGTGGAACTCGGCACCCTGACCGGCGCCGGCGGCGCCTGGGTACGCGACGGTCGCTATGTCATGTCCATCGGCCAGCAAAATGCGGATGGGCGCTTCAGTGCGCTGACCGTGTTCGAGTTCGATGAGCAACGGCGACTGGTCGCCATGGCTACGGCGGCTTCTGCACGGACCGTGGGCACCGGTACTTGGGCGCTGGAGGGTTGGCGCGAAACCCGCGTGACTGCCAGAGGCGTCACCACAGCGGGCCCCCGCGTGGAGAACCTGCAGACCGGCCTATCGCCGGATTTCCTAGGTCTCGCCGTAGTGAACCCGTCGTCCCTGTCCATTTCCGGCCTCTGGCGTTACGTGGAGTATCAGCGGCGCAATGGTCTTTCTGCCGTTCCCTTCGAAATCGCTTTCTGGTCGCGGGTCGCGCGACTGTTGAGCGTCATCCTGGTGTGCATGCTGGCGGTGCCCTTCACTTCGGCACTGGCCCGTTCCGGCGGCGGCGGCCGGCAAACCGTTACGGGGATTTTGCTGGGCGTTGCCCTGTTTCTCTTCACTCGGACGTTGGAAAACAGCGGTCAAGTTTATGGGCTCGACCCGGTACTCATCGGTTGGGGCCCGTCGGTGCTGCTTGCTACGGTGACCGGCGTGCTGCTCGCTCGAGCACGCTAGCGGTGCGCTAGGGGTTTAGCGCTTCGGGCAGCGCAGCTTCAGGCCTTTGGTGGTTCCGGGACTACCACCACGCGGGTGTCGGACCAAAGATCGTGCAGTGCACCTTGGCGTGTCCACAACAGCCAGCCAGCGTTGGCCAGCATTGGCAGAGACAGCACCAGGGCCAATAGATAGCGCTGTTGCATGAGCCCGAGTACGGACATCAGCAGTAGCAAATAGAACGGCGCGGCACAGCCCAGGCGGCGCAGCACGCCTCCCCAATGCAGCAAGGTGGCATCTTGGTATTCGGTGCGAATCTTCCACGCTTTCATGCCGAGCGTCTGGCCGGCCTTGCGCCAGCCGTAGCCGAAATACAAGGTGACAAAGGTGACCACCAGCAGCAGGTTGGCCAGTCGCTCCAACAGCGAAGGCGCCTGCAACGTTCCCACTGGACGCGACATTCCTCCGGCTGCGATGAACACCAGAAGCCCGGCAATCATCGCCAGCGCCAGCAGTAGCAGACCGTCATAGAAGCCGGCGGCAAAGCGGCGGAACAAGCCGGCCAAGCGTGGGTCCGTGGCGGTGGTTGTCGCAGTCATGTGTCACTCCGTAGGGGGCGGCGTTAGGATACGCGAAGGGCGACAGTAGACGAGCCCGGTCATGTTGACCGGCGGGCGCAACCCAAGGAGCAGCAAGCCATGACGGCAGGGGTGAAGGTGTGGGACTGGCCAGTGCGCATTACGCATTGGGTGTTGGCAGTTGCAGTGCTGGGTGCTTGGTGGACGGGCGAACGTCTTGAAGAGTGGTTTGTGGTTCACCGCGCTTGCGGTGTCGTAGTGTTGGTCGCGGTGCTGTTTAGGTTGGGTTGGGGCCTATTCGGTACCCGTACAGCGCGCTTCAGTTCGTTTTTGGCCGGCCCTTCAGCAGTAGTTCAGCACCTGCGGGAGTTGGTATCGCGGCGCTTGCCCGCCCATGCGGGCCATTCAGCCAGTGGCGGCTGGGCCGTGCTTGCCCTGTGGTTGGTGGCGCTGGCGCAGGCGTCTACGGGTCTGTTCGCGAACGACGACGTGATGAACGCAGGCCCCTTCTACGGCTGGGTAGCAGATGGTTTAAGTGACGCGCTCACAGCATGGCATGAGGAGATTTTCGATTTCCTGCTGGTACTGGTGGGGATACATGTGGGCGCCGTGCTGTTCTACCGCTTCTGGGGTCGGCAGAACCTTCTACCGGGCATTTTTGGCGGGCGCCGGAATGATGTGCCCGCCAGTGACGACATAGGCGCTGAACTGCCGTGGCGTGCCCTGTTGTGGCTGGCGGTCGTGGTGGCGCTAGTGGGCAGCTTGTTGTGGTTGGCGCCGCCGGCGGTGCTGGACGCCTTCTAGTAGCGGGTTGTTTTTTACGCACTCCGGAAACGACGAGGCCCGCAGGGTGGCGGGCCTTGTCATCAACGCGGCGCCCCCTGCAGGACTCCGTTTGATCGGTTGTTAGTGGTCATCTACCTTGAACTTGTCGTGGCAGGCGCCGCAGGCCTTGCCGGTGGCCACGAAGGCGGGCTTGATCTGGTTCAGGTTTCCGCTCTGCGCTACGCGCGCGAGATTCGCCGAGGCGGTTTCCAGGTCCTTCGCTAGACGGTTGAACTCGGCCGGGTTGGCGTAGATATCGTCTTTCGCTTCGGTCTTCTTGGCGCCCTTCGTCGAGGGGTGAAAGCCTTCGGTAATCATCGGGGCGAGGGCGGCCACGCGCGTGGCCTGGGTGGCGAAACGCGCGCTGTCGTACGCGGCTTGGCCCTTCACCACGGCGGCCATGGGGCCGAAGTTCCAGCGGATGAGGTTGAACACGCTCTGCCGATATTTTACGTAGTGCTCGGGCTTGGGGCCGCCGGCAGGCGATTCGGTGTGGGCAGTGGCCGAAATGGCGAGCCCTGCACAGAGTGCGGCGGCAACCAAGGCGGATTTGAAGGAACGGGAACGCTGGAGCATGGGTGTACCTCGATGTGGATGCGGTGCCAGCTTACGACAGCGGCCCTTAGCGAAAGTTTACACCGGGCTTTACCGTTTGGTGTTACCAGCGCCGTTTTCGGCGTTGGTAACAGCCGTGGACCTCCGCAGACCTTCAGGGGCCGGCGAGGAAAATGGCGAGAGTGCAGCCAAAGCCAGCCATCCAGACCAGCGTCCGCAACGTGGCCAGGTCTGCCAGATAGCAGCCGAGATAGGCGACGCGCGCGGCAATGAAGGCCAGGGCCAGCGTGTCTACCTTGGCTTCCGGTGCGGACTGCAGCGCGGAAAGAATGACTGCCACGGAGAACAGCGCAAAAGCCTCCCAGGCATTTTGCTGGGCAGCATTCGCCCGTTGCTGCCAACCGGACAGTTGGGTCAGCCAGTCGCGCGGCATGCGATTGTCGTAGCCCTTCACGCCAGCCTTCGCCAGGCTCACGGAAACAATCGGCAACAAGCCAGCTGTCAGCACGCACCAGTAAGCAATTCTCATGGTCAATCCCTCAGGGTGTTGTTGGTATTGTCGAAGTTTTGGGCCCTTACAGGGCCTCAGTCGTGATGAAAATGGGTGAGTCTGCAAACGTCTGAAACTCCGCGGCAACCCGCTGCATGGTCGGCGTGCTGATGTCGTTCATGAGGCCCGCAGCATCGCCGAGGCGCAACACTTCGACGTACTGGTAGGGGGCGCTACCGCCACCCAGTAACCCGGTGGTGCGCAACACCTCGAAGCCCGCAACGGAGGGCAGTGCATTCACGATGGGTAGGTCCGTGGTGCGGGCCCAGTGTTCATAGGCGGCGGCGTCGGTGCCGGCCTTCAGGTTGAACAGCACGATGATGGTGGACATGCAGCGCTCCGCAGGGTGGTAAACGACTTGTGAATATCGCCGGGGTGCGACGCTCGGTTCGCAAATCCCTTCCCGTCCGAGTCTGTTGTTCTCGCCCACGCCTGTCAATCACTGGACGGACCCGCGCGGGACGCTGCTAACATCCGTCAGCGTTCACTCTTGCGGAGTTGTGCACTGATGACTGCCACGCCTGATATCGACCCGCCATCGCCCTTGTCATCGCCTTCGCCTTTGGGCCGGATTCGTGCGGTAACGTTGGGCTGCCCTTCCTTGGCAACTGCTGAAGCGGTTTATGTGGCGGCGCTCGGCTACCGCGTGGTGGAGCGAGGCGCCTTGCCGGCTGCACTGGCCGCTGCATGGCAGGCGCCTGCGGTAGCGGGTGCGCCCTATGCTGTTCTGGCTCCCCAGAGCGGAGAAGAAACTTACTTGCGATTCGTCGAGGTGCCGGGGGTGGCGCCGTTTGCTCCGTATTCCGCCTATGGCTGGAACGCGATCGAACTGACGGTCGAGGACTGTGATGCCGCTGTGGCGCGACTTGCCGCGGGCCCCTTCACGGTAGTTGGCCCGCCGGAAGATCTGGCGTTTTCGCAGGGCGCTTTGCGTGCCGGGCAATTGGTCGGGCCGCTCGGGGAAATTATCTATCTGACGCAGGTGCGTCGGCAGATGCCCGGCTTTGAGTTGCCACCGGCGCGTTCCTTCGTAGACCGTGTGTTCATCATGGTGTTGCATGGCTCTGCAGCGCAGCCTGGGCTCGACCATTACGCGGCCACTTTTGGTAACCCGGCCTCTGCTACCTTCGATGTGACGGTGCCGTTCATGGCGGTGTACCAAGGTTTGCTACCCGATCACCCCTACCGCATCGGCACCTTGGTGCTAGGCGCCGGCTTCTACCTGGAGATGGACAACAGTCCAGCCCACATTGGCCCGCGTGTGGCGCCGGCGGGCGGTTTGCCGCCCGGCATCGCCATGGTCAGCTTCGAAGTCGCCGAACCGCAGTTGGGTGGGGTGGCTGCCGAGGGCGCCATTTATGCCGGACGCACCGCGCGTCGTGTCGCGGGGGCGTTCGGTGAATGGTTGGAACTTTTGGCACCAGTGGTATGAGCGATACCCCGGTGAGCGAGAACAAGTACCCGCTGTTGTTCTCGCCGTTGGTCAGTGGTCGACTGCGGCTACGCAACCGAATCTTGCATGCCTCGATGACCACCCGTCGCGTGGTGGACCAGCGCGTGACGCCCGGCATGGTGCAGTACTACGCCAATCGGGCCCGTGGTGGTGCGGCGCTGGTAGTGAGTGAGCCACTCAACATGTCCCGCTTGCAGCAGGCGGCACACAAAGTTCGTGTCTGGAACGACGATAATCTCGAAGGCTTGCAGCGCTGGGCCGCAGCGGTAGAGGGTGAGGACTGCCGTTTACTTGGGCAAGTGCAGGACTCCGGGCGAGGTCGGCACGAGCGTGGACGTAACCCCGCTGCCATTGGCGTGTCGTCGCTGCCAGATGACCTTTCTTGGACTGTGCCGCATGTGCTGCGTGCCGATGAGTTGCAGGGCATGGTGGATGACTTCGCGCAGTCCGCAGCGCGCCTTGAGCGTTGCGGATTCTCGGGCGTTGAAATTTCGGCCGGTCATGGTCACTTGTTCCATCAGTTCCTCTCGCCATGGAGCAACCTCCGCGAAGACGCTTATGGCGGCGATTTCAACGGCCGCCTGCGTTTTCTCAATGACACCGTTAAGGCGATCCGTGCCAACTGCGGTGCTGGTTTCGTCATTGCACTGAAGCTGCCGGGCGATGACGGACTGCCGGGTGGTGTGGGCCCGGAATTGGCTGCCCAGATTGCCGGCGCCATGACCCGCGACAGCGCGGTGGACTACGTGAGTTTCTGTCAGGGAACCCATGCCAGAACCTTGGACTGGCATATCCCGGACATGCATTGGCCGCGTTCCACTTGGATGGATCTGATTGCGCAATTGCGCCCAGCAGTGAATGGGAAGCCGTTGGCTGCACTGGGGCTGATAACCGACCCGGCCGAAGCCGAAGGCCATCTGGCGCGGGGCACGGTGGAATTGGTGGCGCTCGGACGCGCATTGGTGACGGATCCGGCCTGGCCACTGAAGGCTGCTGCGGGACGTGAGGCGGAGATTCGCTATTGCGTGTCCTGCAACACCTGCTGGGGCACCATCGTCGAAGGCTCGCCATTGGCTTGCGACAACAACCCCCGCGTGGCGATGCCCGAAGAAGTGGACTGGAAGCCGGCGCGTGTCGCCCGCGCCCGTCGTATCACTATCGTCGGTGCTGGTATTGCTGGCCTCGAGGCGGCTTGGGTGGCGGCAGCACGTGGTCATGCGGTGACGGTGTTTGGCGCTGGCAACGAGGTAGGTGGCAGCGCGCGCTTGCATGCGGCCTTGCCCGGGGGCGAATCGCTCTCTTCGGTTTACGACTACCAGTATCTGGCGGCGAAACGTGCCGGGGTGCGCTTCGAGTTGGGGGTTAAGGCTGGCCTTGAAGACGTGCTAGCCACACGGCCGGATGCGGTCGTCTTGGCTACCGGCTCCACCATGCTGTGGCCGCGTTCGCTGCCCGCCGATTGGCAAGCGGACGGGGCTATCCCGGATTTGCGGGCCCTCTGCGGCGATCTGCTCGGGGTGACCCAGCCGCAAGGCGGTCGCGCCGTGTTGTTCGATATGGACCATACGGAAGGGACATACTCCGCTGCCGTGCTGCTGCAGCGCTTGTTCGATGAAGTGGTGTTGGTGACACCGCGTGAAAGGTTTGCGGTGGACGTTCCGTTGGTCTCTTCACTAGGTATTTACCGACGCTTGTCGAAGTTGGGCGTGCAACTGGTGCCGTTGCATGAACTGGCGCCCGAGTCGGCGCTGGACGAGGGCCGGGTGAGCCTGCGTCACTTCCACACTGGCGCGCTGCAAACCATGGACGACGTGGCAGTGGTGACGTTTGCAACGCCGCGAAAGCCCACGGATGCGCTGGCAGCGCCGTTGCGTGCCGCGGGCTTGGAACTGCATTTGGCTGGGGATTGCCACCAGCCACGGCCCTTGTTGCTGGCTACGGCAGACGGGCACCGTATCGGTAATCTGCTTTGAGTGTCCGATGAAGAATGTCCTAGGGGACTATTTTTTTTTCACGGTCGGCTGCGCTAGCATCCGCTTGTCCGGGTACGTGCCGGGTTGCCAATTGGAGGAAGTACCATGGTTGTTGAACTGAAACACGCTATGAAGCCCGAGTTGGGTGCCGAAGACGCTGCACGGCAGCGTTTCGTCAGTGGCTTGCGCGGTTTTGTGCTCAGCGACCTGGCTGGGGACCTGCGCCGGGTCTATGACGAACGGGTCGCCCCGCGCTTCGAAAGCACTCACGGACGCGCGCCCGCGGATGGCGATGAAGTGCACCAAGCCATGCGCGTAGACCCTACCTTCAAGGCCTACAGCAGTTTGCGTGTTACCGCGCAAAAAATGGTCTGGGACTCAGTCGCCCCTGTAGTGGAAAGACATCGTGGTCTGCTGGAAGCCGCCGCCGTAGCCGGTGATGCGAAAGTGAAACTGGACCCTGCCGTACAGGTGCCGCGTAGCGTTTCCGCTGTCGACGTGCATCTGATGCCGGGTTCTTACAGCGGCAAGGGCGCGCCTGAAGACATGGCCCCGGGCGCGGTCTACGACCAAGGCTTTGCAGTTTTTTCCATGGGCCTGATGGGGGATGAATTCAACGACATTGGCCGTTCCATGGCGCGGTACATCAGTCGCAAGTTCCCCGATTTCAAGCCACAGCGCATCTTGGATCTGGGCTGCACCATCGGTCATAACACCTTGCCCTGGAAAGAGGCTTACCCCGACGCCGAGGTCGTCGGCGCGGATGTGGTGGCCGGATGCCTGCGCTATGGCTCAGCGCGTGCCGTCTCGCGCGGGGTAGATGTCGAGTTTCGCCAGATGAACGCCGAGAGCATCGATCTTCCGGACGCCTCGGTGGACGTGGTATTCACTTCCATGTTCTTGCATGAACTGTCATTGAAGAGCATTGGCCGGGTGTTCGCAGAGATTCGCCGCGTGCTGCGTCCGGGCGGTCTCATGTTGCACATGGAACTGCCGCCGAATACGCAGATGGGGGCCTTCGAAGGCTTCTATCTCGATTGGGACTGCTATTACAACGCCGAACCGTTCTATAAGGCCTTTCGCGACCAAGAGCCGCGCGACCTGTGCCGCAAGGCCGGGTTCCGCGACGACCACTACCTGCAGTTCGTGGTGCCTAGTGTGTGGAACCATGGCGAAGCCGCGGTGGAAACCGCCATCGCCGCGGAAGGCCATGAAGTGAACAAGGCCACGACCGGGCGTCTGTCACATGGTGGCATCGAATGGTTCGGCTTTGGCGCCTGGCGCGAGGCACAGTCGTGAGTGCTGCTGAGTTGGGTAGCTCCGGCATTCCCGCCGATGCACCGCGTGGATACTACGGGCCGGACGGTCAGCCGCAGTTCTTTGTCGACCCGGCCATGGACCGCTTCTCGGCGGTACTGGTAAAGCTGGTTCAGGAAGTTTGGGTGCTCACCGAGCGGGTTGATGCCATCGAGCGCGTGGCCGCTGCCAAGGGCAGTGTCACCGCCGCCGAAGTGGCAGCTTTGCTGGCGGACCCGGCCGTTAGTGCTGCACGTGAAGCAGCACTGGCCCAGTTCATCGGCCGCACGCTCGGTCCACTGCGCGAACCCGCATGAAGGCGCGCGGTGGTGCGCTTGGCAGCACGGGAGTGCTGCTGGTCATGTTGCTGGTCTGGGCTGCTTCCAACCTCGACCAGTCGCTGTTCAGCTATGCCATTCCCGGCATCGTCGGTGAGTTCGGCGCCAGTCTGAACGCCATCGGCGGTTTGCTGTCGCTGTCGTTCGCAGTCGCGGCGGTGTTCGCGGTGTTCGCGGGGATGGCAGCGGACCGCTTTGGACGGCGGTGGACGCTGGTGGTGTTGCTCGCCAGTTCGGCGTTGTTTGTCGGCCTGCATGGCTATGTGCAAGACATGGGCCAACTCACCCTTGCGCGCACTTTGGCCTTCGGGTTGGCGGCAGGCATTGCGCCCATCACGGCGGCGTATGTGGCCGAAGCCGCGCCGGCACGGCATCGCGGCATGCTCATGGGTATTTTGCAGTGTGGCTATCCGCTGGGTTGGGCCCTAGGGGGCTTGCTCGCCGGGCAACTATTGGCGACCGGCGGCTGGCGTAACGTCTTCTTGATCGGCTTCTTGATGGTGCCGGTGGCTTTGTTGATGGGGCGCTTTTTGCCAGAGAGTGTTCGCTTTGCGGAACTCGCTGCGCGCACCGATGCGGCGGCCGTGGCGCCCGTGCGCCTCGGCGAGTTGTTCGCTCCAGCGCTTCGTCGCCGCTCGTTGGCGTGCATCGTTTTGTTCTTCACTTTCGGTGGCGCTTACGCGGGAACTGCCTTCTTCTTCGCTACATTCTTTACAGAAGTGCGCGGCTACAGCCCGGCCGAAGCGGCCACGCTGGTGGGGCTGGGCAACGGCTTCGCCGTGGCGGGTTATCTGGTAGCGGCGGCGGTAGGTGAATATGTCTGGACGCGGCGCAACACCTACGCGCTGTGGTGTCTGCTCGGGGCGTTTGCCCTGTTGGCGCTGGTGTGGCTCCCGGTGGAACGCTGGCAGGACTTGGCCTTGTTCGCTCTCACGGGCAGCTTTTTCTATGGCAGCAATGCTGTGGTGGGTGCTTTGCTGGCGGACCTCTATCCCACGCGGGTACGCGCCACGGCCTACGCCGCTTGCGGCTCGGCACCGTTGAGTCTGGGCTTCGCGGTTTATCCGGCGGTGGTGCCACTGGTGGTGGGTTTGGCTGGCTGGAAGGTGGCTATGTCCTTGGCCATTGCACCGTTGCTGGTGGCGTCGGCATTGGCCGCGCTCTGGTTGCCTAACCTGCAGTCCGGCGCTGAAGTCGCCGACGTTTGAGGAAAACGCTCATGGGAATGCTTGAAGGTAAGGTAGCGCTGGTCACCGGTGCAGGACGTCATGGCGGGCTCGGTCAAGCCATTTGCGCACGCTTGGCGGTGGAAGGCTGCCGCGTGGCGCTGACCGACATTGGCGAGCCGCAACCCTTGATGGGCGTCGGCCATATTGGCAGTAGCGCCGAAATGGAACAGGTAGCGGCGGGGCTGCGGGAGATTGGCCCCGAGATTCTGGCGCTGCCGATGGATGTCCGCGACGAGGCGCAGGTGGAGGCCGCGATTGCTGCCGTGGTTGCGCGCTTCGGTCGACTCGACATCCTCGTCAACAATGCCGGTATTGGTTACCTCTTCAGTCCCATCATGGAGATGCCCGTCGACTTCTGGAAGGCCGTCATGGACGTGAACGTGCTTGGGCCATTTCTCTGCACCAAGCATGCCGCGCGGCAGATGGTTGCGCAGGGCGGTGGTGGGCGCATCATCAATATCGCCAGCCAGGCCGCGAAGTCGGGGCACCCGCACCTTGCCGCTTATATCGCTTCGAAGCACGGCTTGGTCGGGCTTACGCGTACGGCGGCGTTGGAATTGGGCAAGCACGGCATCACGGTGAACGCCGTTTGCCCGAACCACGTGACCACGGGACTCGGCGCCGTGCAGAACGAGTACTACGCCAAGCAAGCCGGCATCACGGTGGAGGAGTATCTGGCCAACATGCGCCGCGGCATTCCGCTGGGGCGCGTGGGTTTGCCGGAGGACACTGCCAAGGCTTGTGTCTTCCTGTGCTCCGCCGCGGCGGACTACATCACTGGCGAAGCCATGAACGTGAGTGGCGGCGCCGAGATGCACTGAGCGGCGTGTTGCGTCTTCCGTAGGCGCGGCATTGTCGGCTCACCGCCTTTCCTACTACTGGCCTGTCCCTTGGGGTAGGTGGTAAGCCTGCATACAGGCCCCAACTGCCGTTTTGTGGCAGAAAAGCCGCACCTGCAAACGTTTGACGGTTTTTACAGAAAGTTAACTGCGGTTTTTTTTGTTGCGCCCGCCCAGTAGTTGCCGCAACATCCGCCTTGGTGGGGTTTTTTGTATACAACAGCGAGGGTTATCATGAATCGCGTTTCGTCCCGTACCAGCCTGATGCTGGTTTCTGCCGTCGGTCTGGTCCTGCAGTCCGCTGCAGCCATGGCCCAAACTCCTGCGGCCGATGCCGGCCTTGAGGAAGTCACCGTAACCGCCCAGCGCGTGTCCGCCAAGTTGCAGGACGTGCCACTGTCGGTAACGGCGCTCTCCGCTTCGGAACTACAGGACCGTCAGGTGACCAATGGCCTCGACATGGTGCGGCAGGTGCCGAACCTCATCGGCAGCAATAACGTTGGCCTCGGTTCAGCGGCCTCGTTCTTCCTCCGCGGCGTCGGTCAGGACGAATCCATCGCCACGTCGGACCCGGCCGTCGGTGTTTACGTCGATGGCGTCTACATTTCCCGCCAAATCGCCAACAACGTGCTGCTGTACGACCTGGAGCGCGTGGAAGTGCTGCGCGGCCCGCAGGGCACGCTGTATGGCCGTAACACCTCCGGTGGCGCCATCAAGTTCGTCACGCGGAAGCCTGGCAAGGAATTTACTGGTTACGCCGATGTTTCCTACGAGAGCGAATACCAGCGCGCGATGATTACTGCCAGCGTGGATATGCCGCTGTCGGATACCTTGTCCTCGAAGCTCACGGCCGTTCATTCGGACCAGCAGAAGGGTTTCCAGAAGAGCCGCACTACGGGTGACGAGTTCTGGTCGCCGCAGGCGGATGGCGTGCGTGCGCAGTTGCGCTGGATGCCGAACGATGCCACGGACATTACCGGCACCGTTGAATACCTGAAGGACTCCGGTCAGGAAATCGTCGGTCAGGATCGTCTGAACGACAACCCGGGCACGTTCTTCTCGGTGCTGAGCGGCCTGCGTGGCCAGATGCAGGAAACGAAGACGCGTGCGGCGTCCATCAACGCCACCATCGACTTCGGCAGCTTCCAGCTCGAGTCGATCAGCGGCGTGCGTAGCCTGCAGCAGACGTTCCTCATCGACGCTTCGGACCAAGCCCGTGCGGCTTACGCCATTCCGAACGCCAGCACCCACAATCAGTGGAGCCAGGAGTTCACCTTCAGCGGCAAGGCCGGTGCGGTGGATTGGTTGGCCGGTGTGTTCTACATGAACGAGCGCAACCGCTCGTTCGTGGGTGACGAACTGTTCCTGTTTGGCGGCATCGTCGCCGGCAACTTCATGCGGGACCTGAACAACAACGCCAAGAGCAGTGCTGCCTTCGCGCATGCCACTTGGCACGCCAGCGATGCGCTTAGCTTTACCGCAGGTGGCCGTTACACGCAGGAGAAAAAGACTGTCGATGTGCAGCAGTACATCGTGTTCCCGGTTGCCGTCCCCGGCACTATCGCGAACTATGCGCCTTCCTCCTATCCGGGCGCCAAAGGCCCATTGCTGCCGTTCTGGAACACCACGCAGGTGGTAGCGAATGGTACGGAAGTGGCGCCGAAGTTCACGAAGTTCGACCCGAAGGTTGGCGTGGACTATAAGCTGAGCGACGACGCCATGGTGTTCGCCAGTTTCACCAAGGGTTTCAAGAGCGGTGGCTGGAATGCCCGCGTTACGGACCCGCGTGACTTCGTGCTGTACCGTCCCGAGTCGGTCACGTCCATCGAAGTGGGCTTGAAGAGCACTTGGCTCGACAACAAACTGCGTTTGAACTTGACCTACTTCGACGCACGCTACAAGGACTTCATCGTCTCGGCCATCAATCCGGCCACCAACAGCTTCATCACCGTCAATGCGGCGAAGATGCACAACCGTGGTGTGGAAGGTGAACTGGCTTGGCACCCGCAGGAGGCGGTGACGTTCTTCGCGAACTTTGGCACCAACGATGCGAAGTACACGCAGTCGACCACCGCTGCTATTTCGCTCAGCAACAAGGTGAAGCGCACGCCGAAATCCACCTATTCGTTGGGCGCCGAGCTGCGTGAGTCTGCTGGCAGTGGCGAAGTGTTCGCCAACCTCTGGTACTCGCACCAGGGTAAGTATTACGCGGACCTAGCGAATTCGCCTTACGCCTTGGTGCCTGATTACCCAGTGCTGGACGCTAGCGCCGGTTGGGAATCGGCGACCAAGGACTGGCGTCTGGCGGTCAGTTGCAAGAACTGCGCGAACAAGGAGAACTTCCACTCTGCGCTCGTGTTCGCCACCTTGGGCTTCGCTACTCAGTACCCGTCGCTGCCGCGTCAGGTGTTCCTGAATGCGCGTTACAGCTTCGGCGCGAAGCGCTGAGTTGCGCCTAGGTGGGTTCCGTCACCTGTTGGGTGACGGAACTTGCTGATCAAACGGAGGCCCGGCTATTGCCGGGCCTTTTTTATGCCGCCGCCGAATTCGGACCGATGCTGGCGGGAGTTGCAGTGCCTGCCGTCAGTTCGACGCCGGCAGCCAACAGCAAATGCAGCAGGGCAATGGCCGGCAGACCTGCCACCACCGGCTGGGTGGCTTGTACGACGCCGGTGGCAATGAGCAGCAATGTGCCGAGCGCGAAGGCTGGTTGACGGCGCTGCCAAGCCGCGGTGACGAGCAAGGACACAGCAAAGAGCAGGCACAGCAAGCTCCATAGCTTGAAGCCGAGCAACCCCACGATGATGACGCCGCCTGCCCCGCCGAACAGCAAGGCCAGACAGGCAGCACGTGGCTGCTGCGACGGCAAGCTGCCGGGCCACCGCAGGCACCAGGCCAACAGCGGTATACCGGCATTGGTGGCGACCAGCACCATAAACTGATGAGGACCAACCGCCCACGGTGCGCCACCGAAACGCGCTACTCCAAACAGGGCGGCGAGGCCAACGGCGGCCAAAGCCGCGGCTAGCCCCGGCGATTGCTTGGCCTTGCGCCAGATGAGCGCCGCACAGACGGCTGCCAGTACGAGGTCCGTCGCACCTTCTGGGGTCATCATGGTTTCTCTCCATTGGCGGTAGGGCTGGGCGTGCTCTTGGCAGGGGAGCCTGCCGCGGAGGGCCGCCAACGCCCTTCGAGTTGGGCGCCGATGGCGACACTGCCCAGCAGGATGAACCCGCCAGCGAGCAGTCGGCCAGTCCAGCTCAGACTTTCGGCCATCAGAATGTAGTAGACGGTGGCGGCCATGAGTACCCCCGCCTGCAGCAAAATCATCGGCCGAACCCGGCGCGGTACTTCCGGCTGATAGCGTTGGAAGCCGGTGAAGTCCTCATGGGGAACGGGTTCGTTCCAGCCTTGCGGTGGGCCGAACCACACGGCCAGCGCCGCGCGCCAGCTCGGTGCAGCACGGCTGGCTTGGAACAGTTCGCGGTATTGGATGAAGTTGCCCCACACCGGGTTCAGGCTGCGAAACCGCTTGCGGACGCCGTAGACCACGGGTTCCTCGGCGCGCTCTTCAGCGAAGGTGCCGAAGAGGCGGTCCCACACCACCAAGATGCCACCGTAGTTGCGGTCGATGCAGTAGTCGTTTTGGCCGTGATGTACGCGATGGTTCGAGGGGGTAACGAATACCCGGTCTAGCCAGCCGAGGCGGCCCACTTGCTCGGTATGAACCCACACTTGGTAGAGCAGATCGATGAGAGCCACGGTGGCAAATACCATCGGGGGCACGCCGATCACCGCGAGACCGAGGTAGAACGGCCACTTCAACAGGGAGCCGGTCGCGGTCTGTCGCAGGGCGGTGGAAAGATTGAAGTATTCGGAGGAGTGATGCACTTGGTGCGAGGCCCACACGAGGTTCACCTGGTGGCCAAAGCGATGTACCCAGTAATAGCAGAAGTCGTAGGCCAGTAAGGCACCCACCCATACCCGCCAGTCCGTCGCGGACAGTTCGAAGGCGTGGTAACGCTGGTAAACCGCCGCGTAGATGGCCGCGACCACCAGACGGGCCAGCGTACGCTCCACCTCACTGAGGTAACCGAAGTGGATACTCGTGAGTGCGTCGGGCAGCGCGTAGCTACGCGAGCCTCGCCAGTGCGCATAGAGCGCTTCTACGGCGATGGCAAACAGAAACACCGGAAAGGCCAAGGCGATAGGGCTGACGTGCATCCGGAATTTCCCCGAAAATGGTTGCTACGAAGTGTGCCTGTTAAACCGCGGGCTGGGAACCACCATCGGAGCCACTCGGCACGCCTGTGGCACGCCTTTGGCAAGCCACTGTGGGCCACCGATGCGGTATCGTGCTCGATACAAGTATTCGACCGGTAGCCCGGCGTTGTCGGGGGGAGGGGGCGGGGATGGGTATCGAGCGCAGGGACTTTCTCAAGGTGGCGGCTGCCGGCGCGGCTGCGGCAACTTTGCCGTGGACTGCGGCCGCCAGTGGGCGTGACCGCGTCCGGTTGGGTTTCATCGGCACGGGCTTGCGGGGGCAGGAGCACCTCGACCTGGCGCTACGCCGTGCGGATGTCGACGTGGTGGCGCTTTGCGACATTGATGCGGAGATGTTGGGCGCGGCACTGAAGCAGGTGGCGGACGCCGGGAAACCCGCTCCGCAGACGTACACGGGCGATGTTCACGCCTACCGGAAACTGCTGGAAGACCGCACGCTTGATGCCGTAATTATTGCTACCCCTTGGGAATGGCATGCGCCGATGGTGCTGGACTCCTTGGCCGCTGGCATTCGCTATGTAGGTACTGAAGTGGTGCTGGGGCTCACGCTCGAAGACCATTGGAAGGTGGTGCGCGCCGTTGAACATCATGGTGCGCAAGTCATGATGCTGGAAAATGTTTGCTACCGCCGCGATGTGCTGGCGGTGCTGAACATGGTTCGGCAAGGCGTGTTCGGTGAACTCATGCACCTGCAGGGTGGCTACCAACACGACTTGCGTGGCGTGAAGTTCAACGACGGCAAGACGCCCTATGACAGTGGCGTTGAGTTTGGTGCGAAGGGCTATTCCGAGGCCCGTTGGCGGACACAGCATTCCGTGAACCGCAATGGCGACCTCTACCCGACGCATGGGGTGGGTCCTCTGGCGATGATGGTGGATATCAATCGGGGAAACCGCTTCACCAAACTGTCGAGTTTTGCGAGTAAGGCTCGCGGCTTGCACGATTATGTCGTGGCCAAAGGTGGCGCAGATCACCCAAATGCGCAGGTGCGCTTTGCGTTAGGCGATGTGGTGACGACTCAGATCGCTTGTGCCAATGGCGAAACAGTACTGCTGCAACACGACACCTCGCTGCCGCGGCCGTATTCCTTGGGTTTTCGCGTGCAAGGGACGAAGGGCCTGTGGATGGACGTGAATCATTCCATCCACATTGAAGGTTCCAGCGAGCACCATCAGTGGGAGGCGGCTCAAGCGTGGCTGGATAAATACGACCATCCGCTATGGAGGCGCTATGGCGGCGACGCGCAAGGTGCGGGGCATGGCGGTATGGACTTCTTCGTGTTGCATGCTTTTGTGGAAAGTGTGAAGCGGCAGTTGCCTACACCGCAGGATGTCTACGATGCTGCGACTTGGAGTGCCATCACGCCGCTCAGTGAGGCTTCCGTGCGGCAGGAGCGCGTCGTGGAGTTCCCGGATTTCACGGGTGGGCGTTGGAAGTCGCGCCGGAACGAGTTCGCCTTGGGAGATGACTACTGATGAGCGGTTTACCTGCATCGATGCGGTATGTAGCAGCACGGGGTGCTGGTGGTCCTGAAGTGCTGGAGCTCGACACCATGGCGCTGCCTGTGCCACGCGCAGACGAGGTGCTTGTTCAGGTACAGGCTGCCGGGGTGAACCGCCCTGACGTGGCGCAGCGGCAGGGGAAGTACCCGCCGCCGCCAGGAGCAAGCCCGGTCATTGGCTTGGAAGTGGCGGGCGTGGTGGTGGCTGTGGGCAGTGCTGTGCAGCGCTGGCGCTGCGGCGACAGCGTGACCGCGCTGACCAATGGCGGCGGCTATGCGGAATACTGTGCTGCGCCAGAAACCCAATGCCTGCCATGGCCTACGGGTTTCACCGCGGTGCAGGCCGCCTCGCTTCCCGAGACCTATTTCACCGTGTGGGCCAACCTCATGTTTCACGGGCGTTTCCAGCCCGGCGATAGCGTGTTGATCCATGGCGGCACCAGCGGTATCGGTGTTACCGCTATCCAGTTAGTGACGGCGCTCGGTGGCAAGGCTTACGCCACTGCCGGCTCCGCCGAGAAATGCGCTGCCTGCGTTTCGCTGGGTGCAGCGGCTGCTATTGATTATCGACAAGAGGATTTCGCGAAGCGATTGGCGGAATTGACCGATGGATGCGGCGTGGACATCGTCCTCGACATCGTCGGCGCACCGTATTTCGAGCAAAACTTGGCGAGCCTTGCCATGGATGGCCGCTTGGTGCAGGTGTCTACCATGCAGGGGGCCGTGGCCACCAAGCTAGACTTGTTTCAAGTGATGCGGCGTCGGTTGGTCATTACCGGCTCGACCATGCGTCCGCGCACGACGGCAGAGAAAGGGGCAATAGCTGCGGCGCTGGAGGCCAAGGCTTGGCCTTTGCTCTCCTCCGGTATCATCCGGCCGGTCATTCATTCGGTCTTTCCGTTGGCTTCTGCCAGCGAGGCGCATCGCTTGATGGAAGCCAGTACGCACATCGGCAAAATTGTGCTCGATGGTATCTCTGAGGAAATACGCTGATGCTCGCCGAAAAGAAACTGACGGCGCCTGCCGTGTCCCCGCGCTATCTCGTGTTCCTGCTGGCGCTCGCTTTGCTCATCAGTTACGTGGACCGCGGCAATCTGGCCACGGCGGCGCCGCTCATCAAAAGCGAACTCGGCTTGGATGAAGCGCAATACGGCCTACTGGCTTCGGCTTTTTACTGGACCTATGTCGCGTTTATGGTGCCGGTGGGTTGGGCCACCGAACGCTTCGGGGCGCACCGAGTGCTCGCCATCGGTGTGTTCCTTTGGTCGGTCGCTACTTTGCTGACGGGCTTTGCCGGCAGCATCTTGGCCTTGTTGTTACTGCGCTTGCTCTTGGGTGCGGGCGAAAGCGCCGTCTTTCCGACCAGCTCCAGCCTCATTTCCACGTATGTCCCAGAACAGCAGCGCGGTACAGCCAATGGCGCCATCAGTTTTGGCTACCTCGTGGGCCCGGCCATCGGCACGTTTATCGGGGGCTTGCTCATGGCGCAATGGGGATGGCGGCCGGTCTTCATCCTCTTCGGCGCGTTATCGCTGGTGTGGTTGTTGCCATGGTTCCGTTTCTCGCGGCAACTGAAGGTCGCGGCGGTAACCAAGCTAGCCAGTGCCGCACCGGGTTTCCGTGAACTGCTGGCGCAACGTGGTTTGTGGGGTACCTCGCTCGGTCACTTTGCCGGCAACTACAACTGGTACTTCATCCTCTCGTTCATGCCGCTGTACCTCGTGGATGTGCGCGAGTTTTCCATGGAGGGCATGGCTTGGGTGCTCAGTAGCGCCTACGTGGTGAATGCGGTCTGCGCCATGGCTTCGGGCTGGTTCACGGACCGTTGGGTTCGCAGTGGGCGTTCTGCCTCCACCATCTACAAAGGCTCCATGGTGCTGAGCCATGCCGTATCCATTGGCGCCATGGCGGGCATGATGGTATTGCCGGTCAAGGGGGCCATTGCCTGTCTGTTTCTCTACGAAATCTTCCTTGGTTTTTGCTCGCCCGCCACGTTTGCCATTGGTCAGACCATGGCGGGCCCCCACGCCACGGGCCGGTGGATTGGCGTGCAGAACTTCTGCGGCAACGTTGCGGGCATTCTGGCCCCAGCCATCACCGGACTGCTGGTCGCGGCCACCGGTAACTACACGCTGGCTTTTTTGTTGGCCTGTGCTGTCAACGTGTTGGGTATTCTGGGTTGGGGAATCATCCTACCGAAGGTCCAGTTGGTGCAGTGGGGAGAACCTTCCCGGGGTTCATGATGCCGTGCGGGTCGTAGGCCCGTTTGACGGCCTGCATCAACGCCAATTTGGCTGGTGACACGAGGCGGAGCAGGGTGGCCTGCTTCTCCACGCCGATACCATGTTCAGCGGAAAACGAACCGCCAAGGGCGGTCAGTTCATCAGTTACCAAGGGCGCAATAGCTTCGTAGCGTTCAGTCACCGGGTAAGGGGCGTTCACCGTAACGTGCAAATTGCCATCGGCCAGATGCCCGATAATGAAGACCTCGAGACCCGAGTCCAAGGCCGCAACGCGAGCAGTCACGCGGGCCACGTAACCTGCCATGGCGGACAACGGCACGGAGATGTCGTACCAGAGGCCCCCCGGACGTTCGCGGTCGACTGCCCAGTCCTCGCGTAAACGCCACATGGCATGGCGCTGGGCCGCGTTCTGCGCCAGCACGGCGTCGACTAGCAGTTGCTGTTCGCTGGCGGTTCCCAAGAGTTCGATGAGCATGCTTTCGGCTTGTTCGCTGCTGTTGGCTTCCACTTCCACCAATGCCAGCCAAGGGTGCGCGGCGAGGGAAGCAAGTTCCGTCATGCCAAGTGAACGCACTACCGCCACGGCATGGTTGCCGGACATCACCTCGAGAGCCACCAGGGCCGGCGCGCGCAGGTGACGTGCCAAGACCACGGCTTGCGTCAGCGATTCCAGTGCCACGATGGCAGTGGCTACAGAGCGACGTGCCGGCACCAGTTCCAGCGCCACGCGCGTGACCACGCCTAGGGTGCCTTCGGCTCCAATCAGCAAGCGCTCCACGGCGAGCCCCTCGTTGCGCTTACGAACTTGCCCGAGTTCCGTGATGACGGTGCCGTCCGCGAGTACGCATTCCAATCCCAGCACGCGTTCCCGCATGGTGCCGTAGCGAAAGGCTTCGTTGCCACCGGCATTCGTCGATACCAAGCCCCCTAGAGTGGCCGAGTCGCGTGCTCCGAGGTCTATGCCGGGCGAGAGGCCAACGGCCGCCGTCTGTACCGCAAGGACGCCGAGTTTCACACCAGCACCCACTATCGCGCTACGTTGGTCGGCATCTAGCACCTCGACGGCGTCAAGGCGCTCAAGGGATAGGGCGACCTGTCCGGGTTGCGTGATGGCGCCACCTGAGAGCCCGGTACGACCACCTTGCGGTACCACGGGAATGCGTTCGGCATGGCAGTAGGCCAACACCGCCGCTACTTCTGCTGTGGAACCCGGACGGAGCAGCAGACAGGCACCAAAGTTGTGTGGGTCTATGCCCGGGTCCAGCGCTGCCAAGTCTTGTGGGGTGCGGATCTGGGCGCTGCCCAAAAGGCCAGTGATGGCGGCGATTTGAGTGGCATTGAGCGGAGTTGTGGTAGGGGGCGTCATGCATGGCATTGTGGGATACTTCGCGTAAGGAGTGAAGCATGCACAAGACCTTGGGTACCTATCTCATCGACGCTCTGGAAGCGCTAGGTGTTCGCCACGTATTCGGCATTCCTGGCGTGCATAACCTCGAGCTTTATCGAGGGCTTGCCGCGTCCAGCATTCGGCATGTGGCAGGCCGCCACGAGCAAGGGCTCGGCTTCATGGCGGATGGCTACGCGCGCGTTTCTGGCAACGTCGGTGTGTGTTTCACCATTACCGGGCCGGGCCTTACCAATATCCTTACCGCCATGGGCCAAGCCTATGCGGATTCAATTCCTTTGCTGGTCATTTCCAGCGAGAACCGTCGTGGGGAGATAGGCACAGGACGCGGCTTCCTGCACGAGATGACGGACCAGTTCGGTGTCGCCGCGCGGGTGGCAGGGTTCAGTCAGCGCATTACGCAGCCGCAGGACTTGCCCGCTGCGTTGGCGCACGTGTTTCGTGCGCTGAGCTCGGCGCGTCCCTTGCCGGCCTATCTCGAAATTCCCCGCGATGTATTGAAGGAAAGCGCAGCGAGCCTACCGCCGATAGCCGAGTGGACTGAAGAAGTGCTGCGCGCAGTAGTAGCGCCTGTGCCGGCCGCAACGGCCATCGACGCTGCTGCAGCGCGCTTGCTGGCTGCTGCCAACCCTTTGCTGCTGGTGGGCGGTGGTGCGCAGCGTGCGGCCAACGAGGTGCGAGCGCTGGCCGAACGGCTTGGTGCTCCAGTCGTCATGACCACCAATGCGCGTGGCATTTTGCCGCCGGGTCATCCGCTGGCCGTGCCTTTCAGTCCTTCACTGGAGCCGGTGCGGCGCTTGGTGCTCGCGGCGGATGTGGTGTTGGCCGTGGGTACGGAATGCGGGCAGACGGACTACGACATGTACGACGTCAGTCCGTTTCCTCAACCGCGGGGCCTCATTCGCATCGACATCGATCGCGATCAGTTGCAACGCACGCTGCGCCCGGAAATCCCCTTGCTCGGCGATTCGGCAGCCACCATGAAGGCTTTGCTGGCTGCCATCGGCGATAGCGGCACACCGGACGCCGAAGTCATGGCGCGTGGCGCCGCAGCGACTGAGGCGGCTTGCGATGTCACCTATGCGGCCTTAACGCCTGCCATGCAGCGACAGGTAGGGTTTCTGGAAGTCATTCGCGAAACACTGCCTGAAGCCATTGTGGTTGGCGACTCCACGCAGGCGGTTTACGCCGGCAACCTCGGGTTCAATGCGCTACGGCCCGGTGCTTGGTTCAACAGTTCCACTGGCTATGGCGCGCTGGGCTATGCCTTGCCGGCTTCTACGGGTGCGAGTTTGGCGGCGCCGGACAGGCCCGTGGTTTGTTTGGTGGGCGATGGTGGCCTGCAGTTCTCGTTAGGCGAGATGGCGGGCCCGCGTGAGAATAACTGTTGGACGGCCATCGTCATCTGGAACAACTACGGCTATGGCGAAATCAAGACCAGCATGATTGCGGTCGACATCGAGCCTGAAGGCGTGGATATTCGCCCTCCCGATTTCGAGCAATTGGCAGCGGCCTACGGGTATGAGCATTGCGTGGTGGAAGACCTTGCCGGGCTCACTGCTGCCATGCAGGCCTTTGGCGAGGAGCGCCAAGTGCTGGTGGTCGAGGTGCGTGCTGCTGTCTTCGAGTAAAGCGGCGCTGGGGCTGGCCTAGTTGAACCCAACTTGGGCCCTGCCTGGTCCCTGCTTGGACGAGTAACGCCAGCGAAGATCAGCTGCGCCGGTTTCGCCGGCCTTCGCTCGCGCTGCCACCGGCACTGCGATGGCCGGGTTTGGCCCCCGGCGCTTGCAGGGTCCCCAATTCAGCTACCACGGCGGCTTCATCCGGGCGTTGGCCGGGTTGGTGAGCATCCAGTGCCGCACGCATGGCGGTCAAATGATGGAAGCTGGTGCCGCAGCAGCCACCGACAATGCTGGCCCCGGAGTTCACGGCCAAATCGGTGTAGCGCGCCATGAGTTCGGGCGTGCCATTGTAGTGGATATGCTCGCCCACGAATTGCGGAATGCCCGCATTCGCCTTGGCGATGAGGGGAATGCCTGCCGCCTGCGCGGACATGCCAAGCACGCTCATCACGAGGTCCGAGGCGCCAACGCCGCAGTTGGCGCCGAGTGCCACGGGCGGCGGTGACAATTCTTTCGCGAACTCGACCAAGGCGGCCGGCGTGATGCCCATCATCGTGCGGCCCGCGGTATCGAAGCTGGCCGTGAAAGCGTAGGGAATGCCCACGCGTGCCGCCGCCGTAGCCGCTGCGCGAATTTCCTCGAGCGAGGACATGGTTTCAATCCACGCCACGTCCGCGCCGCCGTCCTTGAGGCCCTGCATCTGCTCCGTGAACACGGCGATGGCGAGGTCTTCGGTGAGTTCGCCTAGCGGCTCGAATAGGTCGCCGGTGGGGCCTACCGAGCCGGCCACTACGATCGGGCGTCCAGCGGCGTCCGCTACTGCGCGCGCGTGTTGTGCCGCGAGACGGTTGATTTCCAGCGCACGGCTTTGCAGGCCATGCAGCATGAGGCGGCGGGCGTTGCCACCGAACGTATTGGTAAGGATGATGTCTGCGCCAGCCTCCACGAAGCCCTGATGGAGAGCCTTTACGCGCTCGGGATGATCCATGTTCCAGGTTTCCGGTGCATCCCCTGCGGTCAGCCCCATGGCGAACAAGTTCGTGCCGGTGGCGCCGTCAGCGAGGAGGGGCTTGCCAGCAGCAAGCAGTGCGGAGAGCGAGGCCATTTGAATAGTGTCCTTGAAACAACTGGATAGAGAATATCACTCTATCTATCGTCGGGGCTGCGGACAGGAAAGATCTAAAAGCCTTGCTGAACTCTGAGCCGACAGGACGTCACGGGGCATGAACGCCGGGCGCCGATAGGTGGCAACACAATAACGACGCACCCCAAAAAAAACGCCCGGGAAGTGATCCCGGGCGCCTGTCGGTCACGAACGGACCTATTCAGCAAAGAGAGTCGTTACGTGCAGTTTTCTCAGCGCACGGTTACGGCCACGCCCGTGAGGCTCGGCAACCCTACCAACCCCGTACCAGCTCCACCCACTGCGCGGAGCGTGTAGACGTAGTTGGTATTCCGCTGAGCGGTGGAGTCAGTAAAGGTCGTAGTGAGGCGACCATCCACTGTTCCAGCCGTGTTAACCGCGTTTCCGGACAGTGGAGTCGGCGTGGATCCAGTGGCGCAAGCCGCTAGTCCCGCTATCGCCGCACGGCAACGCAGCACTTGGTAACCGCCCACCGAAGTGGCGCCAAGAGCGGTCCAGCGCAAAGCCACCTGAGCGCTCGTTGTTCCGAGGGTAACCGTAGCGATAGGAGTGCCTGGGCGAGGCAGTCCACCGGCGGTCGCGACCGTGAACGGCGTTAGCGCGGTTGGCCCTTCGATGGTGCCGCTAAGTGCCGCGATCTGATAACGATAGGTCAGGTTGGCAGTCGTCCCGCTGTCGGTGTAGGTGAGGCGTGTACCACGACTAATTGCGCCGCCCAAATCGGTTATTGCCTGCGACCCGGTCAGGACGATTGCCCCGGAAGTGTCGTCTACGCGATAGGCCAACCGGACGATGCGGTGTCCGGACTCGCCAAGGGAGTTGTCGGTGAACGACACCACCGGATTGCGAGCGACAGTTGCACCTGTCGCCTGCGCTGCCAGCAGTTCAGCGATCGCCACTGAGGCACCGGCCGTCGAGCGTGTGGTGCCCGCCCAGTTGGTCACTTCAACCTGATAGGTATGGTCACCCGGGGTGACGTTGGAATCGGTGAAGCTGGTCACTCCCGCGGCAAGCGAGGCACTGGCGTTGACGTAGGCACCGCCGTTGCTGCTCCGCACTACTCTGTAGGCGGTTTCATCAGTCGCGGCGTCCGTCCAAGCCACGGCAACACTTGAAATCCCAACCTGAGTAGCGCGAACACCCGTCGGCGTAGCCGGCAGAGCAGGCGTTTGGAGAGTGGCCGCGTCGGTCGGTTGTCCGACATCGGTGCCAAGGCTGTTGGTGCGGATGGCAGCGACCTGGTAAGTCACGGCGCTGTCTACCGGTACTCCGGAATCAAGGAAGGACAACTGTGCCTGCGGCAACGCGTTATCGCCACTAACCAACGTAGCGACACCATTCACCTGACGATAAACGTGGTAACCCGTGGCATCTGGACTGGAGACCCAGTTGACGTTGACTGTCCGAACAGCAGCAGCGAGGGTGGAATTCACCAGCGCAGGACCGGCAGGCGGAGCGAGCGTTGCAACGATGAGGTCACCAGACCGCTCGGCACCAATGTGGTTGAAAGCCTCGACATATAAAGTGTAGGTGGTGTTAGCACTTAGTCCCGTCAGCGTGGCCGAGGTGGTGTTGGGCGGTACGCTGACGCTGACGTCGGCGAGGCCCTTAGCGGAGGCGACGACACGGAAACCATCCTCCGTCGTGGCGCGGTCGGTCCATTCCAACTGCAGGGACGTCTGCGAGATTGCCACGAGGTTCAAGGCGGCTGGCGAGGTTGGTGGCGTGTTGGTACTTTGCACGCGTACCTGGGCAGTGGCTGTTCCGCCCGAGGCCGAGTCCACATGGATGACCGCCGGAGGAGTCTGGGTAAAGATATGGATGACTTCAGAACCTGGGGCGAAATCAGCGTAGTCGCGCAGGTTCAGGCGGGGAGTACCCAAACCGTCACCCGAGCGTGCGGCCACCGACAACTGTCCGGTGTCCTGATTGTATTCGGCTAGCGTGATGTCGACGAAGTCGACCAGCGACAGGTTGAGTGTCGTCGGGTCGGTTCCCGCATCGGTAGACGTCATGCTTAGGATGGGAGGCAGGGAACTGGCCACCTGGACAGGCACCACCAGCGAATCCTGTGTATCCAGGTGGTCCATGGTCAGAGCATTGGGAATGCGACCCGTTCCAAGGGGAATCGTCGGTCCGTCTTGCACTGTGACAGTGGCATTCGGCGCGGAGGCGGCAAAGGTCTCGATCTGGCCGCTACCATCGGCTCCGCGCGAATAAGTGAGCCGGGTTGGGGTCAGTGGCGTCTGCACGATGCCATCATGGAACTTACCCATGACCGTGAACAGGTTGGTGGTGACCGAAGTGATCCCATTGCCCCAGTCAATCGGATTGCCCAGTGCATCCACGCCCGTAATTTCAACGGAATTGCGGTTACACGGACTGCCGATGACCTCGTTGCCCGGTTCGACTGCCGAACCAAGGTAGCCCTCGGGCGGGGCGATTTCGCGAAGGAAGGGGCCGACACTACCCAGGACGCTGCTGTTCGCGTCAAATCCGCGGTCGATGGTATGAGTGATATCGCGGTTGGCACGTGCGGTCTCGACCGTGAAGACCTCCGTGCCGTACGGGTAACGCACGGTGTAGGTGCCAGCCACTGGAACGTCCATGGTGAACCGCAGGCGAAGGAACGCCGTCTGGGAGCCATTGATGGGTTCGCCGTTGGGTCCTTGCTGAAGAAAGGCGGTTTCTGCAACCATCACTAAGGTCAGGACGCGCTTGCCCCCAGGTACCACCACTTGGGCCGTTGTGTTCCAGTAAAACGCCTCGCCACCAGAGCCAATCTGCAGCGAGTAAGCGTCCGTCTCGACGATGGGATCGAAGAGGCAAGGGCCTGCACCTAGGCAGCGCTGCAAGCTTACGCCGTTGGAGTCGGTCACATATTCTGGGAAGCCGTTGACCGGGTTCAACGGCCCGGTCGAGACGGGAGTGGCGGCGTTGGCAGAAGTGTTATTGCCGACGATGTCGCAGGAGCCGACTTGCGCCTCGGCGGTTGCAGCGAGTTGCAGGGTGGCGGTTACCAGCAGTGCGATGAGCTTGTTGTTCATGATAATTGTGCTCTGGTGTTACTGGTTAATGACCGTGACGGCGCGTGTGGCGGCACCGCCGACGACGTCACCACGCGAAGAGACTACCGTTACGGTGGCCGGGAGTACGGGTGTCTGGATAGAGACATACCCGTCGGTGAGCACGGATCCGTTTAACTGCAAGGTCAACGTCGGTGGTACGCGGACTCCGTTGGAGTCCTTGTTCCCTGATCCGTCATCGCTTGAGCTGGCCACTATCGACAGTGAGCAAATTCGGGCATCGGCTGCACCGGAGCAGGTGGCCGCGGCGGTATGGATGGTGACGAAGTCACGGATAATCGCCGTCTTGGTGTTCGGGACGGAGGGCAGACCGGGGTCGCTCGCCGTGACGGCCAGGGTGCTCTGACCGGCCACCAGCGGACCCGGAACCGTCATCGTGCCGAAGTAGCGATGCCCTTCCTTGGTAAGCGGCAGGCTGGCGCCGTTGATGGTGACATCTGCGCCGGCAAGCTGTGTGGCACTAGCGCTGCCCTCTGCCATGACCGTGACGCGCTCTATGCCGTTGCTACGGCTGAAGTAGGCGGCGCCAATCGACAACGGGACCTCCGCCATCGGTGCGCGCTTGCCGGAAACGGTGAAAAGGCGACTCGTGTAGACGTTGATGGCGTCGCCATCCGGGTTGTTAGCAGTATTGATGGGAATTGGTGTCACGCCATCAAGGCCGACCGCCGTAACGCGGATGAAATTCGTTCCGCAAGGGCTGCCCGTGACCGTGGTCGGGGTGACTCCGTCGCCGATATACCAAGCCTTGTCTTCCGGACGGAGCAAGGGTGCCTGATCGGCGACCAGGAACGGTGCAACCAGTCCCGGTACGGTGCTGCTAGGGGCGTAAGTGATGTCGATCGGCTCGCTGATTTCCATGCGATTCTGACCACCGCCAGCGCGTGCCAGCGTATCCACCCGGTAGGTTTTCTTTCCCCAAGGACTTTCGACGGTATAAATGCCAACAGCATCGACATTGATTCGGGTTCGCAGCCGCTGGAATTGTGTCTGGAAGCCCGCGGTCACTTGCGGGCTGAGGAAAGCGGTCTCGACACCGAGCACGATGACGCCGGTAATCGGGCTGTTACCGGGCGAGGTGAAGGTGTTCTCCGCCAGAAACAAAAACGCTTCACCACCACGCCCGAGTGCTTCGGAGAGCGGATTGCCGACTTCGATGGGGTCGTAGAAGCACGGTGCCGGATTGCCGTCGTTGGTGTAACTGTCGATGCAGGCCTGCAGGGCCACGCCATTGCTGTCGACGACCCAGCCCGAGAACATGCCATGTTGGTCCAATGGCCCGGACGTGAGCGGCTTGGCCGAATCGACGGTACACGCAAAGGCGGCCAGAGGGGCGGCCAGAAGCACGGCAGCAAGGGCCGTGATGCCGGGGCGGCGATAGTCTTCCATGAGGGGGGTCCTTGTTATGGGGGGTTCGGAAAAGTACTCAGTGTTTACCCTCATGCAAAACACGCGCCAACCGAAATTTCCCAAGGCATTCAGGGCCTTAAGCAGCTCCCTAGGTGTTTTGTTCTTTGTTAACGTCAACTATCCCGACATGGTGGTTTATACGTACACAGCGCGCCGCCAACGCGTCGGAAATGCCAGTGGGGCGGTGAACGCCGAAATGAAAAAGCCCACCGCAAGGGGTGGGCTTTTCTAGATTCCTCTTCTAGTGAACTGAGGAATGGCGCTCCCAGAGGGATTCGAACCCTCGTACCAGCCGTGAGAGGGCTGTGTCCTAGGCCTCTAGACGATGGGAGCTTTGCGAGAGCCTGCTATCATAGCATTTATGCAGGTCACCTCAACCCCCTCGATCGTCTCCCGGTCGGAGCACTCCATCTCCCGGGCATCCATCTCCAACGCCGCCCTGAAGACGCTTTACCGTCTAAAAGACGCCGGTTACCAGGCTTTTTTGGTCGGGGGCGGGGTTCGCGATTTGCTTCTGGGGCTCGAGCCGAAAGATTTCGATATCGCTACTGATGCGCACCCGGAAGACCTCCGCCGCGTGTTCCGCAATTGCCGCCTCATTGGCCGACGTTTCCGCTTGGCCCATGTGCACTGGAACGGCGAGATTATTGAAGTCGCTACCTTCCGCGCAGCGGCGGCACCCGAAGAGACGGACGACGAGCACCCGGCAGAAGACCTCCACGCAGACCTGCGCCGTCCGTCGGCGGAGGTCCGCATTACGGATGACGCGGGCCGCCTGCTCCGTGACAACGTCTATGGCTCCATCGACGACGACGTCTGGCGCCGCGACTTCACCTGCAACGCGCTTTATTACAACATCGCGGATTTCTCCGTGTGGGACTACGTGGGTGGTGTGCAAGACGTGCGCGACCGCGTGCTGCGTCTCATTGGCGACCCGGAGCAGCGCTATCGCGAAGACCCGGTACGCTTGCTGCGTGCCGTGCGTTTCGCCGGCAAGCTGGGTTTCAGTATCCATCCGGAAACTGAAGCGCCCATGCGCGAACTGGCGCCGTTACTGGCCAGCGTGCCGCCAGCGCGCTTGTTCGATGAGACCTTGAAACTGTTTCTCGCTGGCCACGCTCGCAATACCTTGGAAGTGCTGGAGCGTTACCACCTGCTGGCTCCCATGTTCCCCTCGCTGCACGCAGCCCTCCATGGCGATGCGTCTGGGCGTTGGCGCAATTTCGTCAATGCTGGGCTGGCCGGTGGCGATGAGCGCGTGGCTGCCGACCGTCCCGTGACGCCGACGTTTCTGTTTGCGACATTGCTCTACCCGGCCATCGACGCGCTGGCGCAGCGACGTCACCCAGGGTTGGCCCACACCTCTTCAGCCTACGGACAGGCGTTGGGCGCAGCTTGTGACGAAATTGCCTCGGCGCAGGTGAAGCGAATTGCTATTCCGAAGCGATTCACCTTGCCGCTGCGCGAACTGCTGGTCATGCAGCCGAAGTTTGCACGTCGCGATGGCAAGCGCATGCTGATGCTGTTGAACCACCCGCGCTTCCGTGCCGCGTACGATCTCTTCTTGCTGCGCGCTGAGTCCGGGCTGGCTGACATGGAGTTGGCTAAGTTCTGGACGGAGGTGCAGTTGGCCGAGCACGACCAGCGTGTCGAGATGGCGCTGGCGCTGGGCACGACGCCGCATGTACAAGGCGTTGGGCAGTCCGCAGAGTCCGTCGGCGCCGCGGAAGATGCGGATGGCGAAGCTGGTGACGAGCCTGGAGCTGAAGGTGCGCCTGTCAAGCGCCGTCGTCGTCGAACCCGTCGGCCGCGCGGTACGGGCGGTGGTCCCGCCGATGGCTGAGGGTGCTGTCTGGCAGCCGGCCTATGTCGGCTTGGGCAGCAATCTCGACGGCCCGGTGGACCGCGTCCTCAGGGCCTTCACTCAACTGGCTGCCCTGCCGCAGACGCAGTTGGTATCCCGTTCTTCGCTTTGGCACACGCCCCCGGTTGGGCCGGTAGAACAGCCGCCCTTCGTAAACGCTGTGGCCGCGCTGCTCACGCAGTTGTCGCCGCGCCAGTTGCTGGAGGCACTGCTCGCCGCCGAAAGGGTGCAGGGCCGTGAGCGCGAGGTACGCTGGGGCCCACGTACCCTAGATTTGGACCTGCTGGTCTATGGTGCCGGGCAGGTGGACGAACCAGGGCTTACCGTTCCCCATCCTGAAATGTCCCGGCGCGCCTTCGTGCTGTATCCTTTGGCTGAAATAGCGCCCACGCTCTCGGTCCCTGGGCAGGGGCGGGTGGCTGCCTTGGCGGCTGCCGCGGACGGCGCCGGGTTGGAGCGACTCAACCTTTAAGGGAGTGGCGGCGTGAATAGCGAAGCGACAGGCTCACGCCAACCCTTGACGCAGCGCTTCGTCGTCGTAGAAGGCCCCATTGGCGTTGGCAAAACTGCACTTGCTCGCCGGATCGCGGCGGCCACTGGCGCCGAACTGGTGCTGGAACAGGCGGATGAAAACCCGTTCCTCGAGCGCTTCTACCGCGACCCGCGCACGGGGGCTTTGCCGGCGCAGTTGTATTTTCTGTTCCAGCGGGCGCGCCAGTTACAGGCATTGCGTCAAGCAGACCTGTTCGCGCCGCACCGTGTGGGTGACTATCTGCTGGCCAAGGACCGCTTGTTTGCCCGCGTGACACTCGATGACGAGGAGTTCGCGCTGTACGAGCAGGTGTACGCGAAGATGGCCGTGGAGGCGCCGCGTCCCGACCTGGTGGTGTATCTGCAGGCGCCGGTGGAAGTGCTGCTGGAGCGGATTGTAAGGCGGGGCATTGGCTATGAGCAGGGTATGGACCGCGCCTACCTCGAGCGCTTGCTGGACGCTTACACCGGCTATTTCCACCGCTATGACAGCTCCCCCTTACTCATTGTGAACGCCGCTGAAATCAACCCGGCCGAAGATGCTGGCGATTTCGAAGACCTCTACGCTGTCATTCAGCGCACCGTGCGTGGCCGGCACTTTTACCACCCGTTACGCTCTGGAGATCCGCTCAAGTCGCTGCGTGGCGGCTGAGCGCCCAGTCGATATGCTCCTGCAGCAGCGGCGTTGCCGCGCTGCGCCGTGTTTGCAGGGCCGACACCACAGCGGCTGAGGACGGTGCATTCCCCAGAGCCACGGCGATATTGCGCAGCCAGCGTTCGTGGCCGATGCGCCGGATGGCGCTGCCGGCCAAGCGTTCCAGAAACTGCTCTTCGGTCCACGCAAACAAGTCCACCAAGCGCGCGGCATCAAGCCCATGCCGGGGTTCGAAGGCGGCCTCGCGCGTGAAGCGTGCGTATTTGTTCCAGGGGCAAACGAGTTGGCAGTCATCACAGCCGTAAATGCGATTGCCCAGCGCCGTACGGAATTCCTCCGGGATGCTGCCTTCGTTCTCAATCGTCAGGTAAGACAGGCAGCGTCGCGCATCGAGCTGGTACGGCGCGATGATGGCGCCCGTGGGGCAAGCGTGGAGGCAGGCGGTGCAACTGCCACAGTGATCCTCGGGGGCGCTATCGACGGGTAATGCCAGAGCCACAAACAGTTCGCCGAGGAAAAACCAACTGCCCGCTTCACGTGATAGCAGATTGGTGTGCTTGCCTATCCAGCCGAGGCCCGCATTGCGGGCGAGTGGTTTTTCCATGACTGGCCCGGAATCCACAAACACGCGGTGTCCGAAGGCGCCAAGTTTGGCCGTGAGGGCTTCGGCAAGGTCCTGCAAGCGGTTGCGCATGAGCCGGTGGTAGTCGCGGCCGAGCGCGTAGCGCGACACATAGCCCAGCGTGGCATCTTCCAGGACTTCGCCCGGATCGGCGGCGGTGGAAGGGTAGTAGTCGAGGCGCACACTGATGACCCGCAGCGTTCCGGGTTTCAGTTCGGCCGGCCGGGCGCGTTGGGCGCCGAAGCGCTCCATGTAATGCAACGACCCGTGATGGCCGGCTTCCAGCCACGCGAGCAATCGCGCTTCATCTTCTGGCAGGTCGACTCCCGCAATGCCCACGTCCGTAAAGCCGAGGTCACGCGCTAGCGTTTTCACTTCTCGCGCCAATGCATCTAGTGCCGCTTCGTTCGGTAAGTCGCTGCTGTTGGTGGGGAGGGCGGTTTGGTTTTCGTCGTGGTTCACGGCGGCGTCGATGAAGTGGGGTGTATGCGGGGTATGCCACTGCTGCGCGGCGGCTGTCGACCTATACTGCCACCATGGAGTCGTCGTTGCCTTTTGTTCCGGTGTATCGGGCCGCTGCAGTGCGTGCTGCGGACCTTGCTGCCCAGCGCGATCATGGCTTGCCTGGTCGCGAACTGATGCGTGCCGCGGCCGCTGCAGCGCTGACGGATTTGCAAGGGCGTTGGCCTAACGCGCGGCATCTGCTGGTGGTTTGCGGTGCTGGCAACAACGGTGGCGATGGCTACGACGTCGCTACCTTAGCCCGTGCCGCAGGCCTGTGCGTCTCGTTGGTCGCCTTGGCAGCGCCCGAGCATTTGTCGGGCGATGCCTTGCTGGCCGCGCAGGACTGGCAGGCAACTGGTGGCGTGGCCCTACCCGCCGCAGAGTTGCCCGCCGCATTGGCCGCCGCAGAAATAGTCGTGGATGCGCTGTTGGGCACTGGTTTGTCGCGTCCAGTGGTGGGTGCTTGGGCCGAGGTGATCGAGGCCGTTAACGCAGCGGGTAAGCCCGTACTATCTATCGATGTACCGTCGGGCATGGACGCCAATTCCGGCGCAGTGTTAGGCACGGCTGTTCGTGCTGAATTCACCAGCACCTTCGTCGGCTGGAAGGCCGGACTGTTCTTGAACCCAGGGTTGGCCGGGCAGGTGCGGCTGCACACGCTGGACGTCCCGCTGGCTGCATTCCCCAAAGAGTCGCAGCCCCTGCTCTGGCAGCTGCCTCGGCAGACGTTGGCGGGTTTGCCGCGGCGGGCGCGCGATGCCCACAAAGGGCGACACGGGCACGTGGTGGTGGTGGGTGGCGACGTTGGCATGCCAGGCGCGGTGCGCTTGGCGGGCGAGGCGGCGCTGCGCAGTGGGGCTGGACGCGTAACCGTATTGACCCGCGCCGAACATGCCGCCGCCGTCGTGGCAGGCTGCCCGGAACTGATGGCGCGGGCCGCTGAGGTGGGTGCGGAGTTGGTTGCGCAGTTAGCGGGTGCGGACGTCATGGTGTGCGGGCCGGGGTTGGGGCGGAACGATTGGGGTAGCGCCTTATTGGCTGGTGTTATTGGTGCGGCGGCGGGCCGTCCAGTGGTGCTTGACGCTGACGCCTTGGTGTTGCTCGCCGCCGTGCCGCAGCGTCTGGGCGCCGCTTTCATGCTGACGCCTCATCCGGGTGAGGCGGCCAAGCTGCTTGGCGTATCAGTGGCCACCGTGCAGGCGGACCGCGTGGGGGCAGTGCGCGCCTTGGTAGAGCGCTTCGGTGCCACGGTGGTGCTGAAGGGCGCGGCTACGCTGACGCTGGGGCATGAAATGGCGGTGCCGGTGGCCTGTGAACTTGGCAACCCCGGCATGGGAACCGCCGGTATGGGCGACGTGTTGGCAGGAGTTTGTGCTGCCTTGGCCGGGCAGGACGTCTGCGACCCCGCTTGGGGCTATGCGCGCCGCGCCGCGGCCGGTTGGGCAGGCGTAGCGGCCCTTGCCGTGCTGACCCACGCGGCAGCCGGTGATCTGGCGGCGGCGCAGCATGGCGAGCGCGGTCTGTTGGCCTCTGACTTGTTTCCTCATCTGCGCGCTGTGCTGAACGGGCGAGAGCAGGCATGACTACGGTGCTGCGACTCGATTTACCTGACGAGGCCGCGACCCAGACCTTGGGGGGCGCGCTGGCAACGGTTTTGCCGCGGGTTGCCAGGCCAGTGTTCGTCACCCTGGAGGGTGACCTGGGTGCGGGTAAGACCACGCTGGCCCGTGCTCTGCTCCGTGCCTTGGGGGTGACAGGCGCCGTTCGCAGCCCCACCTACACCCTCGTGGAGAGTTACCAGACCACGGTCGGTGAGGTTCACCACCTCGACTGGTATCGGTTGGCCGGGGCAGAAGAAGTTGAGGCGCTGGATTTTCGGGGCCTGCGGGCGGCGCCGTTGGTGTTGGTGGAATGGCCGGGGCGGGTCCCTGCGGTGGCATCTACGGCGGACTTGGTCATTGAACTGGTGGCGGCGGGGGCTGGGCGGGGTGCCATGCTTCACGCATTAACCGATACCGGCCAAGGCATTGTGGGTGGTTTGGCAAAAATTTTCGAAGACAAACCTATAACTCCATCATTTTCTTGATATTTATTCTCTTGGTGGTTAAAGTTCACGGCATGAACATACGCTACACGCAATGCTCGGTTACCGGTTTCAGGCGTTTACTCGCCATAGCGGTGGCGTGCGTGGCTGGCTGTTGGGCCGTGCCCAGTGCTTCCGCGGCGGTCCCGCAGGTTCAGTCGGTGGCAGTTCAGTCCCCCACGGAACAAGCCGCGGCTCGCCTGGTTCTCGCTTTGTCCGTTGCCGCGGAATACAAGACTTTCACCCTCGACGGGCCCCCGCGCCTGGTCGTGGATTTGGTGGCTGCCGAGTCCGCATCGTCACTGGAGTTACCCGCGCTTTCCGCTAGTGCTACCTCCTCGCCCATCCTGGGGGTCCGGGTGGCCAAACGCGGCGCAGGTTTACGTTTCGTGGTGGACCTCGCGGCTGCATCTCCCTATAAAACGCGCCTAATTCCCGCCGCCAAGGGGCAGCCGGCGCGGCTAGAAGTGAACGTCGGGGCGCCGTTGCTGTTGGCGGTGGCCAAGCCCGTGATAGCGCCGGTAAACGCTGCGCCTCCGTCCGTGCTCACTGAAACGCCGAAGGTAGCTATCGTTGAGCCGCCGAAGCCGCTAGTGCCAGAGCTACCGAAGGCCGAACCGCCGCCCGTGAAGCTGGTGCGTAAGGCCGAGCTGCGTGCTGGGCGCGATTTGATTATTGCGGTGGATGCGGGGCATGGGGGCAAGGATCCGGGTGCCCATGGTTTGAACGGTACTCTGGAAAAGGACGTGACGCTGGCAGTGGCGCGTCGCCTAGCGGCTGCCCTGCAGCGCGAACCTGGCATGCGGGCCTATCTGGTTCGTGACGGCGACCATTTCGTGGATCTTCGCCAGCGCATGATGCGCGCGCGCAAGGCCGGCGCAGATTTGTTTGTCTCCATCCACGCGGACGCTGCGTACAACCGTGCGGCAGCGGGTTCTTCGGTCTATATCCTCTCCACCCGTGGCGCCAGCAGTGAGGCGGCGCGCTGGCTGGCAGACCGTGAAAATGCTGCTGACCTCGCTGGTGGGGTGGAACTTGACAAGGTAGACCCCACTGTCGCTTCGGTGCTCATGGATCTGTCGCAGGGGGATACCATTACCGCCAGCGACCGTGCGGCACGGTTGGTGCTCGGCGAACTGGACCGGATTGGCAACGTACACAAGCGTGAGGTGCAATCGGCCGGCTTCATGGTGCTGAAGTCGCCAGACATCCCGTCGATGCTGGTGGAGACCGCGTTCATTAGTCACCCGGCGGAAGAAGTACGGCTGGCAGACCCTGAACACCAGCAGCGCCTCGCGGAGGCCATCCAGAATGGCCTGCGTACCTACTTCTACAACAATCCGCCGCCCGGCACGCGCGTGGCGCAATTGGCGGCAGCCCGTCGCAACGCGGCCCGCATCGCAGCCCGTATCGTCTCCACTGGCCCCTGAGCCGAGATTCCCCCACTACAATGGGGGATGCCGATTCGTGTCCTGCCTTCCACTTTGGTCGACCAGATCGCCGCCGGCGAGGTGGTCGAGCGTCCGGCTTCCGTCGCCAAAGAGCTCATTGAGAACAGCCTCGATGCTGGCGCGCGCGCTATCGAGGTGGAGGTGGAGCGGGGCGGTTTGTCGCTCATTCGCATTCGTGACGATGGCTGCGGCATTCCGGTGGAGGAACTGCCGTTGGCGTTGTCGCGGCATGCCACCTCCAAGCTGACCTCGCTCGACGACCTCGCGGCGATCAGTTCCCTCGGTTTTCGCGGCGAGGCCTTGCCATCCATCGCCTCGGTATCGCGGTTCCAGATGGTTTCGCGCACGGCGGCCGACGCACACGGTTGGCGTGTCGCGGTGGAAGGGGGCGAGGTTCAGCTACCTATACCTTCGCCGCATCCGGTGGGCACCACGATCGAAGTCCGCGACCTGTTTCATCAGGTGCCGGCACGGCGCAAGTTCATGCGTAGTGAGGCCACTGAGTTTCAACACCTCTATGGCATGGTGGAACGCTTGGCACTGGCGCGACCGGCAGTGGCCATTACGCTGAGCCACAACGGTCGCCGTGTACTGTCCGTCAGCGCGGCGAATACCCGCGAGGCCGAAGCGCGGCGGGTTGCCGCGGTACTGGATGACGACTTCATCGCCCATTCTTTGCATCTGGAACACGCCACGCTGGGCTTGCGCCTGGAGGGTTGGTTGGGGTTGCCCACAGCGGCTCGCGGTGTGGCGGACCGACAGTTTCTGTTTGTGAATGGGCGTCTGCTGCGCGACCGTTTTCTGGCCGCAGCAGTGCGCGTGGGTTATCGCGACGTGCTGTTTCATGGACGTCACCCTGCTTATGTCTTGCACCTGACGCTCGACCCACAACGGGTAGATGTGAACGCGCACCCGCAGAAACTCGAGGTGCGCTTTCGCGACCCTGGCACGGTCCATGACTTCGTCAGGCGAACGGTCGATCAAGCTTTGGCAGCCACAAGGCCGCGCGATGGTGCTGGTCCCGGTTCAGTCCACTTCGCTGCAGCCGGATTGGACGGGGGCGAACCGGTCGCGGAATCGCGGTTTCCTGAACAACAATCTTTGGCGGTTTATCCTGCGCGAACGTCCACGACTTTTGCCGCGGGTACCAGCATCGGTGGCAAGCACGATTGGGCACGTGCCGACTGGAATACGGGTACCAGTGTTTTCGCCGAAAACGCCGTGGCGGACGCAACAGCTTCCGGTGCTGCCTCGCTTGGCGGGGCAACCGCAGCAAGCAGCGACGGCGCGGCAGAACCACCACTAGGCTTCGCCATTGGACAGGTGCTGGGGCTCTATATCCTCGCGCAGGCACGCGGCACGCTGGTGCTGGTGGATCAACATGCTGCCCACGAACGCGTCATCTACGAACAGATGAAGGCCGCCTATGCGGCCGGTGGCATCGCGCGTCAGGCCTTGCTGGTGCCGCAGTCCGTGGAAGTATCAGCACCGGCCATGGAGGTGGCGTTGGAGCACGCCGAAGCGCTGGCCGGTATCGGCTTGGTCGTCACTCCCGGTGGCCCCAGAACCTTGCTGCTCCGCGAAGTGCCGGCCGTGTTTGGCACGAAAGATCTCGGCGGCTTGTTGCGCGATGCACTGGCAGAACTGGCGGAGAAGGGAAGTGCCGAGGCGCTGGAAGGCGCCAGCCACCAGTTGTTCGCCACCATGGCTTGTCACGCGGCGGTGCGTGCTCATCGTCCGCTGAATCTTCACGAAATGAACGCCCTGCTGCGGGAAATGGAAAAGACCCATCGCAGTGACCAGTGCAACCATGGGCGTCCCACTTGGGTGCGGCTATCGGTCGAGGAACTCGACCGGCTGTTCTTGCGCGGACGCTGATGAGCACCGTTCCCCCCATCTTGTTGATGGGCCCCACGGGCTCCGGCAAGACGGCGCTAGCCCTCGAGATCGCAGCACGGTTTCGCGTCGGCCTCATCAGCGTGGATTCGGCGCTGGTATACCGCGGCCTTGACGTCGGTGCCGCCAAGCCAGACCGCGCGACGCTCACTGCGTTCCCCCACGAATTGGTGGACATCGCGGACCCCGCGCAGCCCTACAGCACGGGAGAGTTTCTGCGGGATGTCCTGCCGGCCATGGAGCGAGTTCGTCAGCGTGACGAAGTGCCGTTATTGGTCGGTGGCACCATGCTCTGGTTTCGTGCTTTGCAAGCCGGTATGGCAGACCTGCCGCCGGCGGACCCGGTGCTGCGTGCCGCGTTGGCCGCCGAGGCCGAACTGCGGGGCTGGCCGGCACTACACGAACGCTTGGCTGTTCTGGACGCCGCTGCCGCCATTCGCATCCACCCGAACGATGCTCAGCGCATCCAACGCGCGTTGGAAGTGCACGAGCTCTCTGGACAATCACTATCGGCTTTGCAGCAGCAGAACTTGCGCTCCGCTGGTGCCGGTGCCGCCACTGGGCCGCTAGGCGCAGCGCTGCAGGGTGCCTTGAAGCTGGCTCTCCTACCCGAGGACCGCGCCGCCCTGCATGAGCGCTTGGCGCAGCGGTTTCAGCAAATGCTGGCGGAGGGCTTTCTGGACGAGGTTCGTGGATTGCGGGCGCGTGGTGATCTGCATGCGGAACTTCCAGCAGTCCGTGCAGTCGGATACCGGCAATTGTGGTCGCACTTAGCTGGCGAATGCCAACTGGAGACAGCGGTGGCGGCTGGGATAGCTGCCACCCGTCAATTGGCGAAACGCCAGCTGACCTGGCTGCGGCGGGAACCGGACGTTGAAAACGTGCCGACGCCCCCCACAGTGGATTGGATGATGGCTCGTTTGCGCCATCACGGAGTGCCGGAAAGATAGCAATGTTGCAGCGCAAGAGGTAGCAACGGCTGTGGTAAAGTTAATGCATGGTTGAGCGTGCTGCCCGCAGGTGTGGGGGGCGCCGATCTTGAAGCGAGTTTCCATCCTCCGGGTGTTCAGGCACCACGGACAGGTCCTCCGGTCGCTGGCCGGGCCCGGTGGATGTCACGAATAACAGGGAGAACAACATGGCTAGAGGTCAGTCCTTGCAGGATCCATTCCTGAACGCGCTCCGCAAGGAACGCATTCCCGTTTCCATCTACCTGGTCAATGGCATCAAACTCCAGGGCCAGATCGATTCCTTCGACCAGTTCGTGGTGCTGTTGAAGAACAGCGTCAGCCAGATGGTCTACAAGCACGCTATTTCCACCGTGGTGCCGGCGCGCAATGTCCGCCTGCCCTCGGGCGACGGCAGCGACGAGGCCCCGGACGATATGCCGGTGACGGACTGATCCCACCTTGAAGCCCTCCCCGGGCAGGGTGCACCTGCTTGTTTGAACGTCCGCGTAGCGGTGAGCGTGCCTTGTTGGTTCGCCTCGGCATTGATAGCCGGGTCGACCCTGAGGACCTCAGGGAATTTTCAGCCCTGGCGGAATCCGCCGGGGCTACGGTGCTGGGCACGGTCACCGGCCACCGCGCTCGTCCCGACCCGAAGTTTTTCGTGGGCACGGGCAAGGCAGAGGAAATTCGCGCCAAAGCCGAAGAACTGGAGGCGGAGGTGGTGCTGTTCGACCACGCGCTTAGCCCTAGCCAGGAGCGCAATCTGGAAAAGCTTACCGGTCGGCGCGTGCTGGACAGGAACGGGCTCATCCTCGATATCTTCGCGCAGCGTGCCCGTAGCCACGAGGGCAAGTTGCAGGTGGAACTGGCGCAGTTGAAGCACTTGGCCACGCGCCTCGTGCGCGGCTGGACCCACTTGGAACGCCAGAAGGGTGGTATCGGCATGCGCGGTCCCGGCGAGAGCCAGCTGGAAACAGACCGCCGCCTCATTGGCGTGCGTATTCGCACGTTGCGGCAGCGGCTCGACAAGCTCGCCTTGCAGCGGGATACGGGCCGGCAAACCCGCAAGGAATTGCCTGTGCCTGGCGTCGCTATTGTGGGCTACACCAATGCCGGCAAGAGCACCCTGTTCAACGTGGTCACCGGTGCCGCCGCTTATGCGGCGGACCAGCTCTTCGCCACCTTGGACCCCACGGTTCGTCGGCTGCGGTTGCCGCATTGCCCGGATATCGTGCTGGCGGATACGGTCGGGTTCATTCGCGACCTGCCTCACGAGCTGGTCGCTGCCTTTCGTTCCACCCTGCTTGAAGCCCGCGAGGCCGACCTGCACTTGCATGTGGTCGACGCTGCGGATACCGAGCGCGCGGAGCGCATCGGGCAGGTAAACGAGGTGCTCGAGGGCATCGGCGCCGGGAGTATCCCTACCATCCAGGTCTTCAACAAAGTGGATCTGTTGGAAGAGCCCGCGCGCCTCGAGCGTGACGAGCACGGTCAGGTGGTCCGCGTGTTTCTGTCGGCCCGGACGGGCGAGGGGCTGGACTTGCTGCGGCAGGCGCTGGCCGAACGCTTCGGGCGGCGGGTTGTCCAGCTCGAATGGTGTTTGCCCCCCTCGGCTGGCAAGATCCGGGCCGAACTTTACCGTCTCGGCGCCATCCGGCAGGAAGCTGTCAGCGAGACAGGCGATTTCGTCCTGCAACTGGAAGTCGCAGCCAGCGAGCTTCAAGTCCTGTGTCGTCGGGAGGGCCTCCCTGTCCCCCCCGGCGTGGGCACCGAAATGACGTCCGAACCAGCTACGGCACCCCCCGCTGAGGGCTTAGGTGCGGTTTTACCTTGTAACGACAACGCCCCCTTCCTACAATCGTCGCGCACGGACGCCGCACTGCGCGCCTAACCCCCGGTACTCCCATGCCTTCCTCAGCCATCCTTTATGCCCGCCGCGCCCGGGACGGGTTCGTCGGTTTGCTCTCGGTCCTGTCGGCCTTGGGTCTGCTGCTCCGCGCTCTGGCCCAACGGTCGGCGACTTTCGTGCTGCGACCCTGGCGCGCCAGTGCATGGAATGAATCCGGGGGTGGCAAAGAACCCTGGAAGAACCGCCCGCGCCCGGACGAGGGCCCGCCGGACCTCGATGACATCGTGCGCAATTTGCAGGTCAAGTTGAAAGCGCTGTTTGGTGGTGGCAAGCCACCGGAGTCGAATGATGAGCCTGCGCCGCGCGTGAACTGGGGCGCCATTGCCGCGGCACTGG
>CAIOHZ010000301.1 GCA_903858165.1 uncultured Pseudomonadota bacterium
CGGTTCAAGTCCTTGGTGATACGACCCAGTGCCGTGGCGATTTCCCGCACCGTCACCCAAGCCAGATAACCGGCGCCGGCCATGGCTGCTAGCGAGACGATACCCAGCAGCCACATAGTAACGTCCGTGGAGGAACGACTGGATTCGGCGACCGACTGCCCTTGCTTATAGCTGTGAACTGTAGCTGCCTGCACGGCGGCAAGGAAACGCGCGTAGTTGGGGTCTTGCACCTGCTGGATCAAGCGTTGCTGCTCGATGAGCAGGGCGAATTCATCCCCCGAACCGGCCTGATCGAGCGCGGTAATTTGCGCTCGGGTAGCGATAATCGCTGCGTTCGCCGCAACCATATCGGCGTAGAGTTTCCGCGCGTCATCATCGACTAGGTAGTCGGCTTCGTACCGTTGAAGGAAGGCGAGCACCTCCTTCTCCATGGCGTCGTTGTCACTCTCCAAACGCCGCGCCTCTACCACTGGCGCGTCAAGTATTTTGCTGCGGTTGAGTTGCTGCCGCTGCACCCGCACCGACACCTCGCCGAGTAACACTACGCTGGGCAAAGAGGTCTCCGCGAGGCCGCTGACGTTCCCGCGCAGCGAGGCCATGCGTAGCAAGGCAATGGCGCTAATGAGCACGAGCATGGCCAGCAGAGCCCCCAGCCCTACCGTGATACGACGCGTGATAGTCCAGCCTTTGGTATTCATTGCGACTCGCTACCGCCTGAGGCGGCCTTGAGATGGATGGCAGGGGGTAGGCACGCCATAAAACATGGCGCGGAGGCGGGAGCCTCCGCCGACGATTATGCCCTGTTCGACGGAAAATGCGCGTGACAGTCATCCCGCCCGCCGTGTTTCCAGAGGGTCCCCAGCGCAACGCGGACACGTGACAACCTGCGGGGTAGCAGGTTACCCTTCGCCGGGCTCGGAATCGCCCGGCAAACTCCGCGCCGGTTGTCGCCCGCCGCCACAGGAATCTCCATGAAATCCCTTCGCCTCGGCCTGCTGTTCCTCGCACTTGGCGCTTCGTTCGTCGCCAGCGCCGACCCGGGCAAGCTGCGCATCCTCACCTGGTCCGATTACATCCCGGCGGATGTGGCCGAAGATTTCCGCAAGGAAACTGGCGTGCAAATCGAAGTGACGCTGACCAACAACGAGGACATCATCGCGCGCCTGCGCAAAAGCGGCGGCAGCGGCTACGACCTCGTCCACCCCTCCCATGACCGCGTCGCGGGGGCCCAGCAGCAGTACCGGATCTACAAGCCGCTGGACCTCAGCCGCATCCAGCTCGACCGCTTCCTGCCGGAAATGATGGCGGCTACTCAGAAGAACACCACCCTGAACGGTGAGGTTTATGGCGTTCCCTACCTGTGGGGCACGGAAGGGCTGACCGTGAATACACGGCGTGCCCAAAACGTCGTCGATTACACCGACCTGTGCCGGGAAGACCTGCGCGGTAAAACCGCCATGCGCGCCGTACGTCCGGTCATCATCGCTTTCGCCTTCGCCTATGGCGAAGACCCGTTTGCTCTCTACCGCGACCCAAAGGCCTACGCCGCCATGGCCAACCGCGTCGTGGACCGCCTCATCCCCTGCCAACGCAACGCCGGCAAAATTTTCAGCGGCGAAAAGGAACTGCAGGATGCGTTCCGTTCGGGTCAGATTACGGCCGCCATGTTCTGGGATGCGCCCTCGTGGGCGATGAACCGCGAAGCGGCGCCGGTACGGTACATTGCGCCGAAGTCGGGCATGCTCGGCTGGATTGTGGCCACCACTATTCCGGCGAAGGGCAGCAACGACGCCGCCGCCTACGCCTGGATCAATTTCGCGACCCGTCCGGAAATTGCCGCGCGCATCACTAAGTCCGCTGGGAATTTCAGCGCTGCCCGCGGCACGCTGAAGCTGGTGGACCCGAAGCTGAAGGCGCAGCTGTACCGTACCTTCCCCAAAGGCTTCGTGAATATCCACTGGTACGAAAATGTACCGCCGGGCATCGAGGATGCCGAGGCGCCCGCCTTGAAGCGCTTGCGCGAAGCTCGATAAAACGCCGGGGGTTAGCTCGCTGTGTGGCAGCGAGCTTACTAGCGACCCGCTAGAGGTCCACGAGTTCGAGTTCGCTCGTGGCAATGGGGGCGCCCATGAAAGTGGCACCTACCCGCGCAAAGCGCTCCAAGCCGTCGGTGGCCAGGAAGTGAAACCGCGGTATGGGCTGCCCGCTCAGTTGCTCATCGTAGGAGGAAACTGGCTCCCAACCTTCCCTACCGGCCAGCAAGGCTTCCATGGCAGCCGCAGTGGTCGCGGCGCTGTCGACGAGCCTCACGCCGGAGCCCACCACACGGGCTAGCGTTGCCTTCAGCACCGGGAAATGCGTGCAGCCCAGTAGCAGCGTATCGGGCGCATCGGTGCCGTTGAACACGGCATCGAGGTAGCGGTGCGCAACGGCATCCGCCACGGCGCCTTCCATCCAGCCCTCTTCAGCCAACGACACGAACAGCGCGCACGGTACCTGCGTCACGCGAAGCCCCGGCCGGCGCGCCTGTAAGGCCCGCAGATAGGCCCCACCACGTACAGTCCCTTCGGTAGCAATAACCGCCACGTGGCCATTGCGCGTGACGGCGACGGCCGCCTCCGCGCCAGGCTCCACCACTCCCAGCACCGGAATACCGGGGTACGCCGCCGCCAAGGCAGGCAAAGCCACGCTGCTAGCGGTGTTGCAAGCCACTACCAGTGCCTTGACGCCACGGTCCACGAGGCGCCCGGCGCATTGCACGGAATAGCGGATGACCGTCTCGGCAGTCTTGGTGCCATAGGGCAGCCGGGCGGTGTCCCCCAAGTAGAGAAAGCGCTCTCCCGGCAACCGCTCGGCCAACGCGCGTAGCACGGTTAGCCCACCGACACCAGAATCGAACACGCCGATAGGGTTCATGTGCCCTCGCCCGCCTTGTCTTCAGGTTTCCGGACGCAGGTGCGGGAACAACAAGACATCGCGAATGCTCGGCGCGTCCGTCAGCAGCATGACCAAACGGTCGATGCCGATGCCGAGGCCTGCCGTTGGCGGCAAGCCATACTCCAGCGCACGAATGTAGTCCGCGTCGAAGAACATGGCTTCTTCGTCGCCGGCGCCCTTGCGGGCCACCTGCGCCTCGAAGCGGGCGGCTTGGTCCTCGGCGTCGTTCAGTTCCGAGAAGCCATTCGCCAGTTCGCGTCCGCCCACGAAGAACTCGAAACGGTCCGTGAGGAACGGGTCGGCATCATTGCAACGCGACAGCGGCGACACTTCGGTGGGGTACGCATACACGAAAGTGGGCTGCACCAAAGTGTGCTCCACCGTCTTGTCGAAGATTTCAATTTGCAGTTTGCCAGCGCCATCGTGCGCCTCTGGAACAATACCCATGCCGGCACAGATACCGCGCAGGTAGTCGAGATCCCGCAAACGCGTGGCGTCGAGACCGGGGTTCATCTCGAGAATGCTGTCTGCCACGCTCACGCGGCGGAACTTGCCAGCCACACTAATAGGCGTTCCTTGGTACACCAGTTCGCGCGTACCAGCAATGTTGTCTGCCAGGCCGTGCAAAAGGTTTTCCACGAGATCCATCAGGTCATGGTAGTCCGCGTAGGCTTGGTACAGCTCCAGCATGGTGAACTCGGGGTTGTGGCGCGTACTCATCCCCTCGTTGCGGAAGTTGCGGTTAATCTCGTACACGCGCTCGAAGCCACCCACCGTGAGACGCTTCAGATAAAGTTCCGGCGCAATGCGCAGGTACATCGGCATGTCGAGCGCGTTGTGGTGCGTAACGAACGGCCGCGCCGCGGCACCGCCCGGGATGGGCTGCATCATGGGCGTTTCCACTTCCATGAAATCCTGCGCATCGAGGAAATCGCGGATGTGCCGAACGGTGCGGGTACGCGCTTGGAAAATCTTGCGACTTTCCGGACTGACGATGAGGTCCACGTAGCGCTGACGGTACTTAGTGTCAGTATCCGTGAGGCCATGCCACTTGTCGGGCAGCGGCCGCAAGCTCTTGGTCAGCAGACGAATGCTGACGGCCTTCACTGAAAGCTCCCCTGTGCGAGTGCGCATTAGCGTGCCTTCGCAGCCGACGATATCGCCCACATCCCAGCCCTTGAAGGCATCGTAGACTTCGCCCAGTACGTCCTTCGTCACATAGAGCTGCAGTTCGCCGGTGCGGTCCTGGATTTTCGTGAAACTGGCCTTGCCCATGAGCCGCTTGGCGAGCATGCGCCCACCCACCCGAACGATGGTCGGGTTCGTTTCCAACCATTCGGCGTCCTTGCCTGCATAGGCCAGCGCCAAGTCCGCAGCCAGCGAGTCGCGGCGGAAATCGTTGGGAAAAGCGTTGCCCTGCTCGCGCAGACGCTGGAGCTTGGCGCGGCGCTCGGCGATGAGATGGTTCTCGTCTTGGGGCGCGGCGGGAGTGGCTTCAGTCATCGTTATTCCTCGGGAAGGCTGCCTGGCTCGCTAAAGTTCTGGCTAAAGGGCTGGCTAAAGGGCTGGCAGAAGACGGTGGACTACAAGCCCTGCTTCAGGCTGGCTTCCATAAACGGATCGAGCATGCCATCGAGCACGGCGGTGGTGTTGCCGATTTCGACGCCGGTGCGCAGGTCTTTGATGCGGGACTGGTCCAGCACGTAGCTGCGGATCTGGTGACCCCAACCCACGTCGGTCTTGCTGTCCTCGAGCACTTGGGCGGCTGCGTTGCGCTTGTTGACCTCGAGCTCGTACAGCTTGGCCTTTAGCATTTTCATGGCGGTGGCGCGGTTCTTGTGCTGACTGCGTTCGCCCTGGCAGGCCACCACGATGCCGCTAGGCATGTGCCGGATACGCACTGCAGATTCGGTTTTGTTCACGTGCTGGCCGCCGGCGCCGCTCGAGCGGAAGGTATCCGTCTCAAGGTCCGCGGGGTTGATGTCGATGCTGATGTTGTCGTCGATTTCCGGCGAGATGAACACCGAGGCAAAGCTGGTATGCCGACGGCCACCACTGTCGAACGGGCTCTTGCGGACCAAGCGGTGCACGCCAATTTCCGTACGCAGCCAACCATAGGCGTAATCGCCCTGAAAATGGATGGTGGCGCCCTTGATGCCGGCTACTTCACCGTCCGACTGGTCCATCACTTCCGTCTTGAAGCCGCGCTGGTCTGCCCACTTCAAATACATGCGCATGAGTATGTTGGCCCAGTCCTGCGCTTCGGTACCACCGGCGCCGGCTTGAATGTCCATGTAGGCGCTGTTCGGGTCCATCTCGCCCGGGAACATGCGCTGGAATTCGAGCGTCTTGATGACGGACTCGACGCGCGCAGCGTCCTTGGCCACTTCGGCCACGGCGTCCATATCGCCCTCGCCTTCAGCCATGTCGAGCAGTTCGAGCGAACCTTCGGTAGCTGCGGAAGCAGAATCGATTCTGCCGCAGACGACTTCGAGTTTGGCGCGTTCGCGGCCCAGTTCCTGAGCGCGCTCGGGCGTTTCCCAGACCTTAGGGTCTTCCAGCTCGCGGCTTACCTCGACGAGGCGCTCATGCTTGCGGTCGTAGTCAAAGATACCCCCGCAGCGCCGTGAGGCGCTCGCGGAGGTCTTGCAGTTGGCGGCGGATCGGGTTGATTTCCATCGGCGCATTCTAGCATCGTGCGCAGGCCGACTGCCCTATCCCAGCACCCTGTGCCAGTAGTGGCCCAACAAAGGCCAATCGAGCTATCCCAGCACGGGCTCCAGATGCTCCACCAGCAACTGTGCCCGTTCGGAGCCGAGATAGTGGTTCACGTCCAAGCGGTACACCAATCGCAGCCGCTGCCCTTCTTCAGGCGTCTGCCGGCCTTCCTCGGCCAAGTACCCGAAAGCCATGGCCTCTAATGGCTTGGCCTTGGGGTGCGCACGCACGAACAGCTTCAGGTGTTTGCCACCCAGCACTTTCGTTTCCACCACGTCGAACTCGCCGTCGAAGATGGGCTCGGGAAAAGCGGAACCCCACGGCCCGGCATCACGCAGCAATTTGGCGGTATCGAGCGATAGCTCGCGCACGTCCAGCGGTCCATCGGTCACCAGCACCCCGCGCAAATGGGCTGGCGGCAGGTACTTGGCACACACCGCAGCGAAAGCGCGCGCGAAGGTTGCTTCGGCGCCACTTTCCAGCGTGAGGCCGGCCGCCATCGCGTGACCACCAAAGCGTTCAATGACGCCCGGATGGCGGGTATTCACTTCGTCGAGCAAATCGCGGATGTGCACCCCCGGAACCGAGCGAGCCGAGCCACGCCAGCACCCGTCAGCGTCAGTGGCAAAAGCGATGACCGGACGATGCACGCGATCCTTGACGCGGGAAGCCACGAGCCCGACAACACCGGGGTGCCAGTCTGGGTCATGCAGGCACAGACCGGCGGGCAAGCCACGCGCGGCGCTGGCGTGCAAGGCGCGCACGATAGCGAGGGCCTGCTCCTGCATGTCCGCTTCCACCTCACGCCGTTCCTTGTTGAAGGTGTCGAGTTGCGTGGCCAGTGTCCGCGCCTCTACGGCATCGGCCGCTAACAGACAATTGACGCCAATCGTCATGTCATCCAGCCGACCTGCGGCATTGATGCGCGGACCCACCTGAAACCCGAGATCGCTGGCGGTGACGCGCTCGAGTGATTTGCCCGCCACTTCCAGCAAAGCACGGATACCGGGCAGGCAGCGGCCTGCGCGAATACGCGTCAGCCCTTGCTGCACCAGGATGCGGTTATTGCGGTCGAGAGGCACCACATCCGCTACGGTGCCCAAAGCTACCAAGTCCAGACAATCGACGACGGGCTTCGTCGGCACACCAAGCCGCCGCGCCGTAGCCAACATGACGTAGAACGCCACGCCGACACCAGCCAAGGCACGGCTACCGAAAGTCGCCCCGTGCAGGTTCGGGTTCACCATGACATTGGCATCGGGCAAGGTATCGCCCTGTAGATGGTGGTCCGTGACCAGCACCTCCATACCCAAGGCGCGCGCCCGCGCCACGCCTTCGATGCTCGACACCCCGTTGTCCACGGTGATGAGCAACTGCGGTTGCCGCGCAGCCGCCAACTCCACCACCGGCGGCGTGAGGCCATACCCGTGCTTGATGCGGTCGCCCACGAGGAAGCCCGGATCGTTGAAGCCGAACGCGCGCAAGCAACGCATCATGAGCGCCGAGGAAGTGGCACCGTCTGCGTCGAAGTCGCCGACGACAAGCACGCGACTGCCGGCGGCATGGTGCTTGGCCAGCAGTTCCGCTGCCGCTTCCACGCCCTCCAGCGAAGTGATGGGCAGGAGACCGTCGAGGCCCAAGGCCAGTTCGTTCGCATGCTGCACCCCGCGCGACGTATACAGACGCTGCAACAAGGGCGGCAAACCGTCGAGCGTCACTGCCGGCTGTTCACGGCGTTCAATGCGCCGACTGCCCGGAGGGCGCGCCGCAGCGATGGGTTCCGGCGGCGCCACAGCAGCTTCAGGAGCGACGGCTGTACCCGACGCCTGCAGGCCAACGAGCACCTGCGCGAGCGATTTCATGCCATCACCTTATTGCCACCAAGGGCGCGGAGTATGCCACCTTCGCCAGAAGCGCCAACGGTCCGCTGCGCGTAACTCATGGCAATGGCCGGCCAGCCATACGGTCAGCGCGCCTCGTTCGCGCAATGCGTGCCTCACCTGGTCGCTCCAAGCGGCGTCGGCAGCCGCAAAAGCACCGGCCTCGCTGGCGTGTTCAGCCACACGCCACAAAGTCACGCGGTCGGCCTCCCGCGGGGTCTTGGCCGCGGCAGTGGCAGCGCTCGGCGCGCAGGGCAAGGCAGCTACCCACAGGTCAGCGCCTTCCACGACCCAAGGCAAGGTCGGGGGGCTCGCTGCATCGGCGGCATTACCCACGCCCCACGGCCACAGCGAGTTCACCCGCCCGGGTTCCCCAGCGCCGTGCAGCCACATCTGCGCTTCCGTCATCCAGCGCCGCAGCGCTGCCGCATCCGGGCCGGCCGGCAGGCAAGGTCCGACGTCGTGCCCCACCAAAGGGGCCGGGTCGTGGGTGGTCACCGCCAAGGGCTGAGGGAACGACCACAGGTTGGCGTGGGTATTGGCATGCAGTTGACCGGAAGGACCGCCCAGCGCCGCATTGAACTCCCCTACCAGCGCCGCCGACAGCGGCGCACCGAGGCCCTGCAGTTGCACGTGGTCGAGACCAGCCACACAGCGTACGGGGGTAGCCACCGCCCACCCCGCAGCCGCGGGCAAACCCGCGGCCGCCGCCAAGTGCGCAGCCACCGGCACTTCGTGCTCGGCCGGCCAGGGCTGCCCGGCCAAAGCCAACAAATGATGGCGCCAACTGGGCGCCTTGGCAGTCACCCGCCCGCGAGCTAGCAGGGCCTCTAGCTGCGGCAGCCGGGGCAACCGTTCTTCGGCCGTCGCCTGCGCCGGGGCAACGAGGTCAGTGATTAGGAAATGCCACATGCGGTATCGTAACGCCCATGAAATTCATGCAGGAAATCCGCCCGGCGATGAACGTCGTCACCGGGTATGTCCCCGGCGCCATCCAGCTGGGCCCGCGCCGTCTTGAAGGGCCCGTGGCGCTGTCTGCCGAGCAACTGCTCCATCCTTGGCAGGCAGCCCCCGTGGCCACGCTCGCCTTCGAGCACTTCGCAGAAATTCTCGATTGGAAGCCCGAGATACTACTGCTCGGCACCGGCGAGCGGCAGCAGTTTCCCGCGGCCGCACTCATGGGTGCCATGCTCTCACGTCGCATCGGCTTCGAAGTGATGGATTCGCGCGCCGCCTGTCGCACCTACAACGTCTTGGTGAGTGAAGCGCGTGCCGTAACGCTGGCCCTGCTGTGAAGCGCTGGCATCTGCTGGGGGCGGCGCTGCTACTGAGCACCAGCCTGGCTTCATTCCCTTGCGGTGGGGCCGAGCTTCCTGGCGACGCTTTGCTTCCCCACCCCACGACATTCGTGAACCCAACCGCCACCGCCATCGAGATGCTGCAGACCATCGACGCGCGCCTCGCGCTCATGGACGGCGTGGCTGCCGCCAAATGGCATAGCGACAAACCGGTGCTCGATACCGCGCGCGAAGCCGAAGTTCTGGAGCAAGTGACAGCACAAGCGACACGACATGGACTAGCCGCCGAACCCGCACGCGTCTTGTTCGCACTGCAAATGCGCCTGGCACGCGAATGGCAGGAGCGCCAGCACGTAACTTGGCGCGAACAGGGCGGCTTGCCCGCGGATACAGCTGTCCCCGATTTAGCGAAGCAAATACGCCCGCAACTCGACCGCATTACTGCAAAGCAGTTGTTGCTACTGACCCGCGACCAAGCGGACTGGAGCGATACGGCCATCCTGCGTGCCGCCTACCTCACCCAACAAACTGCCCTCACCTCATTGGCGCAGTTATCCGAAGCGGACCGCGAAGCGCTGTGGTCCGCGCTCGTTGCCTTGGATGACGCACCCGCCTCAGCGTTGCCGCGCATCCGTTCTACCGGTACGCTGCGCGTCGGACTCACTGGCGACTACGCACCATTCAGCCTCGAGCGACCCGATGGCTCTCTTGAAGGAACCGATGTCATCCTTGCCGAGCGTCTCGCCGACACACTCGCGGGTACTGGCCTCGAAGGCGCCGAAGTCCGCTACATCCGCACCACGTGGCGCACCCTGCTGCCCGACCTGCTCGCCGGGAAGTTCGACGTAGCGCTAGGGGGCATTAGCGTGACGGCAGACCGACTGGCCGCCGCCGCCTTCACCGCTCCCTACCACCAAGGCGGCAAGACCTTCATCGCCCGCTGCGCGGACGGCGCGCGCTACGCCACGCTCGCACTGGCCGACCAAACCACAGTGCGGGTGCTGATGAACCCGGGCGGGACCAACGAGCGGTTCGTCCGCGCGCAGTTCCACCAAGCTCAGGTCAAAGTGGTCCCGGACAATCGAGCCGTGTTCGCGGCGCTGCTAGCGGGCGACGGCGACTTGATGGTGACGGACGACGTGGAAGTAGCGTTACAGACACGCCGACACCCAGCCCTGTGCCGTGCCACGAACTTGCTGTTCGAGCCTTCCAACAAAGCCGTGATGATGGGGCGTGACCCCGCTCTTGAGACCGCGGTTAATGACTGGATGAAAAGCGAACTGCGCGCCAACGTGCCGGCGTCACTGCTAGAGCAGGCCCTGCGGCAAGCCCAACCACCAGTCCCGTGAGATAATGCAGGTATGACTGATTCCCTCCGCGACCAACTCCTGAAGCTGGGGTTGGCGAACAAGCAACAAGCGAAGCAAGCCACGGCCCACAAGCCCAAGCCCTCGCGCCATCAACCCGCAAAGCCGGACCCGGCTGCCACGGCGGCGCAGCGCGCGCAGGCCGCCAAGCTGCTGCGCGACCAGGAACTGAACCGCAAGGAACAGGCGAAACTGGAAGCACGGGCCCGCGCGGCGCAGTTGCGCCAGCTCATCGACCAGCACCGGCTACCGCCCTTGCAGACAGACGACTACTTCAGCTTCATGAACGGGCAGCGCATTGCACGCGTGCCGGTGGATGCGGAGCGTCGCGCTGGCCTGTCGGCCGGTACGCTGCTCATCGCCAGCTTTGCCGGGCGCTACGACGTCATTCCTGCCAGCGCTGCGGACCGCTTGCGCGAACGGGACCCAGCCGTGGTCATCGACCCGAACGCCCCTGCGAGCAATAACAATGGCAACGCGAACACCGCGGCCGATGCTGAAGACCCTTACAAGGATTTCGTGGTCCCCGACGACCTGACCTGGTAAGCGCGTCTTAACGCGCTGGTAAAACCGTGCGCGGGTCCACTGCTCGCCCAAGGCGACGAATCTCGAAATACAACTGCGGCCCCGTGCCGCCCGCCGGCAACGGCCCTTCGCCGGCTTCCGCCAACACCTGGCCACGCTGTACGTTGTCGCCCTCTTTCACGCGCGGTGCACGGTTGTAGCCATAAGCGGAAAGCCATCCTTCAGGGTGCTTCACGATCACGAGCTGCCCGTAGCTGCGCAGGCCACTGCCCACATAAGCCACGCGGCCTGCCGCGGCGGCCTGCACCTCTTCACCGGGCTGCACCCGCAACCGCAAGCCGAAACCACCGGAAGGCTGCGCTTGTTCACCGAGCACTGCACCCCCCACCGGCCACACAAACGCTGGCGCAGGCCCGGCTACGATGGCTGGCAACTGCGGCGCATCACGCGCGGACCGAGGCGCTGCCGCTGGCGTTTTACGTCGTGCGGTCTGCGGCACCGCCACACCACGACGCGGCTGCAACACCAACCGTTGACCGACATTCAGATGCGCGTCCTCGCCAAGGCCATTCCAGCGGGCGAGTTCGCGCCAGTCCAGATTATTGCGCCAAGCAATGGCGTAGAGCGTATCGCCTGCTTGCACCACGTAAGTGGCAGCACTACGCGGCGATGGCGAACTGCCACAACCGGCGAGCAGCAGCAACAGACACAGGGAAGCCGCCCGCACCAAGGCAACCGGCGGGCGCATGGCTTCAGGCTATCCCGGGCAGCAGCGGCACGAAACTGACGAGCCCCAATTTCTCGCGCATGTAGAGTTCCTCGCGGCGCACGATGCACATCAGTTCCTGGCGGCCTTCTGGACCCACCGGCACAATGAGCCGACCACCCTTCGGACTGAGTTGCTTGAGCAGCGACTGAGGCACCGCTTCTGGCGCCGCCGTGACGAGGATGCCGTCGAACGGGGCATGCAGCTTGAACCCATCAAAGCCATCACCGTGGCGGAAGCGTACGTTCTCGATACCCAGCGCCTGCAAACGTTGACGGGCCTGCAACTGCAACGGACCAATACGTTCCACCGTGCACACGCGGCCGACCAGCCCCGCGAGCACCGCCGTCTGGTAACCACAGCCCGTGCCTACTTCCAGCACGTTGTAGCGCGTACCGCCGGCCAGCAAAGCTTCGGTCATACGCGCCACCACGTAGGGCTGCGAGATGGTCTGCAGAAAGCCAATCGGCAGCGCCGTGTCTTCGTAAGCGCGCGTCGCAAGCGCTTCGTCAATGAAGAGATGACGCGGCACTTGGCGGATGCGCTCCAGCACCACTTCGTCGCGTATCCCTTGCTCGCGCAGACGGTCCAGCAAACGGTCGCGCGTGCGGGCGGACGTCATGCCAACGCCGCGTAGCGGCGGCCGGGCTGCCGGATTGCCAGCAGAGTTCGTCACGGTGCGCGGTTCAGCCAATGGCCAAGGCTGTCGAGCGCGGCATGGCGAGTCAGGTCAATCTGCAACGGCGTCACGGACACATAGCCGTGTTCCACCGCGTGGAAGTCCGTGCCCGGGCCCGCGTCTTGCCCTTTGCCGGCAGGGCCAATCCAGTAGATGGGTCGGCCACGTCCGTCTTGGCTGGCCACGACTTTTTCGGCGCGATGCCGGAACCCGAGACGCGTGGCCTGAAAGCCGCGCAACTGCTCGTACGGCAGGTCCGGCACGTTCACGTTGAGAATGGTGGATTGCGGCAAGGGATGGTGGGCCTGCCGTTCGATAAGCTCGCGCGCGACGCGGGCGGCAGTAGCGAAGTTTTTCTGCGCCGCATTGGACGGGTCGTGCTGGTGCGCCACGGCCAAGGACAAGGCCATGGTGGGCAGGCCGAGGAAGCGGCCTTCCACGGCAGCCGCGACCGTGCCGCTGTACAGGACATCGTCGCCGAGATTTGCGCCATCATTGATGCCCGACACCACTCGGTCGAAGGTGTGCTCGAACAAGCCGGAGACGGCCAACAGCACGCAGTCCGTGGGGGTGCCATTGACGAAATGCCAGCCGGGCCCGGCATCGTGGACGCGCAGCGGCATTTCCAGCGTGAGGGAGTTGCTGGCGCCACTGCGGTTGGCCTCTGGAGCCACTACCGTCAGTTCACCAAGACCAGCGAGGCCGTCCGCGAGGGCCTTGAGGCCGGGAGCGCGGTAGCCGTCATCGTTCGACAGTAAGATTCGCATACACAGGAAATATACCGGAGACGCCCCCGCCGTGCCCCGCCCTTCACGTTACTCGAAGCCAACCCCACCACCGCCCGCGGCTCCCGCGCCGGCGGTGCCGGTCGTGGGCGACGATTTTCGTGCGGCGGTGAAGGATGTGAAGCCCTTGCCCCCGTGCCCGCCGCCGCCGAAGCGCCCACCGCCGCCCGCCCGGGCGGCTTTCGCTCGCCTAGACGAACAACAGGTGCTGAACGACAGCTTGTTGCTCGGCCCGGGCGAACTGCTGGTGGAAACGGGCGAAGAACTGCTGTTCCGCCGCGCGCACTTGACGGATGGGCTAGTGCGCCGCCTGCGACGCGGTGAATTCGCGGTGGAAGGCGAACTGGACCTGCACGGGCTGAACAGTCCGCAGGCCCGCGAAGCGCTACGCGGCTTCCTGAAAGATGCCCTGCGCCATCGCTGCCACTGCGTGCGCGTCATTCACGGCAAGGGATTGCGGTCGGGGCCGCGTGGCCCGGTGCTGAAGCACGCGGTAAACGTGTGGCTGCGCCATTTCGACGCCGTGCTGGCGTTTGCCTCGGCGCGCGGCATGGACGGCGGCACCGGCGCCATCTATGTGCTGCTGTCGCGTTAGCGCGCGTCAGCCGCCGTCTTCGGCCACGTAGCCGGTGTCGAACAGCTCCCGCAGCACCGTGGTGGCGTAGCCGCCCGCCGGCAAGCCGAACGACAAAGTCAGCACGCCGCCCGCAGCCTCTTCGCCCCAGGTCCACTGCAGGTCACGCACGGGCAGCCGCAGGGGCCGTGTATCCACTTCCACCCCGGCACCCGCAAGGACGGCCGGTACCGCGCCCCAAGGGGCCGGCAGGGCGGCCCACGCCGCTTGTTCCAATGCCGCGCCCTCGCCTAGCAAGCCCGTCTCGCCACTGCCCGCCAATGTGCCCGTGGGGTGAATGTCGAAGGTTGCCAGCCGCTCGCGCAGCGTGTCGTCCAGTTCCGTCACCTTGAAGCGGCTGCGCGAACCGTCGAGGTTGGCTAGGTCGCCGGGAAGCAGCACATCCCAGTGGCCAGCGTCGACGCGGGCAGCAAGGGCGGCGTTGAACAACAACGAGCGTGCTGCCGACAGCACAAAGCCGCGCTCCTCGCGTCGGCCCGGCAGTTCGCCACCACCCGCCCAAGCCTCGACGGCCGTGAGGTTGGAAGCACCGCGCCCATAACGCTGCTCGCCAAAATAATTCGGGACGCCACGCTTGGCGATTTGCGCCAGACGCTCTTCCACGGCCGCCCGGGAAACCGTCTCAGCAAGGCCTCGCGCGATCACCGTAAAGCGATTTCCCGCGAGTGCACCCCGCGGCAACTTGCGCGCATGCGGCAACGCCGACAGCACGCGGAACGGCTCGCCCAACGCGTCTTCCGCCCAGGAAGGCGCAGGCCCAGCCTTCGGTGAACGCGCCGGCACGGTGAAGTGCTGTGAAGTGACCGCATGGCGATCCTTGAACCCAGCAAACCCGATGTCCCGCTCCGACACACCCGCGTGGCGCGAGAGCGCACCCACAGCCGCGAGTGTCGTGACACCGCGCTTTTCCAGGCACACCAACCAATGGGCGGCGCCGCCATCGGCCGCGAACGCCAGTTGTTCATCTACCCGGAAGTCTTCAGGGGAGTTACGCAGGCTGGCGTTGCCCAAGGCAGGGCCAAAGGCCCGCGGGGGCGCGAGCGCCAAATCGAGAGGGGTATACATGGAAACTCCGGGAAAACGGGATGAATGAAGGCGACTGGGCCTCAGGGCCCAGTGACGGCCGGCCAGAGCATCACCGCGGCTTGGGCAGCCAAGCCCTCGCGCCGCCCGGTGAAGCCCATCTGTTCGGTGGTGGTGGCCTTGAGGCCCACGGCGTCTACGGGCACTTCCAGCAGTTCCGCTACGCGCTGCTGCATGGCCTCACGGTAGGCCTTCAGACGTGGGGCTTCTGCCAACAAGGTAAGGTCCGCGTTACCCACCACATAGCCGCTTGAGCGCACGAGCCCGAGACAGTGCGTGACGAACTGATGGCTGGCAGCGCCGCGCCACTGCGGATCCGTGTCTGGAAAATGCTGACCGATATCGCCGAGAGCCACGGCACCGAGCAAGGCGTCGCACAAGGCATGCAGGAGAACGTCGCCGTCGGAGTGCGCGACGATACCGTGGCTGTGCGGCACGCGCACACCAGCCAACCACACATGGTCGCCCGGGCCAAAGGCGTGTACATCGAAACCAAAACCAACGCGTGGACCGAGGTGAGGTGTGTGTTCAGTCATGGCGAGTCCTCTCGGCGCGCGAACGCAATACCGTGGCGGCAAATTCCAGGTCCGCTGGCAGCGTGACCTTCACGTTGTAAGGGCTGCCGGGGACCAATAGCGGCGCACCACCCAGGGCCTCGATGGCGGCGGCTTCGTCCGTGGGCGCCGAACCCCCGGGCGCAGCAGCCAAACGCAGGGCGTTTTCGAGGGCGGCAGTCAACGCCCCCAAACGAAACGCCTGCGGCGTCAGCGCCCGCCACAAACCATCGCGGGGGACGGTAGCGGCCACAACAGCAAGTTCGGGTGTGCCGCCGGCATTAGCTTCCTGCGACGCCGCCCGCTTGACGGTGTCCGCCACCGGTAGCGCCAGCAACGCGCCACTCGCCTGCCCCGCGGGCGTAGCTAAAGCAGCGAGCAAAGCGCCAAGCTCCGCGGCACTCAGGCAAGGCCGCGCAGCGTCGTGCACCAGTACCCACTCGTCCTCGGCACCACCGCGAGCCCGCACGGCGTCGAGACCGGCCAGCACGCTTGCGGCGCGCGAGGCGCCGCCCGTCGTGGTGGTCACTTGCGGATGTTGGGCTAGCGGTAACGTGGCGAAGCGAGTGTCGGCAGAGCCAAGGACAACGACCACACCGCGCAGGTCCGTGCTGGACAGTCGCAGAAACGGCGCCAGCGCGTGCTCGAGAACCACGCCACCCGGCAAGGCCTCGTACTGCTTGGGCGCGCCCACCCCGAAACGCTCACCGCGTCCGGCGGCTGGCAGGACCACCCAGTAGTTCATGGTGCCAAGGCGCGGGTGGACCCAGCGGACACTGGGCGCGACACCTAGTGCGCCGGCCCGGAGAGCGACCCGGCTACCGGTGGCGACAAGACCTGCGGCGCCGGTTGCAATGCGCCGGTGCCAGCGGCGGCGGCTGGCGCCAGCGGCGCTTCCGCCGCCGAAGGCATGCCACCGGGGCGCGCACTCAACGGGGTTCCTGGCGGAACGACTTGGTAGAAGGTCTCCGCCTTGCCGATCATGCCGAGGTCGTTGCGAGCGCGCTCTTCGAGCGCTGCGCTGCCGGAACGCAGGTCCATGACTTCCGCCGCCAGTTCGCGGTTCCGGCGCTCGAGCGCTGCATTTTCCGCCTGCTGCGCCGCTACCGCCGCCCGCAAGTGCAGCGACTCGCGGAAACCATTTTCACTCAGCCATAGCCGGTACTGCAGGAGGAGCAGCAAGGCAAGCAGCAGACCGACGAGGAACTTCATGAGCGCGAATCTATCACCGTGCCGCCGACGGCACCACCGGGAAAGCCGCACTACCCGCATAGCGGGCATGGATGCCTAGCGCGGCTTCAATGCGCAGCAACTGGTTGTACTTGGCAATGCGGTCCGAACGCGACATGGAGCCGGTCTTGATCTGCGTAGCGGTAGTGGCTACGGCGATGTCCGCGATGGTGGCGTCCTCGGTCTCGCCCGAGCGATGCGACACCACCGCCGCGTACTTCGCCGCCGTGGCCATGGAGATGGCGGCGAGCGTTTCCGTCAACGTGCCGATCTGATTCGGCTTGATGAGGATGGCGTTGGCGATGCCCTTCTGGATGCCTTCGGCGAGGATCTTCGTGTTGGTGACAAAGAGGTCGTCACCCACCAGTTGCACGCGCTTGCCCAGCTTTTCCGTAAGCAGCTTCCAGCCAGCCCAATCGCCTTCGGCCATGCCGTCCTCGATGGTGAGGATGGGATATTGGTTGGCGAGGTCCGCCAGATAGTCCGCGAAGCCAGCCGAATCGAAGTCACGGCCTTCCGCGCCGAGCTTGTAGATGCCGTCATGGCAGAACTCGGTGCTGGCCACGTCGAGGCCTAGGTAAACGTCCTTGCCCGGTGAATAGCCGGCCTTGGTAACGGCCTCGAGAATGGTTTCCAGCGCCGCCGCGTTTGACGGCAGGTCCGGCGCGAAGCCGCCTTCATCGCCGACGGCGGTGGTGAGGCCCTTGGCGTTCAGCTGCTGCTTCAGCGTGTGGAAAATTTCCGCGCCACAGCGCAGCGCTTCGGCGAGCGAAGGCGCGCCCACCGGCAGAATCATGAATTCCTGAATATCGAGGCTGTTATTGGCGTGAGCACCACCGTTGATGATGTTCATCATGGGCACCGGCAGGGTTAGCACCTGTTGGTCACCGGCTAGATGACGCCACAGACCCACGCCACGATCCGCAGCAGCGGCATGCGCTGCTGCCAGCGACACGGCCAGCAAAGCATTGGCGCCGAGACGCGCCTTCGTCTCGGTGCCATCGGCGGCGATCATCGCCGCATCGAGGCCCGCCTGGTCCGCCACGTCGCGGCCGACGGCCAGCGCGGCGAGCTCGCCATTCACATTGGCCACGGCCTTCTGCACGCCCTTGCCAAGATAGCGGCCAGCGTCGCCATCGCGCAGTTCCACCGCTTCGCGGCTACCCGTGCTCGCGCCCGAAGGCACCGCGGCACGGCCCATCACGCCGCTTTCCAGCACCACCTCAGCCTCAACCGTCGGGTTACCACGGGAGTCGATGATTTCGCGGCCAAGAATTCGGGCAATCTTCGTCATGTCAGGTCTTCCTCGTAAGGCGCGCTCTTCACCGTTTGGTCGAGCGCCTGCAGGGTCTTCAACAGGCTTTCCATGCGGGCCAAGGGCCAGGCATTGGGGCCATCCGACAACGCCTTGGAGGGGTCGGGATGGGTTTCCATGAACAGGCCAGCAATGCCGGCGGCTACCGCTGCCCGCGCCAGCACCGGCACGAACTCGCGCTGACCACCCGAGGCCGTACCCTGCCCGCCCGGCAGCTGCACCGAGTGCGTGGCATCGAACACCACCGGTGCACGCGTGCTGCGCATGATGGCCAGCGAACGCATGTCGGACACGAGGTTGTTATAGCCGAAGGTGAACCCGCGCTCGCACACCATGATTTGCGTGTTACCCACAGCGCGCGCCTTGTCGACCACATTGCCCATCTCCCAAGGGGAGAGGAACTGGCCTTTCTTCAGATTCACGGGCAACCCGGTGCGGGCCACGTTCTGAATGAAATTTGTCTGCCGGCACAGAAAGGCCGGCGTTTGCAGCACGTCCACCACGCTGGCCACTTCGGCGAGCGGGGTGTCTTCGTGCACGTCGGTCAGCAGCGGAACGCCCAGCTGCGCCTTCACTTCCGCCAGAATCTTTAGCCCTGCCTCAAGGCCCGGCCCGCGAAAGCTCGCCGCAGAACTACGATTAGCCTTGTCGAACGAGCTCTTGAAGATAAACGGAATACCAAGGCGCGCCGCCATCTCCTTCAGCGCACCCGCGGTATCCAGCTGCAACTGCAGGCTTTCCACGACGCAGGGCCCGGCGATGAGGAAGAACGGGTGACCACCGCCCACTGGAAAACCGCAGAGTTCCATCAGCGACTGACGGCCTGCGGCATTGACCGCATTGGCGGCCATCAGACTTCCACCGCCGCAGCACGGTATTGACGCGCGGCGCGGATGAAGCCCGTGAACAGCGGATGGCCATCACGCGGGGTGGATTGGAACTCCGGGTGGAACTGCACGGCGAGGAACCAGGGGTGCCCCGGCAACTCGATGACTTCCACCAGACCATCCACCGACCGACCACTGAAGCGCAGGCCGGCTGCCGACATGCGATCGAGGTAGGTGTTGTTGAACTCGTAGCGATGGCGATGACGCTCCATTACCTCGGCGGTGCCGTAAGTGGCGCGAGCCAAGGTGCCTTCGCCCAAGCGGCACAACTGCGCACCCAGGCGCATGGTGCCACCCAGGTCGGACTTCTCCGAACGCTGGTAGGTGCTGCCCGCCGCGTCCTGCCATTCGGTGATGAGACCGATGACCGGGTCTGGCGTTGCGCGATTGAACTCCGAGCTGTTGGCGCCCTCGAGGCCGAGCACGTCTCGCGCATACTCAATGCAAGCCACTTGCATGCCCAGGCAGATACCGAGGAACGGCACCTTGTTTTCGCGCGCCCAGCGGACGGTCTGAATTTTGCCTTCAATACCCCGTTCGCCGAAGCCGCCCGGCACCAGCACAGCGTCGACACCCTGCAGACAGGCGGGGCCATCACGCTCGATATCGATGGCATCGATGTAGCGCACGTTCACGCGGGTTCGCGTCTTCACGCCAGCATGCTGCAGCGATTCGGTTAGCGAGATGTAGCTATCCTTCACCTGCATGTACTTGCCGACCATGGCGAGCGTGATGGTCGCCTCGGGGTTCATTCGCGCCTCTACCACGGCGTCCCACTCGGCGAGGTTCGCTGGGGGCGGCGAGAGACGCAGGCGCTCGACGACGATTTCGTCAAGGCCCTGCTCGTGTAGCAAGCGCGGAATCTTGTAGAGATCGTCGGCATCCACCGCCGAGATGACCGCACGCTCTTCCACGTTCGTGAACAGCGCAATCTTGCGCGAATGTTCTGCAGGAAGAGGGTCCTTCGAGCGGCACAGCAGGATGTCCGGCTGGATGCCGATGCCGCGCAGTTCCTTCACGGAGTGTTGTGTTGGCTTGGTTTTGATTTCACCACCGGCCACCACGGGCACCAGGGTGAGATGCATGTACACACAGTTGTTGCGACCGAGCTCCACCCCCAGTTGGCGGATGGCCTCGAGGAACGGCAAGGACTCGATGTCGCCGACCGTGCCGCCGATTTCCACCATGCAGACGTCGGAATCGCCAGCGCCCAGCTTGATGCTGCGCTTGATTTCGTCAGTGATATGCGGGATGACCTGCACCGTAGCGCCGAGATAGTCGCCGCGGCGCTCCTTGGCGATGACGCGTTCGTAGATGCGCCCGGTGGTGAAATTACTGTTGCGCGTGCTCTTGGTGCGCACGAAGCGCTCGTAGTGCCCGAGGTCGAGGTCGGTCTCGCCGCCATCGGCGGTAACGAACACTTCGCCGTGCTGGAAGGGGCTCATGGTGCCCGGGTCCACGTTGATGTAGGGGTCCAGCTTCATCATGCTGATCTTGAGGCCACGCGCCTCGAGGATGGCCCCAAGCGAGGCGGAGGCGATGCCCTTGCCCAGCGAGGACACCACACCACCCGTCACGAATACAAAACGTGCCATGGAATACACCGTCGCCTCGGTGGGGGGCACCGGGCCGTCTGGAAACTACAGAAAATGGGGGATGCCGTGCACCCCTTGCGACGGGATATCAGTTTACGCGAACGGCGCTTCCCAGACTACCCGCCAACCGGGTTCTTGACCCTTCGCCAGCAGAAAAACGTCCAGAAACCGCTCGCCGACCGCCACCAAGTCCCCGGGAACGAAGCTACGTTCCGCGGCTACCGCCGTTGTGGCAGGCACCAACCAGAGATAGGGCACATCATCCCGCAGCCATGGCGGAACGGCTACCGACTGCAGCAATTTGCGCACGTCCTGGTGGGCACCCTGCGCCAAAGGGCGAATGCGCAGGCGCTCGCCCCCTACCCGCCCGCGCACCATGAACACCTGGTCTGGCGGCGCGATGAGGCGTGGGCCTTGCGTCGCGGTCACCAGCGACAACCGGCCCGCGGGCCCCAAATCGACGGCAGGGCCGCCCGGCGCTACAGGCAAGGCCCCCATGCGGGGGAGTTCCTGTCGCCACGGTGGTGGCGGGTCGGCCACCGCCGCTAGGCGCTGCGCCAGCGTCTTGCCTGCCGCATGCCCCAAGTAATAGCGCCCGCGCCAGGCGTGAACCTCGCTGTCACCCCAGCGGACACACGGCGCGGAATCGCCGCGGGCCTCGAGCATCTGGTCCACGAGTGTGCCGACGCGGGACGCTGGCGGCGAGCGGTGCCCTTCGCCACGAACCCAAGCCCGCAGCACCTGCGCTCGCCGGGCCAACGGCAAGACCTTAAGCCCCGCTTGGTCAAGGGTGGTCGCCGCTAATCGTGGGAGCAACCCAACGGGTTTTTGTGGGAGCGAGCAGGCTTGCGACTCCCCCATGACGGGCTTCCTGCCAAACGGCACCCCCGGGCAATCGAGAGGTGCCAACAGCGGCTGTAAATCCTCGTCAACCGCTTCGTCCACTACCCGCAAGGCGTCCTGCAAATGTCCCGCCGAGCGCGACAGCGTTAAATTCGCGCCCGGCCAACGCGCCTCGAGCAAGGGCCAGACGGTGTGGCGCAGATAGGCGCGGTCCAATCGTGGATCGACGTTCATCGGGTCCAGCGTGTAGTGCACACCGTCCTGCAGCCCGAGTGCTGCACCGGCCGCTGCGAGCGAGGCGCGCGCGGTGCCGAGCAAAGGCCGGGCGTGTGTGCCCGCACCTAGCGCCGCTTGCCACGGCATGGCCGCCAACCCTGCCAAGCCAGCGCCACGGAAAGCCTGCAGTAGCAAGGTCTCGGCTTGGTCATCCGCGTGGTGCGCGGTAAGCACCCACGCGCCAGCAGGCAGCCAAGCAGCCAGCGCTCGATACCGATGCAGCCGGGCGATGGCCTCGATGCTCTCGCCGGGGGAAGGTGGAATCTGCAGGCGTAACACCTCGCAAACCACCCCCGCGACCACGGCAGTAGACTTCGCTGCGGCTTCCAGCGCTGGAGCAGCGGCAGTCAGGCCATGGTCACAATGCACCGCCAACAATTCGGGAGGGTTGGACCAGCCGGCGGCCTGCCAGTCGGCTGCCGTGAAGCGCGCCAGCGCCAGCAACAAGGCACTGGAATCGCCGCCCCCGGAGGCCGCTACGGCCACCAGCGCTGGTACTCCCTCTCCCCGCTCCTCGCGACAGCGATCTACGCAGCGCGCCAAGCCCGGGACAAGCCCGCTGATGAGACCGGCGACGGCCGCGTTAGTGATCGCGGAACACACCGAAGCTGTCCAGACGCTTTTCGCGCTGCACCAGCAGCTCGGCGGGAGTGAACTTCTCCAACGCGTCGAGGTGCTTGAGGATGGCGGCCTTCACGGCATCGACCGTGGCCTGAATGTCACGATGCGCACCGCCCAAGGGCTCGGGCAACACTTCGTCAACGAGCCCGAGACCCTTGAGGCGATCTGCCGTAATGCCCATCGCTTCGGCCGCGAGTTCTTTTTTGTCCGGACTCTTCCACAGGATGCTCGCGCAACCTTCCGGCGAGATGACTGAATAGACGCTGTACTGCAGCATCAGCAAGCGGTCGCAGACGCCGATAGCCAGCGCACCACCCGAGCCGCCCTCACCAATGACAGTGCTGATGATGGGGACCGGCAGCTGCGCCATCTCGAACAGATTGCGCGCGATCGCCTCGCTTTGATTACGCTCTTCCGAGCCCACGCCCGGATAGGCGCCTGGCGTATCGATAAACGTAATGATGGGCAGCTTGAAGCGTTCCGCGGTGCGCATCAGACGCAGCGCCTTGCGATAGCCCTCGGGACGCGGCATGCCGTAATTGCGGCGCACACGTTCCTTCGTATCGCGACCCTTCTGCTGGCCAATAATCATGACCGGACGGCCATCAATACGCGCCAAGCCACCGACAATGGCCAAGTCGTCCGCATACATGCGGTCGCCATGGAGTTCCTGGAAGTCCGTGCACAGCAAGGCGACATAGTCGAATGTGTACGGACGCTGCGGATGGCGCGCCAACTGCGCCACCTGCCACGGGGTGAGGTTCGAGAAGATGCTCTTGGTGAGCGTACGGCTCTTGGCGCGGAGGCGGTTCACCTCCTCCACGATATTGATCTCGGCATCATTGCCGAGGAAGCGAAGCTCGTCGATCTTCGCTTCCAACTCGGCGATGGGCTGCTCGAAATCGAGGAAATTCAGGTCCATGGGCTTCCCTTAACTGACGACCACCCCGGGATGGCAAGCGCACCGGGACGAAGGCTGCGCGCACCATAGCCGTGAAGGGCACAAGTGACAAGTCGGCGACGAGGTCTACCCTGGTGCCGGTCATTCGAGACGGGGGGCATAAACCAGCTTCCAACCGTCGCGTCCGACAATCTGCCCCACCTTCTCCAGCAAAGCCTGCACCGGCTTCACGCTCCAAGCCTCGCCGAGATCCACCCGCGCGCTGCCGGACTCCCCCGAGTATTGCACGGACACGGCACAGCGCCCGGCGCGGTGCGGCCGCATGGCCTCTTCCAACTGCTTCACCAGCTTCGGGCCATGGCCATTGATGTCCTCCGGCCAGCGAATGACCAACCGGCGAGCATCACGCTCGCGCAGTGCCTGCAAGGAATGCAACTTCTTGGCCTGCAGGCGCCAGTCATCGATGAAATCGTCATAGCGAAGTTGGCCTTCCACCAGTACCAGCGCGTCTTTCTGCACCAAGTCGCGGTGTTGCTGCACCAAATCGTCGAACAGCGTCACTTCCATGCGCGCGCTGCCATCATCCAACTGCAAAATGGTGCGGTTCTGGCGCTTACGCACATCCAGCACGAGACCTGCAATGGTGGCTTGCTTGCCGCCGCTCCACTGATTCTTGTTGCTGGCAGGCTTCGGCGCCCCGCCCACATCCACCAGACGCCCTGAGGTGAAGGCCTTGGCCTCGACCCGGAACTCGTCGAGCGGATGCCCGGTAAGATAAAGACCCAGGGTGTCGCGTTCGCCCTGCAGACGTTCGCGCTCGGACCACTCCGGCATTTCCTTCAGGGCCACGCTGGCCACTTCCGGTGCTGTCTCGACCGAGAACCCACCAAACAGGTCGTTTTGCCCGGTAGTGGCCGCGCGCGATTTCTGTTCGCCCAACTGCATGGCCGCAGGCAGGGATTCCATCAAGGTGGCGCGAGTGTGCCCGAAACTGTCCATGCAGCCGGCTTTGATGAGGGCTTCGAGCGTACGGCGGTTCGCTTTCTGCAGGTCGAGACGTTGGCACAGGTTCGCCAAGTCCGCGAAGGGACGCGTCTTGCGCTCTTCCATGAGGGAGGCCACGGCCCCCTCGCCCACGCCCTTCACCGCGCCTAGGCCATAGCGAATGGTGCGCGGGTCCGGCACGGTGAACTGGAAGTCGGAGTGGTTCACATCGGGCGGCAGTACCTTGAGGTCCATTGCCTTGGCCTCGTCGATGAGCGTCACTACCTTGTCGGTCTTGTCCATGTCGGACGACAGCACGGCGGCCATGAAGTCCGCCGGGTAGTGCACCTTCAGCCAGGCCGTCTGGTAGGACAGCAGCGCATAGGCGGCGGAATGCGACTTGTTGAAGCCGTAGCCCGCAAACTTCTCCATGAGGTCGAAGATGTAGGCCGCATTGGCCTCCTCCACCCCGAGCCCGACCGCACCTTCCACGAAGATAGACCGCTGCTTGGCCATCTCCTCGGGCTTCTTCTTGCCCATGGCACGGCGGAGCATATCGGCCCCGCCCAGCGTATAGCCCGCCAGTACCTGCGCAATCTGCATCACCTGTTCCTGATACAGGATGACGCCATGCGTGGGCTTCAAGATGCCCGTGAGCTTCGGATGCAGGTAATCGATGGGGCCTTCGACGCGACCATGCTTGCGGTCGACATAGTCGTCCACCATGCCCGACTCCAGCGGACCCGGCCGGAACAGCGCCACCAGTGCGACGATATCGTTGAAGCAGTCCGGTTGGAGCCGCTTCTCCAAGTCCTTCATGCCACGGCTTTCCAACTGGAAGACCGCGGTGGTCTTGCAGGCCTTCAGCAAGTCATAAGTGGGCGCGTCGTCCAGTGGCAGCAGGTTCACGTCCAGCGCCGGCTCACCCACCAGGGCGCGTTTGCGGTTGATGCTGCGCAGCGCCCAGTCGATCACGGTCAGCGTCCGCAGCCCCAGAAAGTCGAACTTCACCAAGCCTGCGGCCTCGACGTCATCCTTGTCGAACTGCGTGACTACGCTGCCGCCACCTTCTTCGCAGTACAGCGGCGCAAAGTCGGTGAGCACCGAAGGCGCAATGACCACACCACCGGCGTGCATGCCGGCGTTGCGCGTCAGCCCTTCGAGCTTCATGGCCAGGTCGATGACCTCGCGCACGTCAGCATCGGTTTCGTAGAGCTTTTTGAGCTCCTCTTCTTTCTCAAGCGCATCTTTCAACTCGATGCCGATTTCGAAGGGAATGAGTTTGGCAATGCGGTCGCAGAGGCCATAGCCCTGCCCCAACACACGCCCCGCATCCCGCACCACCGCCTTGGCAGCCATGGTGCCGTAGGTAATGATTTGCGAGACACGCTCGCGCCCGTACTTCAGCGCCACATACTCGATGACGCGGTCGCGGCCTTCCATGCAGAAGTCGACGTCGAAGTCGGGCATGGAAACGCGTTCAGGGTTCAAGAAGCGTTCGAACAGCAAGTCGTGCTGCAAGGGGTCGAGGTCGGTAATGCCGAGCACATAGGCCACCAGCGAACCGGCGCCCGAACCACGCCCTGGCCCCACGGGCACGCCGTTCTCGCGAGACCAGCGAATGAAGTCGGCCACAATGAGGAAGTAGCCCTCGAAGCCCATGTTGCAGATGCAGTCCAACTCGAGTTGCAAGCGTGCGTCGTACTCCACACGCGGCAACGGGCGAATGACCAACTGCGGAGCGGCTGCCAGCGCCGCGAGGCGACGGTTGAGACCGGCTGCAGATTCGTCACGCAAAAACTGCGCCGTCGTCATGCCATCCGGGACCGGGTATTCCGGCAGAAAACTTTTGCCGAGACGTACCTCCAGCGAACAGCGGCGCGCGATAGCCACCGTGTTATCGCAAGCGCCAGGCAGGTCGGAAAAGAGTTCGCGCATCTCCGACGGCGTGCGCAGGTATTGCTGATCGGTATAGACACGCGGGCGCGTATGGTCGGCCAACTGGCGGCCTTCATGAATGCACACCCGCGCCTCGTGGGCCTCGAAGTCATCCTGCGCCAGAAAACGTACGTCGTTGGTTGCCACCAACGGTGCCGCCACTTCACGCATGAGTTCCAGCGTGGCATCGATGAGCGTTTCTTCCTGCGGGCGCCCGGTGCGCTGCACTTCGAGGTAGTAACGGTCACCGAACAACCGCAGCCAGCCCTGCAACAAGCGCACCGCTTCATCCTGCTTGCCACCCAGCAATGCGCGACCGACGTCGCCTTCGCGCGCCCCGGAAAGGACAATGAGGCCTTGCGTGGCTTCGGCCGTCAGCCAATTCCGCTCACAGGTAGGCACGCCCTTCTGTTGGCCCTCCAGCCAAGTACGCGACACCAAACGCGTCAGGTTGCGATAGCCCACGAGGTTCTGGCAGAGCAAGGTCAGCCGGTGCAGTTCAGGGGCCGCGTTAGCGGCCATTGCCGCCGACACGGGCGCAGTACTGGCCCCTTCAGCACGCACCCAGAGGTCCACGCCCACCACGGGCTTGATGCCCTTGCCCTGCGCTGCCTTATAGAACTTCACCATCGAAAACAGGTTGCCCTGGTCGGTGATGGCCACAGCCGGCATGCCGCCACTGGCGCAGGCCTCAACCAGTTCGTCGACGCGCACTACGCCGTCGACCAGCGAGAATTCACTGTGTACGCGGAGATGGATGAAACTCATGCCGCGAACTCCGCCGCGGCACTAGCGGCAGCCACGGCGCTAGCGCCGCCGGCGCCCACTGCTGCCGCTTCGATGGCCGCGCGCACGGGCGCAAAGCTGCGACGATGCAACCCGCAAACACCATGCACCCGCACGGCTTCCAAGTGCGCAGGCACCGGGTAGCCCTTGTGCACCGTGAACTGCCATGGCGCGTAGTGCGCTGCGGCGGCATCCATCCAGTCGTCGCGCCAAGTCTTGGCCAGAATGCTGGCTGCCGACACCGCCGGCACGGTGGCGTCCGCCTTCACCACCGCGGCGAACTCCGCGGTGAACCCCAGCCCCGTGGTTGGCGGCAAGCGATTGCCGTCGACGACCACCTGAGTCGGTGTTACCGGCAACGCGAGCAACGCACGGCGCATCGCCAAGTGTGTGGCCCGAAGAATATTCAAAGCATCAATCTCGGCAGCATCGGCCACACCCAAGCCCCACGCTACCGCGCAAGCGCGAATGCGCGGGGCCAAATCGGCCCGCGCCGCCGGCGTGAGTTTTTTCGAATCGCGCAGGCGCGGGTAAAGGCGAGCCCACTCCCCTACTTCACCAGCGACGGGTGGCGGCGGCAGAATGACGGCCGCAGCCACCACTGGGCCAGCCAGCGGACCGCGGCCAGCCTCGTCTACGCCAGCCAGCGCACTCATGGCGCGTTCCTGGCTTCGGCAGTACCGCGCTTGCGCCCCGCGACCGCGAGCACTGCCTCAGCGGCCCGCGCACTGGCGTCGCGCCGCAACTGTTGGTGAATACCGAGAAAGCGTTCCTCCAGCGCCGCAATGCGCGTGGGTTGCTCGAACCAGTCCAGCAAGGCTTGGCCCAGTTGCGGACCATTGGCCGCTTCCTGAAACAACTCGGGCACCACGCGCTCGCCAGCCAGCAGATTAGGCTGCGCGAAGTACGGAGCTTTCATCAAGCCAAGCATGCGGAAAGTGGCGGCCGTGGCCCCGGAGAGTCGATACCCCACCACCATCGGGCGCTTGCATAAGGTGGCTTCGAGGGTAGCGGTGCCGGAAGCCACCAGCACCACATCCGCGGCGGTCATGGCCAACTGCGCCTGCCCGTCGAGCAACTTCACGGACCCGGCATGGGCCGCAGACCAAGCAGCCGCAAACAACTCGCGGGTTGCCGGGCTCGCCATGGGCGCAACACATTCCACCAAGGGCAGATGCGTCCGCAGCCAACTGCAGGCCTCTGCAAACACGGGTGCCAGACGTTCCACCTCACCACGACGGCTGCCAGGTAGTACCGCCACCACGGGTCCCACGGCCGGTAGCGCGAGCGCAGCGCGCGCCGCAGCGCGGTCTGGCCGCAGCGGCATTTGGTCCGCGAGAGGATGCCCGACAAACGTGGCCGGCAGCCCGTGGCCCGCATAGAACGGCGTCTCGAACGGCAGCAGACACAGCACCTCGTCCAGCGAGCGCGCCATCTTTTTCACCCGGCCCTGCCGCCATGCCCACACCTGCGGGCTGACGTACTGCACCGTAGGAATGCCAGCGGCATGCAGCCGCGGTGCCACATTGAGATTGAACTCGGGAGCATCGATACCGACGAAGACATCGGGGGGCGATGCGAGAAACGCCTCTACTACGCGCCGACGCAGCCGCAACAAACGCGGCAAATGACGCAGCACCTCGAACAAGCCCATCACGGCGAGTTCTTCCGCGTCGGCCAGCACCGTGCAGCCGGCGGCGCGCATGCGTGGGCCAGCGATACCCGTGAATGTAGTTTCGGGAGCGCGCGCCAGCACCTCGCGCATCAAGGCGGCGCCGAGGTTGTCGCCGGAATGCTCGCCGGCGACGATACCGATGCGCAGCGCGCCCATGGGCACCCTCCTCAGCGGATGAGGGAGCGCGTGATGCGCGGGAAGAACTCGACGAAGGCGCCGACCTCGGGCTGCGTAGCGGCCAACCGCTGCAGTTCCAACTCTGCTTCCGCGAGCTTGAGGCCCTGCCGGTACAGCACCTTGTAGGCATGTTTCAGGTTGGCGATTTGCTCGGGCGAAAACCCGCGCCGCTTCAAACCTTCGGAATTGATAGTCACGGGCTCCGCCGGGGAACCCGCCACCATGAGGTAAGGCGGCACATCGCGGGTAACGGCTGCGTTGTTCGCCAAGAAGGCGTGCGCGCCGATCTTGCAGAACTGGTGCACGGCGGCATAGCCCGACAAGATGACCCAGTCATCGAGCTCTACATGCCCCGCCAACGCCGTACAGTTCGACAGGATGCAGCGATCGCCAACGACGCTGTCATGGCCCACATGCGAATAGGCCATGAACAGGTTATCGCTGCCAATGCGCGTTACCCCGGGACCCAACGCAGTGCCGCGGTTCATGGTGCAGCTTTCGCGAAAGACGTTGCGGTCGCCGACGACAAGCCGCGTGGGCTCGCCCTTGTATTTCTTGTCTTGCGGGGCGTCGCCGATGGAAGCGAACTGGAATACGTGGTTGTCACAGCCCATCTCGGTGGGCCCGTTCACCATGGCGTGCGGCGCAATGATGGTGCCCTTGCCAATGACCACGTTGTCGCCAATGACCGCGAACGGTCCGACCGACACTCCCTCGTCGAGGTGCGCCTGCGGCGAGATAACGGCACGCGGGTCAATCATGCTGCGCCCTCGCCTGCCTCCGCACCGGCATCCGCACCGGCTTCAGCGCGGGGCGGCTTGGCCTGACGGGCACTGGAGCCGGTTTCCGGGGCCACCATCATGATGGCGCAGCAGACTTCCACGCCATCGACGAAGGCCTTCGTCTCGAACTTCCAGATACCACGCAAGGCGCGCAGCAGCGTGGCTTCGAGGATGATCTGGTCGCCGGGTTGCACCGGGCGGCGGAACCGAGCCTCATCGATACCGACGAAATAAAACTTGGTGTTCTCGTCCGGCACCACATTCACGGTACGGAACGCGAGGATGCCAGCCGCCTGCGCCAGCGCCTCGAGAATCATGACGCCGGGCATGACCGGACGGTGCGGGAAATGACCCGGGAAATACGGTTCGTTCGCCGTCACGTTCTTGAGCGCGCGGATGCTCTTGCCGGGCTCGCACTCGAGCACGCGGTCCACCATAAGAAACGGATACCGGTGGGGCAATTGCTTGCGCACCGCGTCGATATCCATATAGGGCTCAGCGCTCATTCTGCTTCCTTCTCGGCATGGTCGGTGTCGTCGCCTGCCGCGCCAGCGAGGCCGGCGGCCCCTTCCAGCGCTTTCACGCGTGCAACGAGCTTGTCGAGGCGCTTCAAGTGGGCCACGGTGCGGCGCCATTTCACGCCGTCTTCCGCGGGCAGGCCAGAGGAGTATACCCCCCCGGTGTGGATGCTATGGCTCACCATGGTGAGCCCGGTGACGATGGTGCCGTCCGCCACCGTGAGGTGGCCGACGAAGCCCACCATGCCGCCGATGATGCAGCGCTTGCCGATGGTGGTGGAGCCAGAAATACCACTGCAGGCAGCGATGGCCGTGTGCGCACCGATACGCACGTTGTGGCCCACCTGAATTTGATTGTCCAGACGGACGTCTTCTTCGAGCACCGTGTCTTCAATGGCGCCGCGGTCGATGGTGGTGTTGGCACCCACCTCGCAGTCATCACCGATAACCACGCCACCCACCTGCGGTACTTTCACCCAGCCATCTTGGTCCGGCGCCAAACCAAAGCCATCGCCGCCGACAACCACACCGGGATGCAGGATGACCCGCTTGCCAAGCCTGACGCGCGTGCCCAGCGTGACGCGGGCGACGAGGCGTGTGTCGTCACCGACGACGCTATCTGCCTCGACCACACAGCCTGGACCGACGAAGGCCCGTTCGCCAATAACCGCACGCGGGCCCACGTAGGCTAACGCCGCCACATGCGCGGAAGAAGCAATGCTGGCAGTGGCATCCACTACAGCAGAAGGGTGGCAACCGGGTACGGCGGCCGGTACGGGATGCAGCACCTGCGCCATGCGCGCGTACGCCACATAGGGGTTGGGCGCAACCAAAACCGCACACGGCGCGTTGGCCGCAGAACGTGCATCCACCACGACGGCGGTGGCGCCGGTGGTAGCGAGGAACTTAC
>CAIOHZ010000302.1 GCA_903858165.1 uncultured Pseudomonadota bacterium
GAACCTGATGCCATCACCGACGAGGAGGAACTGCCCGCCGCGGATCCTCGTTGGTTTGATCTGGCGCCAGGGGCGCAGTTGCGCATCGACAAATGGCTATGGCATTCCCGTTTCCACAAGTCCCGAGTGCTGGCTTCGGCCGCGGTGTCCGGCGGGCACGTGCAATTGAACGGGGAGCGTGTCAAGGCATCGCGCAGTCTGAAGGTGGGCGACCGCGTGGCGGTGAACCGCGGGGGTGAGATGGTCGAGGGCAATGTGACGGGCCTGCCGCGGCGCCGGGGGCCGGCACTGCTGATGGCGGCGGCCTTCGCCGAAGATCCCCTCAGTCGTGAGCGTCGGGAACGCGAGGCTGCTTTCCGTAAACTGCACGGAGGTGCGATGCCGCACCCGGATACCAAGCCCGATAAACGCCAGCGCCGTCAGTTGCAGCGTCTGCAGTGGATGGACAGCGACGACTGAGTTGAGTGCGCTCCCGCACGCATGGCGCGCTCTGAGGCATACTGCGCCGATGCCTACCTTCATTGCCTCTCCCACGGTCGTGCCCTCGGTCGGCACGCGCCCCAAGCGCATCGAGGAATACATCGGTCGCGTCAATAGCGGCAGCACGGCTGTCAGCGTGGCACGAATGAATTCGCCCGAGGGCTGGGTAGAACCTGCGCAGCAACCCGCTTTCGACGAATACACGGTGGTTCTGGCGGGCTGCTTGCGCGTGGAAAGTGCTGCAGGCTCCCAAGACGTAGCTGCTGGGCAGGCCGTCATCGCTCATGCCGGTGAGTGGGTTCGCTACTCCACCCCACACGCGGGAGGCGCGGAATACGTGGCAGTGTGCCTGCCGGCATTCAGCCCGGATACTGTTCAACGTTTACCCGACTGAGACCATCCATGAATCCACAACACCCCATGGTCCCGACCATCGACAATCGCGGTGTTCGGTTGTTCCTAATTTTGGCCGCCCTTTTGGTGGGCAACGCCTTGGTGGCCGAATTCGTCGGCGTAAAGATTTTTTCCTTGGAGGCCACACTGGGCATCGCGCCGGTGAATTGGCGTGCCTTTGGTGAAAGTGGCAACTTGTCGTTCACGACTGGAGTACTGCTTTGGCCCTTCGTGTTCATCCTGACGGACACCATCAACGAATACTTCGGTGTGCGCGGTGTGCGGTTCATTAGTTATGTGGCTTCCGGCGTCATTGCCTACGCCTTCTTGATGGCCTACCTCATGATCAGCGTCGCGCCAGCGCCTTGGTGGGTGTCGGTGAGCGTGGACCAGGGCGTGCCGGACATGCAGGCGGCGTTTAGCAACATCTTCGGGCAAGGGCTGTGGACTATCGGTGGCTCGCTCACCGCGTTCCTCATTGGCCAGTTGATCGACGTGACCGTCTTTCACGCCATTCGCAAGCGGACCGGTGAACGGGGCGTGTGGGTCCGTGCCACGGTAAGTACGGTCATTTCGCAGTTCATCGACAGCTTCGTGGTGCTCTACATTGCCTTCGTGCTGGGCCCGCAGCAGTGGTCCATCTCGCTGTTCCTCGCGGTGGGCATCGTCAACTTCACTTACAAGTTCTGTGCAGCGTTGGTGATGATTCCGCTGCTGTACGCGGTCCGCCGCTGGATTGAAGCCTATCTGGGCACGGAGACCGCCGAACGACTGCGTCGCGAGGCTGCGGCCGAGGCCTAAAGGCTCAGTGCAGCGCTGCCGCCAGACGCCGGCGGTAGCGCGGTACCAACTCGTTGTCTTCGCCAAGCAGCAGGAAGGCATCGACTAGCGCGCGTCGCCCGGCTACTTCACCGGCTTCGGTGCGGTAGGTGGCGTGGTGCTGCAAGAGCAACAGGAAGGCATCCAGCGAGTCCTGCTGTCGTCCGCCGAGAAAATGGGTGGCAGCTTCCGTCTCCAGTGCTTCCGCTGAACCGGGCGCGGCTCCTTGGCGCAGTGCGAGGCGGGCAAAACGCAGTCGAGCTGCCCGTTCAGTTGCCGGCGTGCTTTCGCGCGCCGCAAACGGCAAGTCCGCCAGCAAGTTTTCTGCCTCGTCGGCCGCCGCTATCGCCAGTGGGGGCATCAACAGCACGTCCACCAAAGCCAGCACGTCTTCCGTGCGTGGCAGGCCTTCCCCCGCGCGAACCATTTCACGAAGTGCCCCCAACGCACCGAGGTAATCGCCGCTACCGGCCCGCGCCAGCGCTGCTTTACGTGCCTCTGCCGCGCCACCGCCTACATGACGGTCGAGCGTTTCGCGAATAACAGATTCCGGTTGCACACCCATGAAGCCGTCGACGATCTTGCCGTCTTTGAAGACGGCCACGGTAGGCAGGCTGCGAATATTGAAAGCCTTGGAGATGCCCGGCTCCTCGTCGGTGTTCAATTTCACGATGGTGGCGCGGCCAGTGTAGTCGGGGGCCACGCGCTCCAGCACCGGCGCCAAGGCGCGGCAGGGGCCACACCAAGCGGCCCAGAAGTCGACCATGACTGGTTGGGACTTGGACGCTTCGATGACTTCTTGCTGGAAACGATCGGTGGTGACGGCGGTGACCATGGGTGTCTTCCTGTGTCTGCAGTACGAGTAGGCAGGGTGGGTACGGAACTACGCGGAATCAAGGCCGTTGATGAAGCCCAGTTACGTCGGAACGGGTAAGAGGTGGGTGTTCTTTACCTCTTCCATCACGACGTAGGTGTGGGTCTGCTGTACCCCAGTCAGGCCCGTGAGACGTTCGCCGAGGAAACGCCGGTAGGCTTCCATATCGCGGACGCGCACCTTCAACAGGTAGTCGAACCCTCCGGCCACCATGTGGCACTCCTGCACCTCGTCGATACCGAGCATGGCGTCGCGGAACTGCGAGAAGACGTCGGGTGTGGTGCGGTCCAACGACACCTCCACGAAAGCCAGTAGCGCTGCCCCCAACCGCGGCGGGCTGAGGTGAGCCGCATAACCGGTGATATAGCCTTCACGTTCCAGGCGTCGCACCCGTTCCAGACAGGGCGTGGGCGAGAGGTGGACTTGGCGCGCTAGTTCCGCGACCGACGTACGACCGTCGCGTTGCAGCAAGTCCAGCAGTCGGCGGTCGGTGCGGTCCAATTGATCTGGCATAGGGAGTCCTTTCGATGGATGTTGCCAGTTTAATCCACTGTATATAAACAAAATTCAAGAATAAAACACTACTTAAGTAGCAATAAAGTGGCGTGAACTTCTGGAGTCACCATGCCCACGCTCTCCTCTGAACGGCCTACGCTCAGTTTCCTCTCTGCCGCCGACCTGCACGGCGAACTCTCCACTGCTGCTGGCATCAATGACCAATGGCTGGCCCCTGAAAACCAGGTGTTGAAGCGCTTGCTGCCGCTGGCGGCACTGCCGGCAGGAGAACGGGTGGTGGTGCAGCGCGAGGCGGAGCGGTTGGTGGAAGCGGTGCGTGGGCAGCATCTGCAGAAGACGGGCATGGATGCCTTCTTGCGCCAGTACGACCTAGGCTCTCAAGAGGGCGTCATCCTGATGTGCCTGGCCGAGGCTTTGCTCCGTATTCCCGATGCTGCCACAGCGAACCGACTCATTGCGGACAAACTCGGTGCGGGCGACTGGTCGGCCCATCTCGGCCGTACGGATTCGCTGTTCGTTAACGCCGGAACTTGGGGACTGATGCTAACCGGGCGGTTGGTGGCTCCGTTCGAGGGCGCTACGCGCGATGTGGGGGGCTTCCTGCGCGGGTTGGTGGCACGAATGGGTGAACCGGTAGTGCGTGCGGCCCTACGCCAAGGCATGCGCATCATGGGACACCAGTTCGTTATGGGCCGCACCATCGAGGAGGCCTTGGTCCGCTCTCGGGAAGGGGAGGCAATCCATTACCGCCACAGCTTCGACATGCTCGGCGAGGCGGCTCTTACCACGGCCGATGCGAACCGTTATGCCGCTGCCTATGAAGCGGCCATTACGGCCGTAGGGGCTGTTGCCCGTTCCCACACCAATGCCGCTGACGCGCCGACGGTATCGGTCAAACTTTCAGCACTCCATCCGCGCTACGAACTTGCGCAGACCGAACGGGTGCGGAGGGAACTGGCGCCGCGTTTGCAGATGCTGGCGCGCCATGCGGCAAGCCATGGGGTAGCCATAACGCTCGATGCCGAGGAAAGCGAGCGGTTGGAGTTATCGTTGGTGTTGTTGGAAGGCTTACTACGTGACCCGCAACTGGCGGGTTGGCAGGGATTAGGCCTTGCGGTACAGGCCTACCAGCGCCGCGCGCTAGCGGTCATCGACCATGTCATTGGCTTGAGCCAGACCACCGGACGACAGTTGAATGTGCGCTTGGTGAAGGGTGCGTACTGGGACAGCGAGATCAAGCGCGCTCAGGAACGTGGACTTGCCGGTTATCCGGTGTTCACGCGCAAGGTGAACACCGACGTCTCCTATCTGGCGTGTGCGCGTCGGTTGTTGGCGAGTGCCGCCCCGGTCTACCCGCAGTTCGCTACTCATAACGCGCATACGGTGGCATGGTTGCAGCAGGTGGGACGCCAGGCTGGGCGTGCCTTCGAGTTCCAGCGTTTGCACGGCATGGGCGAAGAGCTGTATGCCGTGGTGTGTGCGCCGGACGAAGCAGGCAAGCGAATGCCTTGTCGTGTTTATGCGCCCGTTGGGTCCCATGAGGATCTGCTGCCGTACTTGGTTAGGCGCTTGCTGGAGAACGGCGCCAATACCTCGTTCGTGAACCGTCTGGTAGACGAACGGTTGCCACCCGCGGCCATAGCCGCGGACCCGGTGGCGGTTGTGGAGGCCTTGGTCGCGGCGGGGGCCGTCGCTCATCCGGGTATCGCCTTGCCGGGCGCCCTGTTTCCTGACGGACGCCGAAATGCCCGGGGGCTCAACCTAGCGGATGGGCGCGAGCGGCATGCCTTGGCGGTCGGAGCCGTTGCGGAGTTGCAGATACCGGTAGCGGCCACGGCCTTGGTGAGTGGTAAGCCGGGGCAGGGTATGCCGTTGGTGGCGGTGCGCTCGCCGCAGGACCGCCGACAGCAGGTGGGTACCGTGGCGGAAGCGTTACCCGCGGAGGTGACGGAGGCAGTGACGAAGGCTGTTGCCGCGCAAAAGGAATGGGACCGGCTAGGCGGTCCGGCCCGGGCGCTGGTGCTGGAACGGGCGGCCGACGCGATGGAGATGACGCTGCCCGCGCTGGTGGCGCTGTGCGTTGCGGAAGCTGGCAAGACCGTGCCCGATGCCATCGGCGAGGTACGGGAGGCAGTGGACTTCCTGCGCTACTACGCGGGTGAGGCTCGTGGGCGCTTTGGCGAGGGTTTGGTGTTACCCGGTCCCACGGGTGAACACAACACGCTTTCCCTGCATGGTCGAGGTGTCTTTGCCTGCATCAGTCCTTGGAACTTTCCGCTGGCTATCTTTACTGGCCAAGTGGCGGCAGCGCTGGCCGCCGGGAATGCGGTGGTAGCCAAGCCAGCCGAGCAAACGCCGCTGGTCGCCTACCGTGCCGTGCAGTTGTTCCACGCTGCGGGCGTGCCGGTGGCGGTGCTGCAGTTTCTCCCGGGGCCCGGCGAAACCATCGGCGCTACCTTGGTGAATGATCCGCGTGTCGCGGGTGTGGCATTCACTGGCAGCACGGAGGTAGCCCGTACTATCCAGCGGCAATTGGCAGCCCGTGAAGGCGCTATTCCGGTGTTCATCGCCGAGACGGGTGGCCAGAATCTGATGGTGGTCGATAGTTCGGCGCTGCCTGAACAGGTAGTTGGTGATGTGCTCGCCAGCAGTTTCAACAGCGCTGGGCAGCGCTGTAGCGCGCTGCGCGTACTGTGCCTGCAGGACGAAATCGCGGACCGCGTGCTGCACTTGCTGCGGGGCGCCATGGACGAACTGACGATCGGCCTGCCCGAGGACTGGTCGACGGATATTGGTCCGGTCATTGACGAGACAGCACGGGATCAACTGGAAGCCTATGCATCACGAATGCAGACCGGTGCGGCGTGGGCGCACCGTTGTGGTTTGCCAAAAACACTGGCTATGCACGGCTGTTATGTGGCACCACTCGCCGTGGAGATTCCTTCGCTTGCTTCCCTGCAGCGCGAGGTGTTCGGCCCGGTACTGCACGTGGTGCGCTGGCGCGCGGGAACTTTACCCGCGTTGTTACAAGCGGCTGCAGCTACCGGCTATGCCTTGACGTTCGGTTTGCAGACGCGTCTGGACAGCACCATCGCCGAGGTATGCGCCGAGGCGCCGGCCGGTAATGTTTACGTGAACCGCAATCTCATTGGCGCCGTCGTGGGGGTACAGCCCTTCGGTGGGCATGGCTTGTCCGGCACCGGGCCGAAGGCCGGTGGGCCTAACTATCTCGTACGGTTCGCCCTGGAGCGCACCATCACCATCAACACCACGGCAGTGGGGGGTAACGCATCGCTGCTGGCGTTGGAGTGAAACCGTTCCGCACGGCTTGGCGGGCTCGATTACGCCGTGCGGGACGCGACTTAGCGCAATTCGGCCCAAGGCCCCGTGAAGATAACGGTCAGGGAGTCGCAGGGCTGCAGTCCTCCTGGCGAGGCATCCGCCGAAAGCTGCCAAGCCAGCCCCGAGAGCGTTGGGTTGTGTCCTACCAGCAGGAGATGCTGTACGGTTTCGGGCGTGTGGCGCAAAAATGCCAGCAGTGCTGGCACGTCAATCTCATAGAGGTCAGGTTCGGCGTGGACGGCAGTTTTGGGTAATCCGCAGGCGTGAGTGAAAGCCAGAGCGGTAGTGGTAGTACGAACAGCGCTGCTGTGGAGACAGAAGTCCACGGGCGTTTGCCATTGCGTGGCAGCGAAAAGGGCGCCGCGCTCATGTACTTGGGCCTGGCCTACGGCATCCAGCGGCCGTTCGAAATCGTGTTGCCCTGGCCGAGCATGGGCCGCCTGCGCGTGGCGCAGCAGGGTTAAGCGGTGAGTAATGGTATCTACGCTCATGCTGACAGCAAGGCCCATAGCTCGCCTGCAGTTACGCGTGTAGCGAAGCAGGTGACCGGTTCATAAGCTGGTGGGCACAGCACGGCACCGCTCTTGAGGCAAAAACGCGCGCCATGCCTTGGGCAAATCACCACCGGGCCCGTGGCGCCACTGGCTAGATCATCGGCACTGGCGGGTTCAACGGGTGCATCCGCCAAGGGCTCGCCATCGTGGGTACAGACATCTTCGATGGCATAGAGTTCACCTTGCACGTCATAGACGGCGATGAACCGGCCCGCTGCCTCGAAAGAGGCATGGCCATTGCGCGGTACGCTGACGGCTGGCCCGAGCAAGACCCAGTCGCCATCGGGCGGACTCTGGCTCACATCATTCCTGTTTGTAGTCGGGCCGCTTCGGTCATGCGGTCCGCCGACCAAGGTGGGTCGAAGACGAGTTCCACGTCCACGGTCTTCACGGTCGGCAGCGCCTCGAGTTTGTCCTTCACATCTGCCACGAGCACTTCGCCCATGCCGCAGCCCGGGGCCGTCAGGGTCATGTCAATCTTGATATTGCGCTGGCCGTTATCGTCCTTGCTGATGTCGCAGCGGTACACCAAGCCAAGGTCCGCGATGTTCACCGGGATTTCGGGGTCGAATACGGTGCGAATCTGCGCCCAGGTCACTTCTTCGAACTGGTCGTCCGTAGCATCGGGGGGCAGTTCTGGTGGTGCGACTAATTCCTTACCGATGGCGTCCGCATCCGCGCCGGCCACGCGGAACAGATTGCCCTCCACGTAGACGGTGAAGCTGCCGCCCAGTGCCTGCGTTATGTAGCCGACGCTACCGGTGCGCAGTTTGACTTCGATGCCTGCCGGGATGATCACGGCCTTGACGTCGCGGTTGACGACGATGGGTTCATTCTCGTGACGACGCATGTCAGGGCTTCCTGGTCATTCGGTCTGGACAGTCGGGGGAGTTGCGGATGGCTGTTCGGCATCAGCAGCAGAGAGGGCGGCGTTCAGGGTGTGCCACGCGAGGCTTGCGCACTTCACGCGAGCAGGGAAGTCGCGAACACCAGCGAGCGCCGCGAGTTTGCCCAGCGCCGGGTCAAGCGGGGCGTCATGGTGCGTGAATACATTGTGCACGCGTTCGAACTGCGCCTGCACTTCGGCACGGGTGTGGCCAATGGCCGCTTCGGTCATGAGTGATGCGGAGGCCACGGAGATAGCGCAGCCCTTGCCTTCGAACTTGACGTCTGTGACGCGCTCGCCGTCGAGTTGCACCCAGACGCGCAGCGTATCGCCGCAGAGGGGGTTGGCGCCGCGGGCTTCATGGGCGGGTGGTACCGCCAGCATGCCAAAGTTCCGGGGCCGCTTGTTATGGTCCAGGATGACATCCCGGTAAAGGTCTTTGAGATCCATGGGGCCTTCAGCAGAACAGTTCACGAGCATGCTGCAGGGCACCGACCAGCTGGTCGATTTCCGCAGGGGTGTTGTAGAAAGCGAAAGAGGCACGTGCCGTCGCCGGCACATCGAAGAACTCCATCACGGGCATGGCGCAGTGGTGCCCTGTGCGTACCGCTACACCTTCCTGGTCGAGGATGGTGCCGAGATCATGTGGGTGAATGCCGTCCACCACGAAGGAGATGACCGCGGCTTTGTGCGGGGCCGTGCCGATGATGCGTAAGCCGGGAATTGCCAGCAATTGGGCGGTGGCGTAGTGCAGTAAGGCTTCTTCGGTAGCGGCTATTCGTGCCAGCCTAATGCCCTGTACGTAGTCGACTGCAGCGCCCAGCCCGATAAAGCCGGCGATATTGGGCGTGCCAGCCTCGAATTTATGGGGCAGGGTGTTGAACGTGGTGCCCTCGAAGCGGACTTCGAGAATCATGTCACCACCGCCCATCCAGGGTGGCATGGCTTCCAGCAACGCTTCGCGTCCATACAGCACACCAGTACCGGTAGGGCCGTACAGCTTGTGTCCGGAGAAGGCATAGAAGTCGCAGCCAAGCGCCTGCACATCCACGGCCATATGGGGCACCGCTTGCGCACCGTCGATGACGGTCACGATGCCGCGTTCCCGGGCAACTGCGATGAATTTCTCGATTGGGTTGATGGTACCCAGTGAGTTGGAGACGTGCGACAGCGCCAGCACCCGAGTATGGGGAGTAAGCAGGTCTAGAAAACCTTGGAAGTCGACTTCGCCATCTAGCGTAATGGGAATGGGACGAACCACAGCGCCGGTTTGGCCCGCGACTATCTGCCAAGGCACTAGGTTGGCGTGGTGCTCGAGACGCGAAACCAGGATTTCATCGCCGGGTTGCAGGAACGTGCGCCCCCAAGCTTGTGCGATGAGATTGATGGATTCGGTGGTGCCGCGGGTGAGGATGACTTCACGTTCGCTGCGGGCATTGATGAAGTGCTGCAGTTTGTGGCGGGCAGCTTCGAAGGCGTCGGTGGCGCGTTGTGACAGCGTATGCACGCCACGATGGATATTCGAATGGTCGTGGCGGTAGTAATCTGCCTCGGCGTCGATGACCGAGCGTGGGTGCTGCGCGGAGGCGGCATTGTCCAGATAGGCCAGTGGTTTGCCATTCACTTGCTGGTGCAGGATGGGGAAGTCGGCGCGCAGGACTGCGACTTCGGCAGCGCTGAAGGGTTGCGCATTTGCTGCAGTATTAGGGGTATCTTCGGTCATGGCAGCACCCGCGTGGCCAGCCATTCCCGCAGGCTCGGCCATGGCAGCCGCGCGATAACGTCGGCGGCGAAGGCTTGCATGAGCAGACGGCGTGCCTCCTGTTCGCCGATCCCGCGGGAACGCAGATAGAACAGAGCCTGTTGGTCGAGCGAACCGGTTGTGCTGCCATGGCTGGCCTTCACGTCGTCGACATGAATTTCCAGCTGCGGGCGGGTGTCGAGTTCAGCCGTAGCGGACAGCAGCAGATTGCGGATGGACTGTGCCGAGTCGGCGCCATGCGCACTGGGTGGCATGACTACCTTGCCGCTGAACGCACCGCGGGAGCGGCCACCGGCCAGCGCGCGTACCGCTTGCGTACTGGTGGTGTTTGCTGCGGCATGGGTCACGGTGAGCTGCACGTCGGTATGTTGATTGCCGTCTACCCGCAGGAACTGCTGCCAGTGTCCGCAAGCCATTGGACCATCTAGCGACAAATGGGCCGCCGTGTGTGCGGCTTGGGCGCCGAGCGACAAAGGCAAAGCCAAGTAGGTGGCATCGCGGCCTACGCTGATGTCTAGCTGCTCCAGCAGAGCCGCGTCCAAGGGCAACTGTTGCACGATGGCATGCGTCAGGCTCGCACCATCTGCCAGCTGTACTTGTAGCCAGCGGATAAGCGTTGCGGGTGCCGCGTTGACAGCGCTATTGGCGGGAATAATGGCGGCGCTATTGGCCGGAATATTGCCACTGGCGCCACTCGTCAGCGGAGCACTTTTGCCATCTGCCAGCGACTCTAGCAACTGTAGACGGGCGCCGCGCGCCAATCGTATCCGCAGTACTAATGCGCCAGCCCCGGGCGCGGGAAGGTGTAGCAATTGCAAGGAGCCGGCGTCCACATTGGCGGCGACCGCCAACTCCCAGGCGCCTGGGGTCGTAGCGGCAGCGATAGCAGCAACGCGGTGCTCGCCACTGTCACCCGTAGGTGCTTTGACGGCCTCTTCTGCCAGGGGGCGCAAGCTGACGCCAGCTGGCAAAGCCCCGAATCCACCGAGCGCGCGCGGTACGGCATGCCCACCGGCAAAGACGAGCACCGGGGCTTCCACTGGCAGCACAGCCGCGTCTATGGCTGCCTTTTCAGGAAGCGACAGGGCATCCGCGGGTGCGGACCACCAGTCCCGGCGCGATAGCGTTCGCGCGGCATATTTCCAGGCCTCGTCCCGCCCGGAGGGCAGGCCAAGCGCGCGCAGGCTTTCTCCGCTCATGCGGCGTCCTGGGCACGGACCCAGTCGTAGCCGCGCTCTTCCAGTTCCAGCGCCAGTTCCTTGCCGCCGCTCAGCAGGATGCGACCATCCGCGAGCACATGGACGAAGTCGGGGACGATGTAGTCAAGCAGGCGCTGGTAGTGAGTCACTATGACGATGGCCCGGTCAGGCGAGCGCAGGTCGTTCACACCGGCGGAGACCACCTTCAAGGCATCGATATCGAGGCCGCTGTCGGTTTCATCCAGCAGGGCCAGCGTCGGCTCCAGAATCTGCATCTGCAGCACCTCGTTGCGCTTCTTTTCGCCGCCCGAGAAGCCCTCATTCACGCCACGTGAGAGAAAAGCTTCGTCCATCTGCATGCGCTGCATCTTGGACTTCACGAGCTGCAGGAACTCGAAGGCATCCACTTCCGGCTGGCCCAGATGCTTGCGCTTGGCATTCAATGCCGCCTTCAACAGATAGACGTTGTTGACGCCCGGAATTTCCAGCGGGTACTGGAAGGCGAGGAAGATGCCCGCGCGCGCCCGTTCTTCCGGGGCCAGCGCCTGCAGGTCTTGGCCGCGATACAGCAGTGTTCCGCCGGTGATGGTATAGCCAGGCTTGCCCGCGACCACATGGGAAAGAGTGCTCTTACCTGAGCCGTTGGGGCCCATGATGGCGTGCACTTCGCCAGCATTCACCGTGAGCGACAAGCCCTTGAGAATGGGCTTGCCGTTCACTTCCACGTGCAGGCCGTGGGCTTCGAGCAGGGGAGTCAGCGGGGTGTTCGTCATGGTCGGTTCACTCGTTCATGGGCCAGTGGCTTCCGCGCACTGACCGAAATAAAGGGGAGAAAAGTGCGGTGGGCTTTAGCCCACAGCACCCTCCAAACTTACTGCCAGAAGGTTCTGCGCTTCCACAGCGAACTCCATGGGAAGCTCCTTGAACACAGCCTTGCAGAAGCCGTTCACGATCATGTTGACCGCGTCTTCTTCCGAAAGACCGCGTTGTAGACAGTAGAACAGTTGGTCCTCGCCGATTCGCGAAGTCGTCGCCTCGTGCTCTACGGTGGCGGTGGGGTTGCGCACTTCCATATAAGGGAACGTATGCGCGCCACAGCCCGGTCCCATTAGCAGTGAGTCGCACTGGGTGTAGTTGCGCGCGCCTTCAGCGGAAGGCAATACCTTTACCAGGCCGCGGTAGGTGTTGTGAGCCTTGCCGGCGCTGATGCCCTTGCTGACGATGGTGCTGCGCGTGTTCCGCCCCACGTGAATCATCTTGGTGCCGGTGTCCGCCTGCTGGTGGTGGTTGGCTACCGCCACGCTGTAGAACTCACCGACGGAGTCATCGCCCGTCAATACGCAGCTCGGGTATTTCCAGGTGATGGCAGAACCAGTTTCCACCTGCGTCCAGGAAATCTTGCTGCGTTTGCCGCGGCAGTCCCCACGCTTGGTGACGAAGTTGTAGATGCCGCCAACGCCGTTTTCGTCGCCGGGGTACCAGTTCTGAACGGTGGAGTACTTGATTTCGGCGTTGTCCATGGCCACCAACTCCACCACGGCGGCATGCAGTTGGTTTTCGTCGCGCTTGGGCGCGGTGCAGCCTTCCAGGTAGGACACATGGCTACCTTCATCGGCGATGATGAGGGTTCGTTCGAACTGCCCTGTGTTGGCCGCGTTGATACGGAAGTACGTGGACAGCTCCATGGGACAGCGCACGCCCTTTGGAATGTATACGAAGCTGCCGTCGCTGAAGACGGCGCTGTTCAGGGCCGCGTAGAAGTTGTCGCCGGGAGGCACGACAGTACCAAGCCAGCGCTCAAGGAGTTCCGGGTGTTCCTTCACCGCTTCCGAGAACGGGCAGAAGATAACGCCTGCCTTGGAGAGACGGTCCTTGAACGTGGTGGCCACCGAAACGCTGTCGAATACGGCGTCGACAGCGACGCCAGCCAAGCGCGCGCGTTCATGCAGCGGAATACCCAGCTTGTCGTAGGTCTCCAGCAGTTTCGGGTCCACCTCGGCCAAGCTCTTC
>CAIOHZ010000303.1 GCA_903858165.1 uncultured Pseudomonadota bacterium
CCCATCGCTTTGAAATAGGCGCGCGTGGTTTCCGTGGACATGGCTGGAAAGCGATAAGCCTGTACTTGCTTCAGGGCATCGGCCAATTCATAGATGGCGTTGTCGGCGCGTGGCTGCGAACTGTGGCCGCCGGGGTTATAAGCCGACAGCTTATAGCTCGCGTAAGTCTTCTCGGCGGTCTGGATGTTGTACGAAAGGGCCCTGCCGTCCGTGGCGAGCGTGCCACCACCGGAATCCGTGTTCAACGCATATTCGGCATCGACCCAGTCTCGATGGCGGGTCAGCAAGTCACGCGTGGTTTCGCCGGTGGTTTCTTCATCGCCAGAGAAGACGATGATGAGATCGCGCGTCGGGACGAATTTTTCCTGCTTCAACCGGATGAACAGTGCCGTCAGTGTGGCCAAGCCGCCCTTCACGTCCAGCGTACCGCGCCCGTAGAAAAAGCCATTGGCTTCATCGAGCGTGAAGGGGTCGCGCTTCCAGTGTTCGCGCAGCGCCGGGACCACGTCCATGTGCGACAGCAACAAGATGGGCTTCTGCGGCGGCTGCCCCTGCTTCGGCTGGCCGGGGTAACGCACCACCAAGTACGCGGTTTCCTTGTAGCGTTCCACGCGCAGGTCGTCGCCGGTGAACCCAGCCGCACGGAACTCACCGGCGAGATAGTCCGCCAACTGAGGGTTTTCGTCGGGGCCCACGGCGCTCTTGTAGCGGATGACATTCGCGAGAATCTCGCGGGCCTTGGCCTGAAGCGGGGTGAGCGTTGCGGGGGCAGACACCGCAGCAAGGGTTGAGGTAGAGCTTGGGGCAGCCTCGGCGGCCAAGGTAGCCGGCGTCACCGCGGCGCAAAGCAGCGTGGCAACGGCGAGAGCGAGCGGGCGGGACAACAAACGCATGGTGAGCCTCCAGTAGGACGCTCAAGGGTACTCCACGGCGGGGTCGCCGTGGAGAATGGGCTTAGGCGTCGTAAGGGCGCCGCGCGTACCAGCCGAACCCGAGGATGCCGATATAGCACAGCGCCGGCACCACCAAGGACAGCTTCAAACCCACGACGTCTGCGGCCAAACCGGTCAGCAAGGGCACTACGGCACCCCCCACGATGGCCACGCAAATGACACCAGAGCCTTCCGCCGCCCGCTTGCCGAGCCCTTCGCAGGCCAAAGAGAAGATGGTGGGGAACATGATGGAGTTGCACAGGCCAATGGCCAGCAACGCATAGCCACTCGTAGTCCCCGTGGTATTGGCCGACACCAACAACAGCGTGATTACCGCCGCACAGACGGTAGCGAGCACCTTGCCAGGCGAGAACACCTTCAGGAAATAGCTACCGATGAAGCGGCCAACCATGGCACCGCCCCAGTAGAGCGGGACCATCTTGCCGGCAGCTTGTTCACCCAACCCCATCACGTCGGCAGACATGAGGTAGTTGACGATGATCGAGCCGATGGCCACCTCGCCACCGACATATAGGAAGATGCAGAGGGCGCCGTAGCCAAAGCGCGGCTGCCACAGCAAATTAAACGCCTGCAAGATGGGCGTGTCCGTGGCCGGCGTAGGCGGCAGACGGTCACGGCGTAGCCAGACAAGCCCCGCTACCAGCAACAGCGCGACAGCCAGCGCGCCATAAGCCTGCACCACCACCTGCGTTTCCTGTGCGCGGTAGGCCTGCAGCGCATCCCCAGTGAGCGTGGCAACGTCTACCTGGCTGAGTGAACCCAGAATGAGGATGGAACCCACATACGGAAACACCGTCGTGCCGAGCGAATTGAACGCCTGTGCGAAAGTCAGCCGGCTGTGCGTCGTGCGGGGCTGACCCAGCAGCGAGATGAGGGGATTCGCCACGACCTGCACGATGGTGATACCCGCGGCCAACACGAAGAGTGCGCCGAGGAACACCACGAACTGGCCAGACTGCGAGGCGGGAATGAACAGCAAGCAACCCGCAGTCATGGTGAGCAGGCCCACCACGGCGGTCTTCATGTAGCCGATGCGGCGCACGATGGCAGCGCCGGGCAAGGAGACCACGAAATAGGCAAAGAAAAACGCGGACTGAATCAGCATTGCCTGCGCGTAGGAGAGCGTGAACAACTCCTTCAGCTTCGGTATGAGGATGTCGTTAAGACTGGTAATGCCGCCGAAAATGAAGAACAGGGCAAACACGAACAGCCTGAGGTCGGGCACATCCGCATGTACGGTAGTGTCGGAACCGGCGCTCTGCGGCGCGTGATTGGCTTGCATGAAAAGTCCCCCGTTAGAGGAGGACATCATAGAACGAAAAAAGGCGGACGCTTACGCGCCCGCCGTGGTTCTCG
>CAIOHZ010000304.1 GCA_903858165.1 uncultured Pseudomonadota bacterium
CCCCATGCTCATCGCTTCGCTGCTGTACCGCTTCGGCGCTGGCCCGCAAGGCCGCGTCAACCACGGCGAACTCGTCAGCCCGGCGCAGCCCATGCCGGCCGGCGTGTTGGTCCCCGGCAAGTGGGCGCTAACCGTGGTGGCAGAGCAGTGCGATGCCACCTGTGGTGACATGCTCTACCGTATCCGCCAAGTGCGTACTCTCCTGAAGGGCGATAGCAGCCGCGTAACGCGCCTATTGCTCACACGGAGTACCACCGCGCCGCTACCGGCTGCCGCCAAGGACAGCGCGCAGGGGCTCACGCAGGTGAGCCTCGACACCGCTGTGGCAACCGCATTGGCCACCGCACTGGCTAAAGCCGCCGGCACCAGCGGGGTACGTCTCTACCTCACCGACCCGCTCGGCAATCTGGTGCTGCACTATCCCGCCAACTTCGAGAACCCGGGCCTGCAAAAGGACCTGAAGAAGTTGCTCGGCCTGTCTTCCATCGGCTGAACCTCCATGCACAACGTCAAAGCAACTAGCGAAACATCCACCGGCCTCGTCTGGTTCCGTCGTGCCGCACTTTGTGCGACCGCACTGGCATTCATCGTCGTGGCGGTCGGTGCTTGGGTACGCCTGACCGATGCCGGACTCGGCTGCCCGGACTGGCCGGGCTGCTATGGCGAACTGCATCCGGCGCAGGTACAGGACGTGGATGCCATCAACGCTGCCACGCCGTTGAAGCCCTTCAATTATCAGAAGGCGCTTAACGAGATGGTGCATCGCTACATCGCCACCTCGCTCGGAATCATCATCATTGGTCTGGCTATCTTCAGCTGGCGAAACCGCCGGGAACCCGCACAGCCGCGCGTGTTGCCTTGGGTAGTACTCGCCATCGTCATCTTGCAAGGCGCGTTCGGCGCGCTCACCGTGTTGTGGAAGGTGAAGCCGATTATCGTCACCACGCATTTGCTGGGCGGCCTCACGACACTGTCTCTGCTGTGGTGGCTGTCGCTGGCACCAGAACGCCGCGAGGCCAAAGCCGCCGAACGTCAGGTACGTCGCTGGTGGGTCGCCGGGTTTGTCGTGTTGCTGGTGCAGTTGTTTCTCGGCGGTTGGACCTCCACGAACTACGCGGCCGTGGCCTGCCCGGATTTCCCGACGTGCCAAGGCAGCTACTGGCCCGAGAAGGACTACAGCGACGCTTTCGTGCTGTGGCGCGGGCTCGGCGTCGACTATGAAGGCGGCGTCTTGTCCACGGCAGCACGCACCGCCATCCACTACACGCACCGCGTCGGGGCCGTGGTGGTGGCGCTGCTATTGGGCTGGCTGGCGCTGTTGGCTTGGCGCCGGGCGCAATCGGCAGAACTGCGTTTCGCCGCGCTGGGCGTGGCCGCCGCGCTACTGCTGCAATGGTTGATTGGTGCGAGCCTGATCTTGCGTGGATTCCCGTTGTGGCTCGGCACTGCCCATAACGCCGGCGCCGCGCTGTTGCTGCTGTCGATGGTGGCGTTGGCCAGGTATCTGTGGCCCCAAGAAGGGACGCACGCGTGACCGGCGAAACTATCGCGCTACCGCGTCGCCCACTTTGGCAGGAGTTCTACGAACTCACCAAGCCGAAGGTGGTCATGCTCATCGCCTTCACCGCAGTGGTGGGCATGTTCCTCGCCGTGCCGGGCATGGTGCCGTGGCAGCCTTTGCTGTTCGGTACCGCCGGCATCTGGTTGGCGGCCGCTTCCGCTGCGGCCATCAACCATGTCATCGATGCGAACATCGACGCCGACATGGGCCGCACCATGAACCGGCCGTTGCCTACCGGTTCGCTCACTACTCGCGCGGCCTTGCTGTTCGCGCTGGGCATCGGCTTGCTGTCGATGGTGGTGCTGGTAACGCTGGTGAATACGCTCACCGCGGTGCTCACCTTCTTCTCGCTCATCGGTTACGCCATCGTCTACACGGTGTGGCTGAAACGCGCCACGCCGCAGAATATTGTCATTGGTGGTTTGGCCGGCGCCGCGCCGCCGCTGTTGGGCTGGACCGCCGTCACGGGCGAAGTGCATGCCCACGCCCTGCTACTGGTGCTCATCATTTTCGTGTGGACGCCCCCGCATTTCTGGGCGCTAGCCATCGCGCGTCGCGACGACTACGCCAAAGTGAACATCCCCATGCTGCCCGTGACGCACGGCGTGGCCTTCACGCGCTTGCACGTGTGGCTGTACACGGTGCTGCTGGTGCTCGTCACTTTGTTGCCCTTCCTGACGGGTATGTGCGGGTGGGTGTACTTGGCCGCACTGGTGCCGCTGAACGCCGTGTTCCTGTGGTACGCATGGCGCATGTGGCGCCCACCTGTACAGCCCAACCTGCCCATGGCCACGTTCCGCTACAGCATTTACTACCTGATGCTGCTGTTCGCCGCGCTACTCATCGACCACTACGTCCGCTAGTGGATCGGCGCGTTTAACGCGCGTTAGCGCCCACGTACGGGTTGGTGCGGCGTTCGGCGCCAAAACTGGAAGTAGGGCCATGGCCTGGCACGAAGCGAATGTCATCGCCCAAGGGAAACAGCTTCCCGCGGATGGAAGCGAGCAAGTCGGCGTGGTTGCCCCGCGGGAAGTCCGTGCGGCCGATGGAGCCTGCAAACAACACATCGCCCACGAACGCCACGCGCGAAGGCGCATGGATGAACACCACATGCCCCGGCGTGTGGCCAGGGCAATGCACCACATCCAGCACCAGGTCGCCTACCGTCACCGTCTCGCCGTCTTCCAACCAGCGGTCCGGCGTGAACACTTCAGCGGGCGGGAAACCGTAGTTGCGCGCGTTTTCAGGTAACTGTTGAATCCAGAAATCGTCCTCACGCTGCGGGCCTTCCACCGGAACACCGGTACGAGCACGCACGGCCGCAGTGCCAGCGCAATGGTCCAGATGGCCATGCGTCAACAGCACTTTTTGCAAAGTCAGCCCGCGCTTCGCCACTTCGGCCAGCAAGGAATCCACTTCACCCCCGGGGTCGACCAAAGCCGCCTGCAAGGTGCGGGTACACCATACCAACGAACAATTCTGCTGGAACGGGGTCACCGGCAGGATGACCACACCCATGGGGGCGGCAGGCGGCGTGGGAGTAGTCGTGGCGTTCATGCGCGGCTCGGCCAATGAATAGACAATGAATAGACCAATGAAAAGGCGAGGGAAACGGCGAGGGAAACCAACAAGGGAAACCCGAGGCAGATGTTACCGCGGTTGGGGGTCCAGCCAGCCCAACACGCGGCGCAACAGCGACACCGCCATCGCGCCGCGCGTGATGTAGCGCAAGGCGCGCGCGGGTTTCAGCACCAACAGCGCAGCTGCGGCGGCGGCCAATAGCACCGGCTTGCGGGTGGCCGCACGCGCCAGCCCGAGCGCATGCTCCGCGCCGGCGAAGCGCTCGCGCAACGCGCTCGACTGCCCGGCCAGCTCGGCCCGCAGCAGCCGACTGCGTTCCAGCAGCCGTTCGCGGCGTTGTTGCAGGCTGGTGCCCCGGAGCCGGTGCTGCGCTACCGGCTGTCTCATAGGCCCTCTCGCAGGGCTGCTGGCCGGCCTGGTCATAGGCCCTCCCCCGGTCCGACATTGGCGCCGCCTTCGCGCCGCAGCGCCGTCGGCTCACTGCCGAGGGCCGCTTGGTCGTGTGCCAGTTCCTGCCGCGTGGCCGCCAGCAAAGGCGGGCGTTCGCGCACTTGCCGGCGCACCACCCACCAGCACACCAACGCCGCCGTCGTGAACAGCGCAGTCAAGCCAACCGCAGCGGCAAGGCGGCCGGTATCCCAGCAAGCGATGATGATGGTGACCGCGCCTAGCACCAGGGCGAGGCTAGCCGCCAACAGCGAGGCCACGGACCAAAGCAGCAACCGCGCAAGGCGGTGCATCTCTTCTTCAAGTTCGGTGGTGACCAGTTCCAGCCGCGTGGCTGCCAGTGCTAGCAGGGTCGCCAGCATGCGTCGCAGCGAATCCAGCAAGCCACCGCCAGCCGGTTCGGTCACTTGCGTGCCGCCAAGAACCCGATGATGAATGCGACGCCTGCGGCTACGCCAATGGCTTGCCAGGGGTTTTCGCGCACGTAGAGGTCCGCCTCGCGGGCGGCGGCGCGGGCTTGCCCAGCCAAGTCTTGCTCGAGCGCGCCGATTCTTTCACGGGCCTGCCGGACGGAAGCTTCGGCGCGGTCGCGGGCTTCCTGGATACGCTCCCCGGCCTGCCCGGCCGTGGCCATCAGCAAAGCCTCGGCGTCCTCCACCACCATTCGCAGGTCTTCCAGCAGTTTGTCCGTCGATACCTGTGCGTTCATTTGCGTGTCCTTCCGGCCGTCCTGGCCGCCATGCCTATCACCATGCGCGCGCTTAGCGGCACGCCGTGGACCCTAACCTACCGCCTATACTGCGCATTGCCAGCCCTCGGTGGGCAAGTATACGGAAAGTACCAACATGGCCTACGACCCGAACAATCTCTTCATGCGCATCATCCGCGGGGAACTGCCCTGCGTGAAGGTTTACGAAGACGCCGACGTGCTGGCCTTCATGGACCTCATGCCGCAGAGCGAAGGGCACACGCTGGTGGTGCCCAAGGTGGCGGGCGAGAACTTGCTGGATACGCCACCGGCCTCAGTGGCAGCGGCTATGGCGGTGGTACAACGCCTCACGCAGGCAGCCCCACAAGCGTTTGGATGCCCCGGGGTGATGGTGGCTCAGTTTAATGGTGCGGCCGCCGGCCAGACGGTGTTCCACCTGCACTTCCATGTCATTCCGCGCTGGCCCGACCGCGCTTATGGTGGGCACGCCCAGCGCAAGGCGGACACGGACGTGCTGGCAGCTAACGCAGCGAAGTGGCAGCAGGCCTTGGCTACGCTTTAATCGGCCTGAAGCCCGGCCAGACCAGCGCTGGCAAATTTGCCGTACTGACAAGGCCCGCTTGCAACGGCGGCTTCAGAAAGCTGTCCTGCGCAAAAAGTTCCCCCCTGGCCGCCCTATTGGTTGTTTCATTTGCATGAAACCTGTGGCAGCATCATAGTTCTGCGCAAACCACAAGTGTTGCGCTCGTACAACAGAACGGGGAGATATCCATGACGATCAGCCGACGTCACCCCCAAGCCACCGTGCTTGGTGCGTGCATCCTTGCGGTTCTCGCTTCCGCTGCGGCCAATGCCGCCCCTGCGGATGAACAGGCCGCCGCCACCACTACGCCGAAAGCCGCCGAAAAGGCCAAGGACCAGGAGGTTGCCGAAGTCGTCGTGACCGGCTCGCGCCTGCGTCGCACCGAGTTCACCGCCGCCTCCCCGGTGCAGATCATCACCACCGAGCAAACTTCGCTCGAAGGCCTGATGTCCGCCGCAGAAATCCTGCAGTCCTCGACGCTCGCCTCGGGTTCGCAGCAAATCAACGACCAGACCACCGGCTTCGTCACTGAAAACGGCCCGGGTGCCAACACCCTGTCGCTGCGCGGTCTCGGCGCCAGCCGCACGCTGCTGCTGCTGAACGGTCGTCGTCTGTCGCCTGCCGGTTCGCGTGGCCAGTTGGCCGCCGCAGACCTCAACGTGCTGCCGGAATCCATCATCCAGCGCATCGAAATCCTTAAGGACGGTGCCTCGTCAGTCTATGGTTCCGACGCTATCGCGGGCGTGGTCAACATCATCACCCGCAAGGGCTTTGATGGTGGCAGCGTCGGCGTCGAAGGCAACTACATCACCCAAGGTGGTGGCGAATCGCGTCAGGTCAGTGCCTCGTGGGGCAAGAGCTGGGACAAGGGCGGCATCAGCCTTTCCCTTGAATACTACAAGCGCGAACCGCTGCGCGTCGGCGACCGCGACTTCATGAGCTGCGCTCAGGACCGCTTGGAAAACGTCACCTCGAATCCGAACTCGGTGTTCTTCGGGTCGGTCGGCCAGGCGCTAGACATCATCGACCCGGCTACCGGTGAGTCGAAGTGCTTCAACCTGCTCGGCGGTGTCATCGACCGTCTGCAGACCGGCGGTCGCTTCATTCCCGACTCTACCGTCACCGCGGGTAGCGGCTTGCCGGGTTTCACGAACGTCGTGAATGCCGCCGGTGGCTGGCGTCGCGTCGGCCTCACCTATGCCAACGTCGCCTCGGGGCTGGGCGCCGCCTCGACGCTGCAGCAGCGCCTGAATGGCTGGTATGCCACTCAGGCCGCTGTCCCCAACGACCCGGCCCCATTCGCTGCTCGCACGTTCAACTCGCCGGTCACGCGCAAGAGCGCCTACCTCGAAGGCTCTTGGGAGTTCAGCCCAGCGTTCAATGTCTACGCCGAAGCCCTGTTCAACCAGCGTGACTCTTGGCAGAACAGCTTCCGCCAGATCTTCCCGAACGTCGCGACCGCCAACTGGTCCAACCCGTTCGGCCAAATCTCGCGTTCCATCGTCACCATCCCGACGAACCAGGAACAGTCGGTCGATTTCAAGCGCTATGTAGTTGGCGCCAACGGCGACTTCCAGGGCTTTGGCGGCAACGACTGGAAGTACGACATTTTCATCCAGCGTTCGGAATCTGATGCCGCCTATACGGGCGACATCATCTATAACGACCGCGTGGTAGCCACCACCGGCGCCGGCACCTGCAACCAGGCCGCCATCACCATCTCCGGTGGTACCTGCCAGCAGGTCAACTGGTTCAGCCCAACGACCATCAGCAGCGGCCAGTTCTCCGCTGCCGAGTCGGCGTTCCTGTTCAGTCGTGAGACGGGCAGCACCAAGTACACGCAGACGCTGTATGGCGCCTCCGTCAACGGCAACCTGTTCAGCCTGCCCGCCGGTGTGGTGGCGGCGTCCGTCGGCTTCGAAGGCCGCAAGGACTCCATCGACGACACGCCGGGCTTCAACGCCCGCAACAGTAACCTCTATGGCTCCACCTCGGCCGGCCGCACAGCGGGTAGCGACCAGGTGAAGGAGTTCTTCGGCGAAGTGGAAGTGCCGCTGCTGACGGACACATTCCTGGCCAAGCGGCTGTCGCTGAGCGGTTCCGCCCGTTGGACGGACTACGACAGCTACGGCTCGGACACCACCTTCAAGGTCGGCCTGAACTGGCAGATCGTCGATTCGCTGCGCATGCGCGGCAGCTACGGCACCTCGTTCCGCGCCCCGGCGCTGTTCGAACTGTATCTCGCCAACCAGACGGGCTTCCTTGGCCAGTCGTCGGTCGATCCCTGCATCAACTGGGACCAGAGCCAAGACCCGCAGATTCTCGCGAACTGCGCCGCTGTCGGCCTGCCGGCTGGCTTTTTGAACGCGAACTCCTCGGCGCTCATCGTCACCGGCGGTGGTGCGGGCGTGCTCACCGCGGAAACCTCAAAGGCTTGGACGGCCGGTATCGTGTTCACCCCGAAGGACTGGCCGCTCAGCATCGCTGCCGACTGGTGGCGTATTGAGGTGAACGATCAGGTGTCGCAGTTCGGCGCTGGCAATATTGTCAGCTCCTGCTACGGCTCCGAGGACTTCCCGAACGACCCGTTCTGCGCCTTGTTCGATCGTGACACCACCGGCCAGCCCAACCAGTTCCTGGCAGATGGCGTCACCGCGAACCCGGCCTATAACTCGCAGTTCGGCAAGGTCACGACGGTGCGCAACTCGTACGTGAACATCTCGAACCAGATCGCGGAAGGCGTGGACTACAACATCCGTTGGCAGCAGAAGGTAGGCGCCTACAACTTCACGGCGAATGCGCAAGTGACGTACATGCTCGCGGCCAGCAGCCAGATCTTCAAGGACTTCGCGGCAGACAACGATCTCGACATCATCTACTCCAACAAGTGGGCGTCGAGCATCGACCTGCGTCTGGATCGTGGTCCGTGGACGCTGAACTGGTCGATTGACGCGCTCTCCCGCGCTTCGAACGACCGTCTGTTCGGTGGCGACGTGTTCGGCTGGCGTGGTTTTGCGAACTGCGGTACGCAGGCCACTCCGACGACCACCTGCGTCGAGGCCCGCTACGACCAGACCGTGAACATGCATATCACGCATGACGTCTCGGTCCGTTATCGTGGCGACAAGTACTCGATCATCGCTGGCATCCAGAACGTGCTGAATGAGGACCCACCGCTGCTGTCGACCGGTTCGGGCGCTCTCCGTCAGGGCAACTCGATCTATCTCAGCAACTACGACGTGCTGGGTCGCCGCTTCTTCGTGAGCGCCGACTACCGCTTCTAAGAAAGCGGGCCGGGCCTTCGGGCCCGGCCGGATAACCCGCAAGGGTATTCAGGCCCGGGTGGTAACACCCGGGCCTTTTTCATGGCCGAAAGTTGGTAGGTGGCAGCTTGCTGCCGACTTCAAGAGTCGCAAGCAAGCCACGCTCCCGTGATGCCTACCGCGATGGACTCAGCGCCGCCAGAACATGGGCGTGAACACGACCAGCACCGTGAACACTTCCAGCCGCCCCAGCAACATGGCGGCCACGGTGATCCACCGGCCGGTATCGGTCAGCTGTTGGAAGTTCGCCGCAACGCTGCCAAG
>CAIOHZ010000305.1 GCA_903858165.1 uncultured Pseudomonadota bacterium
CCTCCAGACTGCGGATGGCGTCGCGGCGGTCCACGCTGTCCGCTCCGGAGTGAACGGCCAGCGCCGGAATGCCCCGCTCGCTGAACTGCATGGCCATGTAGCGGGCGTGCTCGATGGAAACGCAGAACCCCAACGCCTTCGGTTCGTCCGGCTTGTGCTTCTCCCACTGTTCCACTATCAGTTGCACGCGGTTTTCGCGGTTCACGGCGGCCGTTAGCTTCTGTTCGTCGAAGCCGGTGCGGCTGGCGTTCAGCAGGGCAGGGGAGTACTCCACCGTGTCCGCTACGCCGTAATAGTGGAAGGGCGCCAGCCAGCCGTAGGCCACGGCCTGGAACAGGCCCACTTCGTAGGCCACGTTGCCGCCCACCAGCGCGAAGAGGTCGCGGCTGTCGCCGCGGAACGGGGTGGCGGTAAGCCCCAGCAGGAACTTCGGCCGCAGCACGGCCAGCACCTTCTGGTAGCTGTCCGCCGCGGCGTGGTGGAATTCGTCCACCACCACGTAGTCGAAGCCGGCCAGCCGCGCATCGCCCAGCACGCGGTCCTGCGAGAGCGTCTGCACCATGGCCACCACAACGCGCGCGTCCAGCTCCACTTGTTCGCCTTGCACGCGGCCCACGTCTTGCCCGCGCACGCGCTCGAACGTATTCGCGGCTTGGTCCAGCAGTTCCTGCCGGTGGGCGATGAACAGCACGCGCCGGTAGCCGCGCGAATCGAAGGCGGCGAGGAAGGTTTTGCCGAGGCCCGTGGCCGCCACCACCAGCGCGCGGTCCTCGCCGCTCTCGCGGAGGTCTGTTAGCGCCTGCAGGGCCAGTTCTTGGACGGGGTTGGGGGTGGGGGGAGGGGGAAGGTACTGTTCGGGTTCTGGATTGCCTACCGTCCAGACCAACGGGTCCCGGTTTAGTCCCGGCCGCCGCGCGGCATAGGCCGCGATCCACTCGGGCGTGACAGGCTTCGTGCCCGGGCCGTGGAACAGTTCGTCGAAGCGGCTTTCGGCGTCCAGCAGCACTTCGCCGTCCGCGGGCTCCAGCGACGACCAGTTCCACTCCACTCCATGCTGCAACGCCGTGGCCGAAAGGTTCGACGAGCCCACGAACGCACGCCGCGCGCCGCTGGCGTGGCGGAAGAGGTAGGCCTTGGGGTGGAAGCTGTGGCCGCGTGCCTCGTAGGCGCGTAGTTCCAGCCGGGCTCCGTCCACTGCCGGCAGGGCCAGCAGTGCTTCTAACGCCTCGGGCTCGGTAACGCCCAGGTAGTCCGTGGTGAGAATGCGCACATGCTGTCCGGGCCGCAGCAACGCCGCACGCAGCGTGGGAGCTAGAAGGTCGACGCCGCTTTGCAGCACGAACGCCACCGCCAGCCGCGTCTCCACGGCCGCGCCCAGCTCGCGGCGTAGCGCCTGAAGAAACCGATGATCGCCGCCGGTGAACAGGCGCTGGGTGGGCATGGATTCCGCGCGTTGGAAACGTGCGCCAACCTTAGCCGAAACGGGGATGTGGTGGGGAGAATTGGAAGGTGAAAATGAGGCGCTGTTTTCAGTTGAAGGCGGAAGTAATACGACGCTCCGCGGATCCGTAGCGCTGTTTTTGGATGTTCGCGTTGGGAATACCCGCTGTCCTAGTGAGGCGACGTGGGCTATGTTTCCTGGCGTCACCAAGTGTAAAGCGTTGCTTTACGGTTGATTCAAAGGAAGGTAGCATGGATGCAATTCGTAAGTTTTCGACACAAAGGACTGGAACGGTTCGTCGTCGTGGGTGACTGGTCGGGTATACCGCCAAACTCAGCGGCTAAGCTGACTCGAATGCTCAGCTTTCTGGAGGCTGCTAGCCACGAGTCGGCGATTGCTGGTTGCCCCCTCTGGCATGTTCATCGGCTGGTTGGGAGCCCACCCGGTCGATGGAGTTTGCACGTCACGCGGAACTGGCGATTGGTGTTCCGGGTTGTACCGAGCGCTATCCCAGTTATCGAAGATCTGGATCTGATCGACTATCACTAGACCGATTTGGAGTGGCACGTCATGCGCCTTGAAAATCCTAGCCACCCAGGCGAACTCATCCGCGAAGATTTGCTCCCGCGTTTCGGCCTCACCGTTACCCGCACCGCCGAGGTGCTAGGCGTAACGCGCGTGGCGCTTTCCGCCATGCTCAATGGGCGCGCCGCGTTGTCCGCCGAGATGGCGCTGCGAATCGAACTTGCCTTCGGGTTGGACATGGAGACGCTGCTCACCATGCAGATGAACCACGACATCGCCGCCGCACGCCGCCGCGCGCGGGACATCAAGGTGAGGAAGTTCGTGGCTTAGGGGGCAACCTCGTACGGGTTGGGCTTCGCGACCTCGGCAACCAACCGGATGCCAATCGCCTGGCATACCTTGAGGATGGTTTCGAACTGCGGGTGCGAGTTGGCTCGCAGCGCCTTGTAGAGCGCCTCGCGCGCCAGGCCGGTGGAGCGCGCCATTTCCGTCATGCCGCGGGAACGAGCGATGACCCCCAGGAATTCCTGAACCTCCGCGGGGTCGTTTTCTTCCAGCACTTGGGTCAGGTATTCGGCGATGTCTTCCACCGAATGCAGTTGGTCTGCCATATCGAACTTCGGCAGTTCGGAAGCGCGGAGCTTGTCCATGCCAATTCATTCCTCGATGGTTTGTTGAAGCGCGATCGCGCGTTCACGGCCTCATCCAAATTGTAATCATTCGTTAACGATTCGCAAGTGAAGGAGGTTTGGGAAGAATCGGAGGGGTGTCCGCGAGTTGCTTAGGCGCTAAGCGCCAGCCTCGTGGATGTACCCTGGCGCAGGCGTCAACCGGACAGCGGCGGACACCAGTTCGTCCCAGTCGTCGGGAGGGTTTCCGTTTTCCAGCATGCGACGAAAAATTCGGTACGCATCGTTGGCGCTTTCATAGGCGCGTTTGCTGTTTTCGTCGTTGAGCCAGGCATACACAATCAACCGGCTTGGCAAGTGGTAACGGAAGAACAGCCGGTACTGCTGGAAGAATTTCGCACGGAACCAGTGCTTGTGGTTCGCGCCCAGGGTTCCGCCTTGCCGGTACTCGGTTCGCGTCGGGTCCTGCGGAATCACCTCGAACGCCAACTTCGTGACGGCTGCCAAGCGCTTTGTGGCATTTTTCTTTCGGTAGCCTTCCGGGTCCCGGCGCGCCAGAAGCTCCACCTCCAGCAGTAGCGCCCGAAACTGCTCCATGAACAACGGATGGGCCAGCAGGGTCCATCCATGAGCGGCTGTGGGTTCTGTGGAAGGCGGGTTCATTCGTCTTCCGGTAGCAATTCCTCTTCCAGGTCCAGGTCTACACCGGACACCAGTACTTGCGCGCGCTCGACGAGGCCGGCGTCGAAACCCTGCAGGCGGCCAGGATGTGCGGCGATGTCTCGCGCCACGAAATCCAGGAATTGTCCGAGCAACGGGTCGTGCGCCTCGTTCGGCTCCACGCGGCTAAGCACCACCTCGCCGGTGGGCAGGATGGCGTAGCGAATCTTGTCGCGCTTACCAAGTTTCAATGCGCGGCGAACCGTGTCCGGCACAGTGGTCTGGTAGCGGTCAGTCAATGTGGATTCGGCTTCAAGTGGCGGACGCATGTGGCCCTCTTTCCATGTCGCACGGTGTCGGATTGCGTTCGCGATATTAGTCCGATTCGGCATGGTAATGCAATTGCATTGTCGGGGGGCGTTGGAGGGGTTCAGGCCGCACCAGTCACGCCACCGATTCGAGCCCTTTGCGCTGGATAAGCGATAACAGCCGCAGAGCTGGTCCACCGGGTTTCTTGATGCCGCGCTCCCAGTCGGAGACAAGGTTCTTCGAGACATTGAGATAGCGCGCAAATACCGGCTGCGAGACCTTTTGCGATTCACGGATTGCCCGGATTTCTTCGGGTTGGAGGGGTCTTGCCGGTGCAAGGCAGGCCTCATCGAAGCCACGCATGGTCTGCTTATCGACGGCTCCGCTTTGGTGGAAGCCTTCGATCATTTCGTGCACCGCGGCAAGCGCCGCGCTTTTATAGACCCTGGGCATCGCTACCTACCTCGACTAACCTTTGCGCTCTGACCTCGGCATCCAACTGCGCCGGAGTCAGCGCCAGCACAATCCGCGCCGCCTGCTTGAATACGCGTAGCTCGTTGGCGTCGAGACCTTCTCGGTCGCTCTTCGCGAATCCGTATGCAAAAACGGCACGCTCCTCGCGGCGGAAGAAAATGATTGTTCGGAAACTGCCTGACTTCCCTTCACCGTGGCGGGCGACGCGGAGTTTGACCAGACCGCCGCCTAGATCGGCGTCAACCAAGCCGCTGTTCGCCTGTGCAATCACGGCTATCAGAGTCGCGTCGGCGATTCCTTCCCGACGTGCGAATTTCTCGAACCAACGGCTCTTGAAGATTCGAATCTGCTGCTGAGCGTTCATTTAAATGGTAACACAAAGTGTTACAGCCTCCGACACTTCAGCCGGTGGAACTCGTCCAGCGCCGCGCGCTGTCTGTCGCGCATTGCCTCGCCTGCCTTACCTCCGTAGCCGGCGCGCATTTTGGAATCGAGCGAAGCGATCTCTTTCGCCAGCGCGGCACATGGTGGGGCTTTGTGTTTGGTAGCTGCGGCTACGGCTTGCGTCAGTGCCGCCAGCAAGGCGGCCGTCACGGCCATGCGCAGCAAGAGGGCCGTCAAAGATTGTCCCGGCATAAACTTTCCCTTCCCTGGTGAAGTTCAGGGAAGTGTGGCGGGCATTGCGCTCAACGGGGCGCGCTATAACGAATGCGTTTTCGCAGTAATGCAGCGTTGCGCCCGCGGGAAGGCGGGTATGGCGATGAATGCCTGAAAAACTTGCCCAGCGTTCGGAGAAACCAATCGCTGACGCTGCGGGAATGGGGTGGAGAATTGGGCCGTGGTTTCTTTTAGCAGGGGAAATCCGCGAGTTTTCGTGCAAACGCATCACGAATAGGGGATGGCTTCTTCGCCCCGGAACGGTGACATTGATGCCACATCAAGGCACATCGAAATGTGGTACTGTTGTGACTACAAATTTCGTTCCAACCTCCCCCCGGAATATCGCCCATGAGCACCGCCGACACGTACGTTCGTGCCCGCATCGATACCGCTACCAAAGAACGGGCCACCGAGGCTCTGGAAGCCATGGGCCTGTCGGTTTCGGATGCTATTCGGCTGCTCCTGCTGCGAGTCGCGGACGAGCATCGTTTGCCGTTCGAGGTGAAAGTGCCCAACGGCGCCACGCGTCGTGCCCGGGCGGAACTCGAGGCTGGCAAGGGAAGGCGGGCGAAGTCCGTCGACGCCTTGCTCCGCAGCCTCAATGAGGACGATTGAGTACGCGAACGCTGCTTGGTACGCATGGGTACCCATAGCGAGTTGTTTGACTGAATGCCGGCGAAACTGCGCGCAACACCATGAAGACCGCAAAAATCCGCGGCCTTGCCGTTCGGCTACAAATCGAATTCCTCAATGACCGCGGTCAGCTTCGCCCGCAGTTCTTGGTCGTCTTCCGGGTCGGCGGGCTTGGGTAGCAGCACTAGGCGCATGGCGTCCCCTTTGCCTTCTTCCTTCAGCGTGCCGGCATCCAGCATGTAGTCGCGCATGCACACCACCGGAATGTCGCCGCTGTGTTTGCGCACCAGACTGGTGAAGCTGCCGTCGCCGCTTAGTGGCAGGGGCGGGGGCGGGTCGGTTTGGTTCGGGTTGAACTGCGGGTCTAGCCGCCACTGGCTGGCCACCCGCACGGCGCGGTTGGCGCGCCAGAACTTTTCGATGAACGCCTCCGGGCTGCGCAGGATGCGCGCCACTTCGTGCCGCGGTATGCCGGTGGCCACGGCGATGGTGGAGTTGGTCATGCGGCGCTCGCCGCGGCTGAACACCCGCACCGCCGCGCGCACCATGCCGACCTTGGCCGTGGCCTCCAGGTAGCCTATGCCGCGGTCGCGTTCCAGCAGTACCTCGCCCACCCGCGAGGCCAGTTCCACTAGCTGGTGGTTCAGGCCTTCCTCTGCGCCTTTGCCAGCGCCTTTGCGAGGGCTTTTGCTTGGGCCTTTACCTGGCCGCCGGCGTGGCTCTAAATGTTGGTTTTGCATGCTGTCCTCCTCTCTCCGTGAAGTGGATAGATAGCGCTAAGCGAAATGTTTTGGCAGATTTTTACCAAATATGCATTTATTGGGAAAGTTTTTCTTTGCGGTCTAGGTTTCAAGGATGGCGATGACGGCGTTGGACTGTTTCGGCCTGACGCGTATGGCCCCTCCACGAAGTGTTCGGCCCGAAGCCGGGCCCCGCGTGGAGTCATACCCGCTCGCAAAGCAGGCGTGGGAAAAAATTCCCACGCCCGCCATGCGGTTAGTGCACTTACGTGCCTCGCGCGCTTCCTGTGATGCCAGTAAGCGTGAGCTTTGGCCCAGCGCTACCGGTAATGCCGCTGCGGGCGCTGCCAGTGATGCCAGTGAGCG
>CAIOHZ010000306.1 GCA_903858165.1 uncultured Pseudomonadota bacterium
ATGCCCTTGATACGCGAAAAGTTCTTACTACCGCCGCCTTCCACCATGTAGCAGCCTACGGTCCACGGGCTGCCCGCAAAACCAATGAGTGGTACGCGGCCATCCAGTTCTTGCCGGATGAGCCGCACTGCATCCATGACGTAGCGCAGTTCTCCTTCCGGATCCGGGGTGGGCAGCGCTGCCACGTCGGCCAGCGAGCGCACCGGCCGGCGAATGACCGGGCCTTCACCGGCTTCGAACTCCAGCCCCACGTTCATCGCATGCGGGATAGTGAGGATGTCCGAAAACAAGATGGCTGCATCGAGCGGAAAGCGCGCTAGCGGCTGCAACGTCACTTCGCAAGCCAGTTCAGGGTTCATGCAAAGGTTCAGGAAGCTGCCGGCCTTCGCCCGCGTAGCGCGGTACTCAGGAAGATAGCGTCCGGCCTGGCGCATCATCCAGACCGGCGTGCGGTCCGTCTTCTGGCGCAGCAAAGCGCGCAGGAAAGTATCGTCTTTCAGTGCCGGGCGGTTCATGCGGACAGGTTCATGCGAACACCTTCATGCGAACACGGCGGCGATTTCCGCCTGAATACGCTCGGCCGCAGCGCGCGGATCCGCGGCATCGCGGATGGGGCGGCCCACCACAATGTAGTCGGCGCCGGCTTGGAAGGCAGCCGTCGGCGTCAGCACGCGCTTCTGGTCGTCGGACGGGCGGTTATCGACCGGACGGATGCCCGGCGTAACCACCAGCAGCTTGTGGTCCAAGTGGTTGCGCAGCATTTCCGCTTCCATGCCGCTGGAGACCACGCCATCCACACCCGTCGCCAAAGCGCGCTTGGCGCGAGACAGCACCAGCTGCTGCACGTCGCACTGGAAGCCGAGGTCGTCGAGGTCGCCACGGTCCAGCGAAGTGAGCACGGTGACCGCTAGCACCTTCACGTCTTCCTTCGCGGCGGCAGCAGCTTCCATGATGGCTTGGTTGCCGTGCACGGTGGTAAACGTGACGCCGCGGCCATTCAAGCGCTTCACGGCAGCCGCCACGGTGGCGGGAATGTCGAAGAACTTCAGGTCCACGAACAGCTTCTTGTCGCGCGCGACCATCCAGTCCAGCAGCTCGAAGTAGCCACCGGCCATGAACAGCTCCAGCCCGATCTTGTAAAAAGTGACGCTATCGCCTAGCTGCTCCACCGTCTGGCGAGCCTCAGCGGCATCCGCAACGTCCATGGCGAAAATGAGGCGGTCACGGCTGGGAATGGGCTTGGGCTGCATGCGGCGAAACTCCTGCGTTACCTGCCTATTGTAACCTCCCGGCGCCGCGGTGCCGTTCAGCCCCCCAGCCACACCGCGTTGTCCGCACCCACGGCCACCGCCTCCCGCGCTGGCGGCGGCGGCGCTTCGCCGTTGAAGCGCCACGGCGAGGCAAATTGCCAGTGGGCGCCCAGCTCTGGATGCTCCACCGGCCGCACCATGCCCCGCGCTTTCGCGTGCTCGGAAACCAGCGCTTCGTCCAGCGTCAATACTGGCGTGAAGCAGGCATCGAC
>CAIOHZ010000307.1 GCA_903858165.1 uncultured Pseudomonadota bacterium
GCACTTCGACTGGCCCGTGACACCCGAAGACGCCGCGGCTGCGCTGCACGATTTCATTAACCACCGTCTCGCCGCTTTCGGGCCGTTCCAAGATGCCTTGTGGCCAGGCGAGCCTTGGCTCTACCACTCACGCCTTGCGTCCGCGCTGAACCTGAAACTGCTGTCACCGCAGCAAGTGATCGCTGCGGCCGAAGCCGCATGGCGGCAACACCGGCTACCCATTGCTTCGGTGGAAGGCTTCATTCGCCAGATCTTGGGCTGGCGCGAATACGTACGCGGTATCTACTGGCTGAAAATGCCGGAATATGTAGAGCGCAACGCGCTAGGCGCAACACAGCCTCTGCCCGAGGCGTTCTGGACCGGTGACACCGACATGGTCTGCTTGCGCGATGCGCTGCAGCAGACGCTGGAATATGGCTATGCGCACCACATTCAGCGCCTGATGGTCACCGGACTCTATGCGCTGCTGCTAGGTGTGGACCCCAAGGCCCTGCACGAGTGGTACCTAGCTGTGTATGTGGACGCCGTGGAATGGGTGGAACTGCCGAACACACTAGGCATGAGCCAGTTCGCCGATGGCGGCCTGCTAGGTTCCAAACCTTACATTGCCAGCGGCAAATACCTGCAGAAAATGGGCCCGTATTGCGCCGGCTGCCGCTATCGGCCAGACGAATCCACCGGCGAGCGAGCCTGCCCGTACACCACGCTTTACTGGGATTTTCTGGACCGCCACGAGGAACGCTTTCGCAACCATCCGCGGTTGGCCCTGCAGGTCCGCAATGTGGCCCGGCTCTCGGCCGAAAAGCGCACGGCCATCCGCGAACAGGCAGCAGCCTATCGCGCTAGGCTGCTGGCCAACTCCCCCAAGAAATAACCCTCCCACCCACAGCGGTTTATCCGAAACTACGCCCATGAGCACTGCCCTTGTCTGGTTCCGCCGGGACCTCCGCCTCGCCGACCACCCCGCACTAACCGCCGCAGCCGCCACCCACCAACATGTGGTGCCCGTCTACATCCACGCGCCAGAAGAAGAAGCGCCGTGGGCTCCCGGCGGCGCCAGCCGCTGGTGGCTGCACCATTCGCTAGCTGCCTTGCAAGGCAGCTTGGCAGCACTGGGCTTACCACTGGTGATAAGGCAAGGCGAAAGCCTCGCCGTGCTGCGTACGCTGGCCGAGGAAACTGGCGCCACCGCCGTTTATTGGAGCCGCCTGTACGAACCGAAGACCACCGTGCGCGATGCGCACATCAAAGCCGCACTGCGTGACGACGGCCTGACCGCCGAAAGCAGCAACGCGGCCCTGCTGTTCGAACCGTGGCAAACCCAGACGGGCAATGGCGACCCTTACCGCGTGTTCACGCCGTTCTGGAAAAACTGTGCCGCCCGCCTCGACCTGCAACCCGCGCCTCTGCCAGTGCCAACCAACCTGCGCGGCCCTGCCAAGCAACCGGCGAGCGTGGATTTAGCCGCTCTCAAACTGCTGCCGAAAATTCCCTGGGCGGGTGGTTTGGCAGAACACTGGACGCCCGGCGAAGCCGGCGCCATGGACCGCTTGGAGGCCTTTCTCGACGGACCGGTGCCGGACTATCACGAAGACCGTAACCGCCCAGACCTCGACGCTACCAGCCGCCTTTCGCCGCACCTGCACTTCGGTGAAATCTCACCACGGCAGGCGCTGGCGGCCACGCGCGCGGCGGTGTTGCGCGGTGGGCGTATCGGCATTGCCGGTGGCGCAGAACACTTCCTGCGCGAAATTGGCTGGCGTGAGTTCAATCATCACTTGCTCTTCCACTACCCCCATACCTCCGACGCCCCGCTCGACCGCCGTTTCGCCGAACTGGTCTGGCGCACGGACGCCAAGCTGCTAGCCGCTTGGCAACGCGGCCGCACCGGCTACCCCATCGTGGATGCGGGCATGCGCGAACTCTGGCACACCGGCTACATGCACAACCGTGTGCGCATGGTGGCAGCCTCACTGTTGGTGAAAAACCTCGGCCAAAGCTGGCTGGAAGGTGCGCGCTGGTTCTGGGATACGCTGGTAGACGCCGATTTGCCCAACAACACGGCGGGCTGGCAATGGACCGCTGGTTGCGGTGCCGACGCCGCGCCCTACTACCGCATCTTCAACCCCGTGCTGCAGACAGAACGCTTCGATCCGCATCGTCGGTATTTGCGCCGCTGGCTCCCGGAGATAGCCGCCTTGCCCGACGCGTGGATTCACAAACCGTGGGAGGCACCGCCGGAGGTGTGGCGGGCTGCTGGCCTGACGCCCGGCAAGGAATATCCAAACCCCGCAGTAGAGTTACGCGCCAGCCGCGATGCTGCTTTGCAAGCTTACGAAAGCGTTAAGGCGGCAGTACGATGAAGAACACCCGCATTGGTACACCCGCCGGCAGGTTCGCCGCACTGCTAACGACCGTCGTGTTGCTCCTGCTGCCATCCTCACCCGCCCATGCGGTATTGGCACCAGTGGCCAAGGAATCCCACGCCGCGCTGAAGGAAATAGGCCGCGGACGCCTCACCTTTCTCGGCTTCGGCATCTACAAAACCAGCCTATGGAGTGAGTCTGGCAAATACGCCGGCTTACGCAGCGGCCAAACCCTAGCGTTATCGCTGTGGTACGAACGCAAATTCAGCCGTAGCGAACTTATCGCCATCACCGTACGCGAGTGGCAGCGCTTGGGCCTGGCCAGCGCAGAACAACAAGCCCGTTGGACACGGGAACTGGAGAGTCATTGGCTGGACGTTCGCCCTGGCGACAACATGACCATCGTGACGACTACCAGCGGCGAAACGTATTTCTACCGACAGGACCGCCGGTTGGGTAGCGTGAAAGACCCACTGTTCGGCCCTGCGCTACTCGCCATTTGGCTGGATCCACGCACGGCGGTGGCGGACCTGCGTCAGCAAATGCTGCGCGACGAAGGCGCCTGAAGCCTCAGCGCTTTTGAAAGCCGCAGCGCTTTAGATTTCGGCCCTCTGCAAGCGCGGGGGCGAGTCATAAGGCCCCGGCCAAGCCAGCGTGAACGCCTGAATGTTGTCCGCGTTGATTTCATCGGGCGTCGGCATGCCCTGCACACGCATCCACGTCACCAGCGTATAGCGATGGCCTTGCTGCACGGGCACCACACCATGTAGGTAGTGGTGGTCGGAGGGAAAGCACACCAGCGTCCCGCGCTGCGGCTTCAGTGAAACACCAAGGTCTGGAAACTCCAGTTCCCCGCCGCTGAAGTCATCGCTCAAGAAATAGACCACGGACAAATCGCGGTCCATGGATTTTTCCCAGAACTCGCGGTCGTCTTCATCGCGTAGCGGGGTTTCCGCATCCACATGCGGCGCGTAATGGCCCTGTGTGCCGTAATGCAAGAGCTGGAATGGCTCGGTATCACGTACGGCGCAACCAAAGAACGGGTCAACGTGTGCCGCGATGGTGGCGGCGTGGATTTGCGCAATGCGCTCGCGAACCTCAGGCGGCAAGTCCACTTCCTGCGTATCGCGCACGGCGTGGTCCAAAACCCACTCCAGTTCGCCCTCGCCGTCTTCGCCGTAGCTTGAGACCAGCGTGTCCTGCATCGCCGCGCTGGCGATATGCGCATCTAGAAAGGCTAGGTCCGCTGCGCCAATGGCGTTAGGAACCACGAGAATGCTGTCGCGCAGGGAGTTCATGGCGGCAAGGGTACAACAGCGGCTCCGCCCCGGCTTGTGGGAGAATCCGCCCATGGACGCCAACACCTTTCTGGCCGAACTGCGCGCTGCCCTGGGGCCTACCGGGCTGCTGACAGCTGCGAGCGATATAGCGCCCGCGCTGACCGACCACCTGAGTGTGTATTCGGGCGCCGCGCTTGGTGTGGCGCGCCCAGCCACGACAGCCGAAGTGCAAGCCGTGGTGCGGCTCTGTGCGGCCCACGGCGTGGCCGTCATTCCGCAAGGTGGCAACACCGGCTACTGCGGCGGCGCTACTCCGCCTGCAGACCGCACTGCGCTGGTGTTGTCGCTGGCACGCCTGAACCGTGTGCGCGAAGTGGACCCAGTGGGCTACACGCTAACGGTGGACGCCGGCGTGACGCTGGCTGCTGCCGGCGCCGCCGCACGCGAAGCACAACGTCTATTTCCGCTGTCGCTCGGCAGCGAAGGCACCTGCCAGATTGGCGGCAACCTCTCCACGAATGCTGGCGGCACTGCCGTGCTGCGCTACGGGATGATGCGCGAACTGGTGTTGGGTCTCGAAGTCGTACTACCCGATGGTCGCTTGCTCAACCAGCTGAGCGGCCTGCGCAAGGACAACACCGGCTACGACGTGAAGCAGTGGTTCTTGGGCGCTGAAGGTACGCTCGGCATTATTACGGGTGCTTGCCTGAAGCTGTTTCCGCAACCGCCGGCGCAAGTCACTGCACTGGTGGGTGTGAACGGGCTTAAAGAAGCCGTGCAACTGCTTGGCGAAGTCCGCGGTGCGTTTGGCGATGCCGTTACGGCCTTCGAATATCTGCCAAGCCTTGCGCTCAAACTGCTTTTCAAGAATGTAGCGCAGGCGAAGCCCGCTTTGGATGCCATTCACCCCGGGCAAGTGCTGGTGGAACTGGACGCGCAGCTTGCCGATAGTGCGCTGGAGAGACGCTTCGGCGAGTGGTTACTAGAAAACCCGTTGGTGCTTGAAGCCGCGCTGGCGCAAAGTGGTTCGCAACGCGATGCCTTGTGGTTCCTGCGAGAGAACGTTCCTTCCGGCCAGCGACTGGAGGGCGCTTCCATCAAGCACGACGTGGCACTACCCATTGCGCGCTTAGCACAGTTTCACGCGGAAGCCTCCGCGTACTTGGCCGCGCAATACCCGGATTTGCGGTTGGTCGCTTATGGCCATGTGGGCGACGGTAACCTGCACTTCAATCTTTCGCCCGCCGCTGCGCCAGCGCAGTTCACCACTGCCGAAGAACGCCAAGCCTTTCTGGCAACGGGCGCGGCCCGTCTGCAAAGCGTCAAAGAAGAAATTCGTCGTTATGTACACGACGTGGTGGCGCGACACGGCGGCAGCTTCAGCGCCGAGCACGGCATAGGCCAAGCCAAGGTGGCTGAACTCGAACGCTACGAAGACCCGGTGGCGCTAGATTTAATGCGCGGCCTGAAGGCCATGCTGGACCCGCGGGGCATCATGAACCCAGGCAAGGTAGTGCGCGGGTAGCCCAACGCGCCCTGTAGGAGGGAGCTTGCTCCCGACTTGGCTCCGAAATTCACCCTCTTACGCCAAAAATCCACTTGGGGCTTGCAGCTATCGCTGCCGCACGCTCAAATCGACTGGCAGGCAGGATGCTTGCAAAAACTTAACGTCGAAGTTAACTTAAGGAGCAACGGAATGCTCAGTTTCACCCAAGCTGGGCTACTGCCCACAGGCGACCATCCCATGACCATTCGGGCGCTACGCCAATCCCCACTGGTGGTGGGTCCTTGGGGGCGAAGTGCCGAGTGGGACCAATGGTGGCGCCGCACTTTGGTCGACTCGCTCGAAGTATTGTTCGAACAACTGCTGCTCGTGGGAATCACTAACGTGTACGCCAACGGCTCCTTCACCTCCAACAAAAACCGGCCCGAGGATATAGACGGATACTTTACCTGCGACTTCAGCGAGTTCGCCTCCCATCAACACCCGGAGTTAGTGAAGTTAAACCCGGCGTGGAATCTTGCCGATCGCCGACGCGACGAAAACGGCAGGCTAAAACCGCTCATGTGGCATCGCCATCGCATAGAACTGTACCCGCACTTCCATGCACCTCTCCACGGGCTTTCACCCGCCGGCGTGGGGCCCAATGGCCTTCCTATGTACTTCCCGGCTTTCTTTCGCCAGACACGGTCCGGTGAACCGAAGGGAATCGTTCGCCTATTGAGGGACAACCACCATGCTTCGCAATGATGCCGAGTGGAGAGGCGCCCTCGAAATGCTGCAAGCTTTTCGCACGCAAGAGCAACAAGTACGAACTGCGATGATGAAAGCGGGCGAAACCGGAGAAAGAGTAGAGCTCGCAGTTTGTGGCTACCGCAATAAAGGCGACGACTTGGAATATGAAGTTCGACTGTATGAACGCTTGCGCTCCGGCGACCTCAAGGCATTACCGAAATTTTCGGTTAACGAACGAGGAACCGCCTTGATTTGCCTACGTATCATCCGCGGCTGGACACAGCGCGAACTAGCCGGGGCGCTTCGCGTTTCCGAAGCCGCGGTATCACGCGATGAGAACAACGAATATCGCGGCCTGTCCTTAGCCAAATATGCCCGTGTACTCGATGCCCTAGGATTCGTTGAAGACGCACGTTTTACGCGCGTGTAAATAGGAGCTTGCTCCCGACCTTGCGGCCGGAAACAAGCCCCCTTCACTTCAGTGCTGAACCGTCAACTCAACGCTTGGCGCGGTCGAGGTCCATCACCTTCGTCCAGGC